>CAJOMF010000017.1 GCA_905235605.1 uncultured bacterium
CTTACAAGAAAGCTTGAAGCGGAGTACCTTCTGACGGTATCCGCCGAAAAAGCGTCAAAAGATACGTCTGTCGTAAAAGGTAATGTCATAATAATGGACAACAAAGGATATGAACACCGCGATCTTTACTGGTTCGGAGGCGGCGAAAAAGGATTGGTGCTTGATATAAGAGCTGACAGCGACCATATAATAGATAAAATATATGTGAACGGGTCGTCTATAGAGCAGTTTGAAACAGATTATTTTAAACTGAAGCATAACAGCAAGTATCTCGAGTCCTTTGCGGATTATTCCGGAAAGGGGAAGCTGTTCATGGAAATAAGCGATACCACACGGGATTATGATATAAGAGTTGTTTTCAAACCCGGAATTAACAGTGACTATACAGATTATCAGGGTATGGAGACTGAAAAAGAAAGCAAGCTTCCGCTGATCATAGCGATAGCAATAATTGTTGTGGCGATGATAGGCGGCGGTGTGGTGTTCATCTACAAATGGCGTCAGGACAGAGATATAGATTAATATAAAAAACAAGGAGAAAAAAATGAATTTAAAAAAGACTGTGACAATAGCGTTGATCTTATCTTCGATATTGCTTTGCTCATGTAAAAAGAATGTTAAACCAAAAACGTCAGATACAACAGCTCCTTCCGCCGCTACGCTGGCGACTTTTCCGATACAGCCGAAGGCGACGAACAGTTCGAGATCAACGACAGCCGCAGCCTCGAAAAAATGTATGAAGACATGTCGGAAGAGGGGATGCAGCCGGTTCTCAACGATTATATTTATCTGTGAAATAAGCGGACACGGAGAAAAAATGGAAAAGAAAAATAATTTAGCCTCAAAGATGAAAAGACTTGAGGAAATCGTCGAAAAACTCAACGAAAATCCTGAAATCGAGGATGCAGTCAAGCTTTACGAAGAAGGTGTAAAACTCTCGGTTTCGATAAAAACCTATCTCGAAGACGCCCAGACAAAAATCAGAGTTCTCACCGAGGAAGGTGAGAAAACGGTCGATGCCGACAAACTTGGTAGGAAAGATTTCGAATGATATCCTACGGCTTCATAAAAGAGCGCGACGCAAAGGCTGAAATTGCACAGATCGAGGCTGAACTCAAGCAGAAGTTCGGTTTAAGCACGCTCTGTCGGCCTCATCAGATCCACAGTGATACGATTTTTGTTGACGGCGACGGCGAGGGTGACGGCATAATCATCACAAAACCATCGATCGCCCTCATCAGAACAGCCGACTGCATCCCTGTCCTCCTTTTTGACAGAACTGCAAATATCGCAGGAGTTTTCCACAGCGGCTGGCGCGGGACCGAGCAGAAAATCGTCTCGAAAGGGGCGAAAATGATGGCTGAAATGGGCTGCAAAAACATTGAGGCTATTATTTTCCCTGGAATCGGACTCTGCTGCTTCGAAATAGGGGATGAACTTCGCGAAAGATTTGAAAATGCAGAAATTCCAATGAGTTATGTTAACGGAAAACTTCACGCCGATTTAAAAACAGCGATAAAAAACGAGCTTGTAAAAACCGGGGTTGCGGAAATCACCGACAATTCGCAGTGCACTTTCTGCGGAGAAGGCTACTTCTCATACCGACGTGACAAAACCGAAAAACGGCACGCCACTTTTGCTGTTGTATCTTAAAATTCTTTAAAAAATTTTTCGCTTGGGCATTATACGCCCAACCTCTCGGGTATAATTTGCCCGTTTTTGTTGTTTTAGGAGGAAAAAATGTCAAATCTTGAAAGGATCGTTTACATCAATCACATGATCAAAACGAAAGGTTTCGTCACAAGAAAGGAGGTCTCGGACCGTTTTGAAGTCCACATTGACACAATCAAGCGCGACATCGAATATATGCGCGATTTCCTTTCTGCGCCGATAAAATACAGGCAGAGTGTCGGCGGATATGTCTATGAAACGCCGTTCGACATGCTTTTCGATTCGCTTGAAGACGCTGTGCTTTACTACATTTTCGTAAAACGGATCAGCGAGTCGCTCAAACTCGACGGTCTGCCCTACGTTCCGGTGATTTCAGACGAGATCCTGAAGAATATTTCGGGCTACATTCCGCCCGATTTCGACGAAATAATGGATCATATTTCCTACGATTCATCCGATATCGACCTGATGGACATGAAAGATTTCAGGAATATCCTCGGTTCTTTTATGACGAAACGGTGTGTTTCTATAAGATATCTGAATGCCGACGGAGAGGAGAGCGAAAGGGTCATCGAGCCGCTGAAACTTATGAATTACCTCGGAAAGTGGTATGTCATCGCCTTCTGCCGCAAAAAAAATGCTTTGCGCGTTTTTCTTCTTTCGCGCTTCCTTTCAAGCGAATTGAGCAGCGAAAAATTCGAATATCCAGTCACGAAGCGTGAACTCGACGGATATATCGACGGCTCTTTCGGAATGTTCAAGTCGGAAACCTCCTCAACTGCCGTGATCCGCATTTTCGAACCGGCCTGCTACTACGTGAGAAACCAGATCTGGCACAAAAACCAGAAAGTCAGAGAGTGCACTATTGACGGCAGGAAATGCCTCGAGATAACACTTCCGGTCGGCGACCGGGACAAGGAGATCCTGGCAAGAGTCCTCTCGTATTCGCCCGACAGCGAGATCGTTTCTCCGCCGGCTCTGCGCGAAAAGTGGCTTGAAAGGATCAAAACGCTCTATAAAAAGTTCTGCAAGAAATAGGGGGCTTCAATGACTGAAAGCAAAATCCCGACAAATGAAGAGATCATCGCGATGATCCCGTCAAAGGCGGTACGCGAATATTTAGTGAAAATAAACTGGCAGTTTGAAGAGTACGAGCGCGATATCCTGCGCCGCTACATCAAGCCGAAGAATAAAGACGAGGCTGACAGCGTCTATGCCGAACAAAACTATGTCACGCTGCCTCATCCTTTCAGAAAAGGCGACATCGTCACCGTCTGCGACAAAAGATTCAAAAACAGAAAGCCTGAAACCGGAATAATGTGGTCTCCCAAAGATGACGAGGAGTTCTGGAATTTCGACAAACGGGCAAAAACCGACCTTAAAGGTTTCGTCGATTTCACCGATGTTGCGACAACTGTCGATTTTCTCTCGCCCGAAGACGGCTTTTTCAGGCACGGACATCCGAACCCTCTCTGGATCGAATACGCAGAACTTGACGAAGATTCAGCCGAAGCACGCTTTCTCAGAAGCGCGGTAAAACTCCAGAACGGAAACGGCTCTCTCGAAGAAACCGACGAGCTCCGCAGTGAATATGTGGCAAGCAGGAAGAAAAAAATCTCAAAAAAATAAAAATTTTTTACCCTTGGGCATTATGTGCCCACCCAGGCGTTTATAATCACTTCCGTAAACTTTTTTTTCGAAAATTTTCGGAAAAACGGTTTTTCCAACGCTTTATAGTAGCGTAATTGCTTATTTTTTATTTTCAGGAGGAATTAAATGAGTATTTTTGGTTCAGGTTTCGGTGGTTTCGGCAGAACAAAAAGTCCGGTAGAGCTTATTGCTCCGACAATTATTGCAAAATGTCCCATAATTCCAAAAAAATCCCGCAAAAAGAGCTGTGATTTCATCCGCACGGTCTCTGATTCGGGACTTAAAAAAGGCGATGTAATCGGAGTCCACAGATCGGCGGTTTACGACCATTACGGCATATACACCGGACGCGGTAAGGTTATCCATTTTTCCAATGAAGGGAGCGATTTCGGCGGCGATATCCGCGTCCGCAGAGCAACTCTCTCGCAGTTCAAAAACGGAGCATCGAATGTTTTTGTCGTAGATTTCGAAGCTTACCGCGATTATGTTGAAAATCCTGGTTTGTTGGATTTGTTGGAAGAAGGAATCGTGGGAATCGCATTAAGAAAATTGTTCGGCAACGAACTCACCCTCTATTCGCCGGAAGAGACTGTCGAAAGAGCCAAAAGCCAGCTCGGAGAAGGCGACTACAACCTTGTGTTCAACAACTGCGAACATTTTGCCGTCTGGTGCAAAACAGGAGTCAAAGAATCAAGTCAGGTTCAGAGATTTCTTGAGGCGGTTGTCGGAACCATTCAGAAGTCGCAAACTCACAGAGTCTGATTTTTTATTATCTCCTTGGGCACTGTATGCCCATTCTCTCGTGTAAAATCGTGCTGTTTGCTTATGACGACAACAAACTAATTTTATAAAAGGCAACCACTTCACAAAACAGCGAACTGAATTGTGAAGTTGTGTGAAGTTTTTGTGAAGTAATGAGTGAAGTTGAATGAAGTTTACTTCACTTTTTACAATGCCGTTGCACACAGAAATTATTTTATTTCAGGCTCTCAGATAGAAATAAATATGTTTAAAGACCGCCTTGAAATAACCTCTCCCGGAGCTTTGCTCGGAGTGCGTGAAATCGAGAAAGAAACAAGAATTTCTTCAATAATCCCGCGCCGCAGAAACGAAGTTATATGCTCTCCCCGGGTTAAGTCAACTTCTTTCTGTAAATTCCGAGTCTTATTTTCACTAAACAACTCCGAAAATCTTAAAGCCAGATTACCGAATGGCAATCTTTCAAAACTTAAAGCAGCGGAGTCATGTAAAGCGGAAGGTATAAAACGCCGTCCTTTTCCTGCAGGTCCGATGTGTGAATGACACAAGGATGAGATATCTGCTCCGCATATTTGTGAGAGAATTTTTCAAGGGATGAAGTGGTGTATTTTGTGGTAGATTTCACTTCTATCGGCGATATATTGTGCCTGTTTGTGAGATCAGGCTTTTGTATGAGAAAATCTATCTCCATCCGCTCGGAAGATTCTGTTTTGGAGTAGGAAGAGTAGAAGTATAGTTTATGCCCCGATGCGCACAGCATTTGAGCGACAATATTTTCAACCAGCATTCCTTTGTTGATCTCCAGTTTGTCAAGCAGCAGTCTGCTGTATAGTTTGTCAGCAGCGATGATTTTTTCGTCAAAAGTGTGGGAAATAAGCAGACCTGTGTCGGCCATGTAGCATTTGAGCGCGAGTTTGTCCATTCTCATTTTCAGTCCGACAGTCGGTTCTGTGGCTGCATAGCAGATGTTGACGATTTTAGCGTCCGAAAGCCAGAAAAACGAGCTTTCATAGTTTCGGTATCTGGCTGTTTCGGATATGTCGGCAAGTTTGAAACGTTTTTCGTGACGCTGCAACTCAGCCGGAATCCAGTCGAAAATACTTTTAACCTTGCTTTCGTAGCCGACAGCGTATTTTTCAATATCAGCACGGTAGAGCGCAAGAATATCGCGTTTTACGATGTCGGTTTCTTCAAAATTCCTTGTTTCAGTAAATGCAAGCACAGCCTGCGGCATACCTCCGACAATCATATACTGCCGGAAAAGATCCATTGTTTTGCGGTGCACCGGTCCGAGCGGCATTTTGTGTTCAAAACAGTATTTTATGAACGGCATAGTCGTTTCGTCTCCAAAAGCCCAGAGAAACTCCTCGAAATCCATGGGATACATCGGGATTCTGTGCTCTTCCGAAGGAATGACAATGTCTTTTACATTACGGTTTATGCTGACAAGCGACCCTGTTTCCAGATAATCGTATCTCCTGTCTGCAACGAGATATTTGATCGCTGCTCTGGCCCGCGGGTAAAGCTGCACCTCATCAAAAATGATGATTGAATCCCGTTCATAAAGTTTTACGCCGTAATAAGCCGAAAGCTGCATGAAAAACATATCAAGATTCTGGAGATAATTGTCGAAAATCTCAAAAAGACGTTTGTCTGCGTGGTTGAAATCCACAAGAATATAAGATTTATATTCGTTTTTGGCGAACTCTTCGGCGATGTAGCTTTTGCCGATACGCCTTGCTCCGTCAATCATTACCGCAGTTTTTCCCTGCCGCTCTTGTTTCCAGCGAACCAACTCATTGTAAATTTTACGTTTCATCACTGATCCTCACGATTCCAAACGATTGAATTTGCGATTTCAGCACGATTCCAAGCGATTTTTGTCGGCTAAAACGCACGATTCCAAACGATTTTTGCTTAAAATATCAAAAATGTCAATATCGACCCGATAAAAATCTCAAAAAATAAAAAATTTTATCCCTTGGGCACTGTATGCCCATTCTCTCGTGTAAAATCGTGCTGTTTGCTTATGACGACAACAAACTAATTTTATAAAAGGCAACCACTTCACAAAACAGTGAACTGAATTGTGAAGTTGTGTGAAGTTTTTGTGAAGTAATGAGTGAAGTTGAATGAAGTTTACTTCACTTTTTGCTTGATTCTTCTGTTTTTGCGACTATAATACCTATCGGTAATTTTGTTGGAGGCAGAATGTTTATTTATGAATTGATTCCAGGACTCAATATCGAAGACACCAGAAACGAGTTCAAAGGGATTATTGAAGAAGGTGTTTCCGAGTCTGGAAAGAGTAAGGAAATCGGCTGGTTGAAGACGATTGCGGCTTTTGCAAACACCGAAGGCGGACACCTTTTTATCGGTGTTGAAAACAAAACACACAAGGTCGTTGCGCTGGATCACAATACTGCCGACAAAACGGTTTTGATGATTCACCGCCAGATCAAACAGCGTCTTGAACCTGCTGTGGCTTACAAAATAAACGCTGTTCCGTGCGGCGGAAGATTCGTGCTCGAAGTTGTTGTCGAGCCGTCAAAAGTGCTTCCGGTTACGCTGCACGAAGAAGGTCTTCTTGGGATTTATGTGCGGAATTTCGGGAATACAGTTCTTGCGACTTCCGAGCAGATCCGTGATCTGATTCTGATGAGTGACAGCAATCCGTTCGATCAGCCGTTTACTGATGTCGTTTTCAGACGTGAGGATTTCAATGACCTTTTTAAGGTTTATAAAGAAAAAACTGATTCGGAACTTACGGAAAAGGCTTTGATTTCAATAGGTTTTATGGATAGAAGAATGCTTTCACGCGGCGCGCTGCTTTTTAAAGACAATTCGTCCGATGAAAGAACCAAAATCACGGCAACGCTCTGGCCTGGAACAACAAAAGGGAGTTCTCTTATTCTGGCAAGCGAAGAATTTAGCGGAAATATCCTCAAAAGCATTGTTTTTGCTACGAAATTCATACAAAACCATTCGATAAACGGTTATCGGAAGGAAGATACAGGGCGGGTCGATTATTTTTCATATCCGATCCGTTCGATAACCGAAGGTGTTGTAAATGCCGTTGCACACAGAAATTATTTCATTTCAGGCTCTCAGATAGAAATAAATATGTTTAAAGACCGCCTTGAAATAACTTCTCCCGGAGCTTTGCTCGGAGTGCGTGAAATCGAGAAAGAAACGCGTATTTCTTCAATAATCCCGCGCCGCAGGAACGAAGTTATATGCTCGGTTCTTGAATTTTGCAGATATATGGAGTCGAAAGGTTCCGGTTTTGACAAGATTGAACACGATTACGCCGGAAAAGGGGATGAATACAAGCCCTACATCTCTTCTTCGGCCTCTTCTTTCACGCTGGTTCTGCCGAATCTCACTTTCAGCGGTATCGTGGATGAAAACAGTGTTCCCGAAGTCTATGCCGATGCAATCCTTGAAGGGAAAAACGACTTGAAAATATTAGCTTTTTGTTTTAACGGAAGTCGAACTGTTGCAGAAATTGCAGAACATGTAGGTGTTCACCCTTCGACTTATTTCAGAAAAAACGTCTTGGATAATCTTGTCGAAAAAGGCTATCTCTTTGAAGATTTGTCATCTAAAAAGTCGCGTTACCTGACAAATACGAAAAAAGTATTCGCAAAGTGACTTCACAATAGTCAAGCTGAAAACTTCTGAAATTCCCCGCCTTGGGCACTGTATGCCCACCCAAATATGATAAAAAGTTTTGTTTTTATTGCTGATTTTATTGTTTTGTTCATGGGTTTGGGTATAATGCCGCCGGTTTTTGTAGATTTATAATGTAGACAGCATGATTATAGTCAGAAGTCAGAAGTCAGAAGTCAGAAGTCAGAAGTCAGAAGTCAGAAGTCAGAAGTCAGAAGATTATACTGATTTTTCTCGAAAAGTCAAGAAAAATCTTAATAAAATCAAATGTTTTTCAAAATTTTTCATTGATTTCACCTTGATTGAAAAAAAGAACACAGGCAACACTGTTGTGGAGATGTATCGAATATGACAGTTAAGTATGAACTGGAACGAAAAGTAGAAGAATACCAAGGATATTTGATTGCAGGATACGATGTTATCACTGTAAAGGAAACAAGGGAAGAGTGTGATAAATACGACTATATAATAGCGGCTTCTTGCGGAGTTATTGCAGGATTGGTTGACGTTTTCTTTGTCGGAGCTCCAGGTAAAAGCGTATTGGAGGGTGCTGTCAATGGAAGCGTTGACTCATTTGAAAAAAAGGCGGCACAGGTTTTTTACGAATTTGATCAACGTTCAGTTAAAAACAGAAACCGTCCTGAAACATTAGATCAGTGTATCAATTATTTGGAACAGGCATTTCCTGTTCCTTACGATGCAAGATATGCAAAAGACTTGAAAAAAGCAGGTCAAAATACGCTGAAGGGGATGAATCCTAAAAACCACCATCTTTTATCTTTATCACATTCCCCGGATATTTTCGGCTTGATTTTTTCCATTATTGACCAGTTTACAGATGCGGGATCATATATCGATAACGGGAAACTTATTCGTTTGGAACCTAAAAAGAGCAGTGGAAGTGTTCCATATTTACAAGGAAGTAATCCTGTTAGTAAATTTTTCTGCGGCTTTGTGAATTGGATCGGGCATATTATATCTGATTTAGCTGGCTCAAGTTCTGTCAGAAGAAAAGGCGGCAAAAATTCCGGTGTCTCAATTCCTTTTTATGAACTTTTTCTTGGTTGTAATTTCGGAAATATAGATGGAAATACTATCGCCGAAATAGCCACAAAGGCTTTTGAAGAGGGATATAATCTGAACTGGGGATTGACGATGGCAATTCCTGTTGTTCTAAACGATCTCTTCATAAGACTGATATGGTCCCTGAAAAAGCACTTTTATGCAGGAAAAGATTGGAAACAGTGTATTCCGACAAACGACCATGACGATTTAAGAGTTATGCTTTTGGTGGGGCAGGCGGCAATGTGTCTGGTTGACGGATTGGATGCTTTTATAAGATCCGGAGGTAATGCATTGCTGTTTGTCAGCAGGATCAATTTGATAGCCTGGGGCAAATTGGCTTACATGGCAGTAAAGGAACTCGTTATAAGATACAAAAACCTTATAGACAGTATTTCCCAACCTTACAAGTTGATAAATGAAGCCATGAGCGAATATTTGGAAAAACTGGAAAGCATAGATTTAGAAGCATTCAAGCATGAAGCTGAAGCTTTTGAATGTTTTTGCAAAAAAATGCTCGCGGCCAGCAATGAAGAGAGCCTTAATCAAGTTTTGATGGCATGGATGAAAGAATTGAAGTTCGAACTTCCTTGGGAGGGTGATTTTAATACTTTCATGTCAAATTCCAAAAATTGTCTGGAATTTGGGAAAAGAAAATGAGCTTTAAGTGTGATAAATGCGGAGAATGTTGCAGAAATTTAGGTCTGTCTGACTTATATGGTGACCTTGATTCCGGAAATGGAGTATGCAGGTACTTAATCGGAAATTTGTGCAGCATTTATGAAAACAGACCGCTTAAATGCAGGGTTGAGGAGAGTTATTGTTTTTTTGAGGAGGTAATGTCAAAAGAGGAGTATTATGCAAAAAATTATGAAGTTTGTGCCGGACTTAAACAAAAGGCAAAAAGAAAAAACAAGTGATTTATTGTCATTTTAAGGAGGAAAAAATGCCAATTCCTATTTTTTTAGCAATTGGAGCAGGAATTGCTGCGGCAGTTGGTGTCGGAGCAGGAATTAACGGGGCTGTTAAAATGAGCGAAGCCAACGACACGATTAAATCTGCCGAGACAAAACAAAACAACGCTTTGAGAAAATTAAAAAATCATCAGGAGTCTTCATTTAAACTTATGGATGATTTAGGAAAGCAGGAACTGTTGATTTTAAAGAGTTTCGAGAAATTCTCGGATACAATCGAAAGAATTCAAGGTCGTCCTAAATTTCACGATTTCCAAAAAGGCAGTATAACGATTCCCAAATTTGAGCCCGGAGATCTTAAAGATGTTTCTGTCGGTGCAGGAATACTGCTTGGCGGTGTCGGCGGGGCTGCAGTCGGAACTCTTGGCGGATTTGCCGCGGCCGGTGCAACAACGGCAGCTGTTACAGCTCTCGGAACTGCTTCTACCGGAACCGCGATAGCTTCTTTAAGCGGAGCGGCTGCAACAAATGCGACATTGGCTGCATTGGGCGGCGGAGCGATTGCTGCCGGCGGCGGAGGAATCGCCCTTGGAACGACTTTGTTGGGAGCTGCAACGTTAGGTGTCGGTCTGCTTGTAGGAGGAGTTATTTTCAGTATAACAGGGAGTTCTTTATCTGACAAGGCGGATGAAGCATACCGTCAGGCTTGCAGCACAGAAGAAAAAGTTGATGCTATCTGTCAATATCTTTCAAAACTGAAAAAGTACGCTGGAGATTTCAAAAAGACACTCTCTGCTGTTGAATGTTCCTACAAAGAACACATGGAAAAACTGGAGCAGATAGTTATAGGACAGAACAAAGTGCAGTGGAAAGATTTTTCTGACGAAGAGCAGTTGATTACGCAAAATACTGTTTTGTTGGTTGCGTTGCTTTATGAGATGTGCACAGTTAAACTCGTTCTGAAAAACCGTAAGAATGATGATGAAAGTGAAGTCAATGTAAATGGTATTTTGGATGCAAATGCCAAGGCTGATAAATTATTGGAAGAAATTTAATTGAATGGAGAAGAAATATGTTTTTAAATCAGTTGAGTTATCAAGAAAGAAAAATGTTCCTTAATTTAAGTGTTCACGTCGCGAAGGCGGATAATGTGCTTGAAGCTAAAGAAAAAGAGCTGATCAGCGCATATTGCAATGAAATGCAGCTTCCCGCTGTCGAGTTATTTGAAGTTGTACCGATGGAGACAATAACAGATTATTTTGCTCAGGCAGATATGCACACAAAGAAGATTGTGCTCCTGGAGATATTGGGACTTGCCTATGTTGACGGTGCTTATTGCGAGGCAGAAAAGAATTTGATAAAGGGATTTGTTGAAAAAATTGAAATACCGGAAGAAGATTACCAGAAATTAAACGAACTGATTTCAAAGTATTACCTGATGTGTAAGGATTTGTTTGAGGCTGTTCAATAATTTATTTCCAGGGTTGAATTTTTGTGTTTTTTCATCTGATTTAGTGATGATTGGGGGTGAAAACCTGAAAAATGTTTGAAAAAATCGGCAAATACATCATTGATCACGATGAAAAATTAACATTCAATATTGTCTATATCGCACTTTCCATAGTTTTGAGTGTGGTTTTCAACCTCTATTGGCTGATTGTCATTGTAACGCTTCACCTGTTCCTTGACATTTATGTATCAATGCACAGCGGAAAAATTTTCGGCAAGGCTGTTTTGTCCGGATTATGGAAACTGAAACTCGATTTTGTCCTTATTCTTTTTTCAATAGTTGTCTTTATATATCTTGAGGCAATGATCGGAGCTCTGGCAGGGCAGGGTGCCAAAGGTTTAAAAGGGGCGCAAGGAGTTAAAGGAGCTGCCAGTTCTTCAAAAATCGGAACAGGCGGCAAAATTATGAAAATCGGCAGCCAGACAGGTAAAGCGTTTAAAACCAGTGAAAAAATTGCTTTAGGACTGAAAGCACTGGGACCTAAAACGTTGGCAACAATAAGAACAGTTCTAAATTTAACGGATGATATTCCTAAATTCCTGATTATTTTAAGGAGTAATGGAAAGAAAGATGAAAAAGCAATGGAAAATGAGTCTTTTAAGATCACATGGGGAGATATAATCGTTCTTGGTTTTGGAGTTCTGTTTCTCGGAATGATATTGCTGTTTCCTTTCATATTTGATCTTTCTTTTTCGGAAAGCATGGATTTTATTCTGAAAAGCCTCGAATCTTGATTCTTATGTCAGTGCTCTGGAGCAGGGGGCTGCTCGATCATCCTTTCGAGCTTTTTGAGCAGTTTTCAACGCCATTTTCCAGCCAATCTGAAATCTTGAATAAGTCTTAAAGCCAAAACACCGAATGGAATTCCGTAGGATTGAGCGAGCCTGTAGTTGAAGAATGTTTCGGCGAAAATTGCACGAGTAAAACGATAGAGACGAGCATCTTTAAGGTCGTCAGTAAGCCGCAATTCTACAAATTATGTATGATTTCGGGAATCCATGATGAATCCATAACTTCGAAAGCGAAGCACTGCTTAGCCAAATCTTTGAGTGATGCGCCGATATGGTAAAGAGTTTGGGGAATGTCCGATTATCCTTTTGCACCTTTTAAAGAGTTGTGAAGATTTTTTTCAAAATAATCTCTGTCTTAAAATATCATATATTTAAATATTTTTACTTTTATTTTTGTAAAATTTTATTATAATGCTGTAAGAAATTTGTTGTTTGTAAAAATGTTGTGAGACATGAATGAAATTGACAATAGATTCGATGAAATAGCCAGAATAATCGAAGAAGCCCGCAACACAGCTTATCGCAGGGTGAATGAAGCTTTGATTATAATGTATCGCAGGATAGGGCGTTTTCTTTCCGAAAAATCAAAAGATGCAAACTACGGTGACGGCTATGTTGATTCTCTTTCAGAATATATTCAAAAACATTTCCCTGGCATTAAAGGTTTTAACCGACGCGGTCTCTATCGAATGAAGCAGTTTTATGAGATTTATGCAGAAAATGAAAAAGTGTCAGCACTGCTGACACAATTGAGTTGGACCAATCATCTGCTTATTATGTCCGGCAGCAAAAGTGATGAAGAACGGGAATTTTATATGCGCCTCGCGGCAAAAGAACATTATAGTTCAAGAGAGCTTGAGCGGCAGATGGACAGCGGATATTATGAGCGTTATATGCTTTCTCAAGGCAATTTGCTGCCTGATAAACTGCACTCTCAGGAAAATCCGTTCCTCGACTCGTATGTGGTGGAATTTCTTAATTTGCCTAAAACATTTCAGGAAAACGACTTCCGTAAAGCTTTGGTGAAGGGAATGCGCAATTTCATTCTCGAATTGGGCAAGGACTTTTCTTTTGTCGGAGAGGAATATCCGATACAAGTCGGCGGCGATGATTTTCGGATTGATTTGCTGTTTTTTCATCGCACTCTGCACTGTCTTGTGGCAATAGAACTGAAAGAGGGAAAATTTAAACCGGAATATGTTTCAAAAATGGATTTTTATTTGGAAGGATTGGACAGACAAGTCAGAAAACCTGACGAAAATCCAAGTGTCGGACTTCTGCTTTGTGCGTCAAAAAATGACGAAGTGGTCGAATATGCCATGAGCCGCACACTCTCTCCGATGATGATAGCTCAGTATCAGTTGCAGCTACCGGATAAGAATATCCTGCGCAGAAAATTGCAGGAATTGGCAAATTTACCGAAAATCGAAGAATAATTTTTTCATATTTTTTGCGCTTGGACATTATATGCCCAACCATGCGTTTATAATCATTCTCGTCAACTTTTTTTATGGAGGAAATTATGACAGAAAGTTTATTTGAAGGCATTGCAGAAGCAATGGAAGGTGTTACTGAAACTATGAATGTCGAGGCAGAAGATGAAAACAAAATCATTGAAAGTTCCGGAATTGATGAATCAGAGGAAGATTCTGCCGGTTCCGAATGCATTTGCGACGACTCCGCTGAAAACGAAGACGGAGAAACGGAAGATTACGGCGAAGAAACCTGCGGTGAAGAAAGCAGCGGCGGAGCAGAAGAGCCGGGTTTAATCGAGAGCATTTTCGGTTTCATCGACACGATGAGAACCGACGAGGTGTCGCGTGAGGTCGCTTTCGAAGAATTCGGGGAAATGTGCCGTGACAGCATCAACGAACTCTGCGACATCCTTAAAGAATTTCCGAAGATTTTCGAGAAAGAGTAGGCAACTCACTGCCGCATCTTTTGTTCTTGTTTTAAACCTCAAGATTTTACCAGACTGATTCGCAGGAAACTTCATGAAGTGTGAGGTTTCCTGTGTAAGTGCAAATAAATATATTGCCAAACCCGAAAAAATAGGCGATAAAGGCGCGTGTTGGTCTTCTTGGAGGTAATATGACTAAAGTAAACGGAAAGACCGAGGCCGTTACCGGTCTCAATATAGCCGAGATAGTTGAAAAATTCGGCTACAACCCTGCGAGAGTCGCGGTGGAACTCAACGGTGCGATAGTTCCGAAGGCGAGATACGCCGAAACTGTCGTCAAGGAAAACGACACGCTTGAGGTCGTAAGTTTCGTGGGAGGCGGTTAGATGATCCCCTCTAAGGAAGATTTTTTCAACGCTCTTGCGGCAAAACACGGGTCTGAACTTCAGAAAAAATTCGCGGCGGCTTCAGTCGCTGTCTGCGGTGCGGGCGGTCTCGGTTCGAATATCGCTATTGCTCTGGCTAGAGCAGGGGTAGGGCGGCTCAAGATCATCGATTTTGACAAAATCGAAGTCACAAATCTGAACCGCCAGCAGTATTTCGCAGACCAGATCGGTTTGTTCAAGGCTCAGGCTTTGAAAGAAAATTTGTTTAAAATCGCTCCTTACTGCGAAGTTACGGCTGAAGTTACTAAAATCACGGAAGAAAACGTCACATCGCTCCTCAAAGGCTTTCCGATAGTCTGCGAGGCTTTCGACAAGGCCGAGGCAAAGGCGATGCTCGTGAATGCGATCCTTGAAAACATGCCTGAGACTTATCTTGTTGCAGGTTCGGGCATGGCGAGTCTCAATCCGGCCAATCTCATAAAAACGAGAAAAATCACTGACAGATTCTATCTCTGCGGAGACTTCACGAACGATGTCGATGCAGGAACCGGCCTTTTCGGAGCACGCGTTCTTGTCTGCGCGGCTCATCAGGCTCATACTGTTCTGCGGATAATCGCAGGCGAATTTGAAGTTTAAATTTCAGATTTTTTTCCTTTCGGTGATTATCTCTTTCTGACGTTTTCTCTTTGAGAAATTTTTTTCTACAAAGATTTTTTTTCCGTCAAAACTTTTTTCAGTCCAGTAGAGGGCGGTCGCTTCGGTCGAAGGCGTGGGAGTGAAAATCTGAACCTGTTTCGGGTTGGTTTTCAGAATGCTTGAGATAAATTTTTTCGCTTCTATCTGGTCGCGCTCGGTGCAGCCGGGAAATGCCGCAATAAAGTAGTAGGTGAGAAAGAGCGGGCTTTTGAGCTTTTTAACGGTTTTATCGAATAACTCTTTAAATTCCTTGAGATTTCTTCCGTCAGGTTTGTTCATCAGGTCGGTGACGTTTTTGATTATATGTTCAGGCGCGATCTTCATCTGTCCCGAAATATGGTGTGTAAGAATCTCTCGAAGATATTCTTCTCCGTGTATCTTATCTGCAAGAATAAGGTCGTAGCGGATGCCTGAAGAAATGAATATGTGCTTGATATTCTTGATTTTTCTCACTTTTTTAAGGAGTGCGATCGGGCGCGAGTGGTCAACGGGAAGTTTGTTGCAGACTTCGGGAAAAAGGCACTCTTTCAAGGCGCAGTGACCGTTTTCACCTTTGACGAAATCCATGCCGTACATGTTTGCCGTCGGGCCGCCGAGGTCGTTTATCACGCCGTTGAAATCGGGGCGTTTCGCAATTTTGGTGATCTCGCGGATTATTGATTCTTCGCTTCTCGAAACTATGTCGGCACCCTGATGAGCTGTGATCGAACAGAAGGAACATGCGCCGAAACATCCTCTGTGAGTAAGGACAGAAGTTTTTATTGTGTCGAGAGCCCTAACTTCACCCATTGCGGCGTAGTATGGGTGGACTTTCCTTTCAAAATCAAGTTCATGTATCTCGTCAAGTTCAGCACTTGTGAGCGGAGCCGCAGGCGGATTCTGCACGACGAACCTTCCCGCCTGTTTCTGGAAAATCCCTTTTTTGAGCTTGCACGATTTGAAAAAAAGTTTAGACATTTCAAGGAACTTCTCTTTCGAAGCGGCGCAATCTTCAAAATCAGGAAGCTGCACGAAACCGTCAGGTGCAGCTTTGGCCATGCGGCATATCCCGCGGATTTCTTCAATGTTTCCGCCGTTTTTCAGTGTTTCAGCAAGTTCGAGATTGGCTCTTTCACCCATGCCGAAAACGAGGATGTCTGCCTTGGAATCGGTGAGGATGGAGCCCCTGATCTTGTCTGTGTGCGAATCGTAGTGTGCGAACCGCCTCAGCGACGCTTCGATCCCGCCTATCGTTATCAGTTTTTTCTCAGCAAAAGTGCGCTGGATCAGGTTCACATACTTCAAAACTGCTCTGTCGGGGCGTTTGTTGTTGATGCCTCCCGGCGTGAGATCGTCCTCTTTGCGCCTGAGTCCGAGCGAAGTGTAATTCGCCACCATGCTGTCCATCGCGCCGCCGCTCACTCCCCAGAAAAGTTCTGGCACGCCGAGACGGCTGATGTCAACAGGCGAATTTATGTCGGGCTGAGAGATGATCCCGACGCGGAAACCGTGTTTTATCAGATACTTGCCTAAAAGAGCACAGCCGTCGAAATAGGTGTCGATGTAGGCGTCTCCGCTTACGAAAATGATGTCGCATTTTTCCCATCCGAGAGCATCAAGCTCTTCTTTTGTGGTCGGTATGAACATCGGAATCTCCAAACAATAACCATGGGAATTTAATAATTCTATTTCAAATTGACAAGAAAAAGTAAAACTATAATATACGCCGCTTGTTATTTGTGGTTTTGAGAACGTTGATGAAAGCTGAAACAAAATTTAAGTCTCGGAAATTACTAAAAGTATTTTTCTTTGTACTGTCACTTGTCATTCTTTTTTTCCTTCTGAAAAGCATCGGTTTCGACAAACTTAAAGATGTTTTTGTAAAAGTCGGCTGGAAAGGGGCGGTAATCCTTATATGCTGCGGATTTCTGGAAAACGGATCCGATGCTTTGGGGCTCTATTTTTCACTACCTAAAAGAAAAAATTTTTTCTATATCTTTTCATCAAACTGTATGGGAGCACTGACAAACTATATTATCCCTTGGGAAGTCGGTGAACTCGTAAAAATAGGGATGATAAAAAATATCGCCGGTTCTGAAAATTCGATAAAAGGTGTCGTTCTCTGGAACTATGTTTACAAACTTTCCAAAGGCTGTGCGATATTTGCGCTCGTTCTCCTTTCTCTTGTTTTTTCATTCATTATGCCGGATGTTTCCTATCAAATGGATAAATTCTGGCTGATCGCTGCATGTTCGATGCTTGGTTTCCTTCCTTATTTCGGCATGATGATACTTATCAAGTCAAATATCTCGGTTAAAATTGTCAAGTTGCTGAAATTGTTGGGCAAGAAAAACACTGATGAGCTTGTGAAAAAAGCCGAGAATATGGATCGCGATCTTAAACTTTTCAAAAAAGAACGTCCGTCCGACTATAAAAAAACTTTCTGGCTGCAGTATTTTGCCCGTCATGTATCGCTTCTTACATTTATCCTTTGCGTTTATTTCGCAGGCTTCGACAGCTATGCTGTATCGGTTCTTATTTTACTGCACTGTGCAATAAATCTCGGTAACTACATGTCGGCGTTCATACCGATGAAATTCGGTGTGGGAGAAGGAATAGGATATATAATGTTCGCATTTTTCGGGCTTTCCGGCGAAGTAGGAGGTCTGGTGACATTTATCCTTCGGGTCAAAGCGATCATTGCAATGTCGCTTGTGTCATCACTTATATTTATTTCGCAGAAAAAGGAGAAAAATGATAAAATTTGACTGTGACTATCCGGCAAAAAACTTGTATGTATACAACTGATAAATAAAATTGTCTGTTATTTACCGAGGGGGTTGAAAAATGACAGTTCATATCGTTACAGGTTCTCAGTGGGGGGATGAAGGAAAGGGAAAGGTCGTCGATCTTCTGACCAGCAAGGTCGATATCGTCTGCCGCTATCAGGGCGGCAATAACGCAGGACATACGATCGTCGCAGACGGCGTAAAGTATGACCTTCACGCGATCCCTTCCGGTATTCTTCGCGACAATATAGTCAGTTTTATAGGCAACGGAGTTGTTTTCGATCCGGAGCAGTTTGAGAACGAATCGGCAAAACTAAAAGAGAAAGGTGTTTCGGTCACTCCCGAAAAACTTATGATTTCGCCGAAAACTTCGATAATCATGGATTATCACAAAGTTCTGGATAAATGCCGTGAAGAGGCGAAAAAAGATAATAAAATCGGCACGACTGGACGCGGAATAGGACCTGCTTACGAAGACAAAGTTTCGAGAATCGGAATCCGTGCCGCTGATCTGCTCGACAAAGCTCTTCTTCTCCAGAAGATAAAAGCGGCTCTCAAAGAGAAAAACACGATGTTTTTAAATCTCTATCATACAGAGCCTTTCGATGCCGAAAAACTTGCAGACAAATACTTCGAATACGGCAAAATCCTGGCTCCCTATATTGCTCCGACAGATTTCAGCTTTGCGCAGTTTTCTGAAGGAAAGAAAGTCCTTATGGAAGGGGCACAGGGAGCGATGCTCGATATTGACCACGGAACTTATCCGTTCGTAACTTCTTCAAACACTCTTTCTGGTTATTTCGCACTCGGCTGCGGACTTCCGGGAAACAAAGTTGCAGACAATATCGGTTTGGTAAAGGCTTACACGACCCGTGTCGGTGCAGGTCCTTTCCCGACTGAAGACCATGGGGAAGACGGTGAAAAATTAAGACAGAGAGGGTATGAATTCGGAACGACTACCGGCAGACCGAGAAGATGCGGCTGGCTTGATTTAGTTGCTTTGAAATATGTTTTCGAAATGAGCGGGATCACCTCGGTCGCACTCACGAAACTTGATGTCCTTAACGATTTCGACGCGATAAAAGTTGCTGTCGGTTACTCGGCTGAAGGGAAAAAAATCAAATCTTTCCCGGCATCGATCGCGCTCTGCGAAAAGATCAACCCAGAATACGTTGAGTTGAAAGGGTGGAAATGCGACATTGCCAAAATCAGAAAATATGACGACCTGCCGATGGAAGCAAAGGAATATATTTCTTTCATCGAGAAAAATTTAGGTGTGCCCGTTTCGATAATTTCGGTAGGACCAGGCAGAGACGAGACGATAATCAGAAAAGAGTATCTTTCGCTTTTTTAAGATTTTTCATGCGTTGGATGTATAATAAAATCAAATGATTATAAGAAAAAGTGTTGACATAGTGCTTTTGTGCTCTATTATTCAGCGCCGTTTTTGTTTTTTTGTAAGTGTGATGATAGAAATCAACCGTTTGAAAATACAACATTACCAACTTTTTTCAGAGTAAAGCAATGGCATCGAAAGAGAAATCCAAAAAGAAGGAGAAACCTTACACAGAGGTCATCACGGAGCAGAAGGGAAAACTCGAAGAGGGTTCGATTTACTGGGATCTTATCGACATCACATCGTATCAGAAACCGAAAAACCGCTCTGAATGCCTCAAATTGAAGAGACCGTGCCTTTTTGTTTCGTGCAAGTATCATCTTTTTCTCGATGTAAACCCCGAAACAAAGTCAATAAAATTCAACTTCCCGGGCAAAGAAGTCTGGGAACTCCGCGAGACATGCGCGCTTGATGTCGCAGACAAAGGCGGAGTCACTCTTGAAGAGGTCGGAACGATCATGAATCTTACAAGAGAAAGGATCCGTCAGGTCGAAATGAGAGCTTTGCAGAAGCTCCGTCAGAACAGTACCCAGTATAACGTCCAGAGCATAAGTTTTCTGAGCGACAGATAGTTTGAAAATTTTGACTTAGGTCTATGAAAGAAAAAATCACCGCTTTTTTCTTCGCGTTTCTTTTTTTTATCTTATACGTTCTGGTTGCAACAGATTTGTATTTTTTGTCTTATTTTACGGTGTTTTGGCCTAAATTGCATATATATTCCGCAGTCGCTGCCGTTCTTTTTGCGGCAATATATCTGATAAAAGCGGATGTTTTGGCCAAAATCGGGGAAATTATCGTAAAATATTCGATATTTGTTATTCCGGTTCTGATGTTCGGAGCATCGCTTGCCGTTAACCGTTTTGTTATTCTTACGGAGCAGCCTGATGACGGTCTTCACTATGTCTGGCTTGCAAAACTTATAGCAAACGGAAAGTTTTATCTCGAAATCCCTGATTTTTATGAGCATTACAGGGCGCCTTTCATGTTTGTACGTGACGGGAAATACACGTCGATTTTTCTCCCGGGTTTCAGTTTGTTCATGGCGACATTTGCAAAATTGGGTCTGGAATATCTTTTTAATCCGTTTATTGCAGGGATAAATACGTTTTTGGTTGGAATTCACGCCGAAAAGCTGAAAAACAGATATGCCGGTGTTGTCGCAATGCTTCTTTTTTCCTTCTCAACAACACATATTCTGCACGGAGCCCTGTATTTTCCGCATCATTTCGGACTCATGCTTGTATTGCTCTCTTCTTATTTTTTGCTTTATAAGCAACCAAAATCATTAAATATTTTGTTTGCAGGATTTTTGATAGCCTATATGTTTTTTATTCGTCCGCAGAATGCCTTATATGTATATGCCGCTTTTATAGTGTATATTGTTGTAAAACACAGGAATTTTAAAACAGCAGCTCTATTCACTCTGCCGTTTTTGTTTTTCGGCTGTCTGCTCTGCGGCTACAATTGGTTTTTTACCGGCGATCCCTTTGTTTTTACACAGGATATTATTTTTAATCTTCTCGATTTAAAGGATTTCTGCCATCGTCCGGGATTGGGAAAAGGGTGTGTTTTCACTTCCAAATATGAGCAGTCTCTTCCGCTTACCGGAACGACAATTCCTTATCTGGCAAGCATTTCGTTTCTTAGGTTAAACAGCTTCGTGCATAGGATAACATTTCACCAAATAATGCTGCTTTTTATATTTCCTGCAATAATATTAAAGCCTTACAAATATTTTCCTTACTATTTCACACCGCTTTGCGCACTTGCTTTTTATTTCTGGTTCTTCATTGAGGGGAATTATGCCGGTCCGCGTTATTTGGTTGAATCGGGAGCGATGATACTTATTGTCGCAGCATGCGGATTTGTCGGGGTTTTTGAGTATTTATTCAATAAAAGCAGCATCTTTTTAAAGATTTGTGCGGTTTCAATGAACGGAATTCTTGCCGGAATGCTAGTTTTTTTCACGTTTTTCGTCATGCCTTCATTTTTGGAGAGGAATACTTTCGGTGACAATCAGAAAGAACTAAAAAAGCTTATTTCTGAAAACAAGATAGAAAAGTCAATAGTTTTAATACCTTTTTACTTTGGATTCAACAGTGAATCCATTCTTAAAATCCAGGATGATCCTCCTTTTGACAGTAAAGGAAACCTGATAATCTACTCTCTCGGAAAATTGGACGAAAACATATTGAAATTTTATTCGGAACTGGATTTCAAAGAGATTTGGAGGATAGATATTGTATCGGAATTCAACCTGAAAAGAACTTATTCCGCTACGAAACTGGACTTTAAAAAGGATGACGGAAATTCTTATATTGATTTTGCGGCTAAAAATCTTCCGGTAGGCGGTTCTCCGCAATTTATTTTGGGTCTGATCGGATCTTCAAATAAGTTTACAGAAGATTTTTTTGGTTACTACATGCCGGAAGAGTCCGATTTTTACGGTACTGCTGTCGTTTTCGGAGAGCCGGACGGTAAAAACCATTATCTTCTGGAGCACACAGTGAGTGAGTCCGGAATGTACGATTTCAAGTTGAAATTTGTTCCGACAAAATGCACGACTAAATTTAATGTTGAAATAAACGACGTAAAATCAGCAAGTTACGATAATTCAAACCACGAATCCGATAGCCGGCTAAAGACACTTGAATTCAGTGCTGAAATGCAAAAAGGAAAAAACACCATAAAATTTGTTCCGGAAGCAAACGGCTGCCTGATACTCGGAAATGCTGTTTTACAAAAAAGATAAAGATTTTATTGAATAGTCGGAAACTTTGCTATACATTGCCGCGTCAAAATTTTTGACAGTGTTGTTTGTTGAGAGGAAAAATGATCAAAGAAAATCTTGTAGAAACGCTTGAAAAATCTATTCTTAAAAATTGGGATAATCCTTGTTTCAGTGATTACGGCGGATCGACATGTTCTTACGGCGATGTGGCGGCAAACATCCTTGGACTGCATGAAATCTTTAAAAGTTTCGGTATACAAAAGGGCGACAAAATCGCTCTGTGCGGCAGAAATTCGTCGAACTGGGCGATAACTTACCTTGCGACAGTCTCTTACGGAGCGGTAATCGTTCCGATCCTTGTCGACTTTTCACCGGAAGAGATAGTTCACATCGTAAACCACTCTGATTCGAAGCTGTTTTTTGCGGCAGAATCTGTTTTCGAAAAAATAAAAGATTTCGCTCTTGAAAATGCTGAAGCTCTGGTTTCGCTTGAAAATTTCGGTTTTTTCTTTGCGGCAGACGAAGGAAAGAAAATTAATATTTCTGAAAAAATCAAACAAAATCCGCTTGTTAAAGAAAATTTCCATCTTGAAGCCGTATCAAACGATACTCAGGCTTCGATCGTTTATACTTCGGGAACCACAGGTTTCTCGAAAGGTGTAATGCTGACTCACAACGCTCTAATGGTTAATGTGAAATTTTTCGTAGACAAACTTATGAAAGACGAACCGGGAAATGTCCTTGCGTTCCTTCCGCTCGCACACTGTTTCGGCTGCGCCTACGACTTTTTATCGCAGTTTGCACGCGGCGCACACATTTATTTCCTCGGAAAAATCCCGACTCCGAAAGTAATTTTGCAGGCGTTCGAAGAGATAAATCCCGTCATCGTTGTCACGGTTCCGCTGATTCTGGAAAAGATATACCAGTCAAAAATCGTGCCTCTTCTTGAAAAAGGGCTCTTGGCGGCACTCATAAAAATCCCGCTTCTGAACAGGGTGATATATTCGAAAATCGGGAAAGAGATAAACAGTGCTTTCGGCAGCAACCACTTCGAGCTGCTTATCGGAGGTGCTGCTTTCAATCCGCAGATCGAAGAGTTTTTTGCAAAGTGCGGCGTCAGATTCACGGTAGGCTACGGCATGACAGAATGCGCTCCGCTTATCGCTTATACCCACTATTTCGACGGCCGTCCGGTAGGCAGCTGCGGCAAAGTCATCGAATATCTTCAAGTAAAAATTGATGCTCCTGATGAAAACGGAGTAGGTGAAATCTGTGTAAAAGGCGAAAACGTCTTTACCGGTTACTACAAAATGGATAAGGAAACCGCGGAAGCATTCGACGGCGAAGGCTGGTTTCATACGGGAGATCTCGGATTTATTGATAACAAAGGATTTTTGTTCATAAAAGGGCGCATAAAAAGTATGATCCTCTCAGCTTCCGGACAGAACATTTATCCCGAAGAAATCGAGGCAAAACTGAATTCGATGCCTTATGTCGCAGAATCTCTTGTTATCGAAAACAGAGAACACAAGCTCGTCGCTTTTGTTTTTCCTGACACGGCAAAAGCTGGGAAAGACGGGGTCACTGATGAACAACTTGCTGAAATCATGGAAGAAAACCGCGTAAAGTTAAATGCCGTTTCTTCTTCTTTCACAAAAATATCGGAAATAAAAATCCATCCGCAGGAATTCGAAAAGACTTCGACTAAAAAGATAAAAAGAAGACTTTATCAGAATCTGGCTGACTAAAAAGTTCTATTTTTCCGCTTCAACGGAAAGTTTTCTCATGAAGAATTTGCCGAAGCAGAAAAGCGTTACAGGTGTGAGAAGCGCCATCGCACCGATCCAGAACCAGATCATCGCGTGGTCCGGCGAAGCGGGAAGGGGATGCCCGTTTTCAAACGGAGTGTAGATCTTGATGAGAAGTCCGGACATCGGACCGACGAAGAATTTTGCCGCAAACCAGGGCAGGATCGAAAGGGCGATATAGGTTCCTTCCTTTCCTTTGGGCGCGATCTCAGCGGTAAACTGCATGAGTCTCGGCGACCAGATCGATTCGCCGATCGTGAAAATGAAAATGAAGAAAATAAGCGGCCAGTATTCGGCAACTGCCGTGATCCCTGACATTTTTTCAGGAGAATCAACGAGATTCAGCCACTTTATGAAAACGAGTTCTCCAAGCGGAGTATTCGTCAGACCTTCAAAAAATGAAGGCGGAATGACCGCTATGAAGCATGCGAGCGACGAAACGATAGAGCCGATGATCATCATTTTGTAGGAGGAAGTCTTTTTCGTGATGTAGGAGACTATCGGAACTGCAAAAATGATGAGGACGGAGTTCAGAAAACCGTAGATGTTGCCGATCGGAGCACCTTCGCCCAAAACGCTGATGCCGTATTTCGGGAAAGTGTAGGAGAAGTGGAAGAATACGCAGCGGACGAAAAGGGTGAGGGCAAGGATCCCGATGTAGATCCAGAAAGTTTTTTCTACAACGACGTTCCTGAGCATCGTCGCAACGTCGATTGCCGAGTTCTTGACCGATTCGAGGCCGCTTCCGAGCTCTTTTTTCGGCGTTTTTACAAGTTCGCCTTCATCGTTGATTTCAATGTGATCTCTGATGAAGAATGCGACGATGAGGCTGATGATGGTGAAGCCGAAACCGATGACGAAAACCATCTGGTAAGTTGTGAAATGCATTCCTAAAAACATTGTTCCGGCGTTCTCATTGACGGCTCCGGCAGCGTCTGTGACAGAGAAAAAGCCTCTGATTTTGTCAAAAAGCATAGAGCCTATCGCGTAACCCAGGTTCATGAGAACGTAAAAAAGACCGAATCCCATCGCGGCGGTCTCTTTAGTCGTATATTTTTTGATCGCGATCGAAACAAGCGGGCCGACGACGGCGAAACCTACCGCCATCGGGATAAAGCCGAGAACGAAAATAAGTGCCGGATTGGTGACGAACGACATAAAAAAGCGCGAAAAAAGCAGAAAGAAAATGCTTATAAGCAGCGTTTTTCTAATGCCGATCGTGTCAACGACCGCGCCCGTCAGCATGCCGATGATAGAAAGGAGTATCGACCACACCATGATGTATGAACCCGCACCGAGATCGCTGATCCCGCAGTCTGCCGTGAGCCAGAGCGTGAGAGTGAGGTTCATCGCCATGTAGGCGGTGTATTCGATTATGTTGTAGATGAAGAGGAGCCACATGTCGCGCGGACTTTTGCGCAGACCTTTCGCGTAACTCCAGATAATGCCGCCGAAAGCCAAAACTGCTCCGACGATAAGTGAATAAGTAATGATTTCAGTAACTTGCAATTTTCCCTCCTGAGTAGATCCACCCGTTAAAAAAATAACGGAAGATTATATTTATAAGCGAGTTTAAATCAATAATTTGATTTAGAGTCGCCCTGTGGCATAATTGCGCTGTTTTTGAGGGGAATCATGCTGTTAAACGATTTCATTCCGGTAGATAAAAGTTCCGCGATAAGGGCAATTCTCTTTTCGCTGCTTACTGATGAGGATGTCAAAATTATCTGTGAAAATGAACTGCCGGAAGATGTGCTTTCTGCTCTCAACTGCTTGAATTTATTCGCTAAAGTTGTTGAACGAAATGGCGGGACTTACAAGATTTCAGGAAAGACAAAAAAGCCGGAGAGTCCGATAGACTGCGGAAATTCGGCGACGATGATGCACCTTCTTATGGGGATCTCGGTTTATCTCGGAGTGGATTTTGAACTAACGGGAGACGAGTCTTTAATGTCGCGTGATCACAGCGATTTTTCTGAGGCTGTAAAACTTTACACCGGAAATTTTGTCGAAACGGCTCTCACGAAAGAGAGTGCCCAGCTCAAGTCTTTTCACCTTATTTCGATGCTGAAATTTGGCGGAAAGCTTCATTTTAAAAGCAGGACCCGCAGGAATACCGAAGATCTTCTCACCAAAATGGGGGCTGAGATAGTTGAAAAACCGAGCTCCATTGAAGTTTTTCCGGTTGATCGTCTGCACGGCTATTCAGTCGAAATCAAACTTGATCCGTCGTCCGCTTTCATTGCAGCGTGCGCCGCTTTGATTTTTAAAAAATCTTTTGAAATTTCAAACAGTTATAAAGACGATTCACGGATGACGCCTTTCGTTCTGCTTCAGAATGCGGGATTTGATATAAAAATCGAAGAGGAGAGCGGTTCATTCAAAGTTTTTGGAAATCCGACTAACAAAGAAGCGCACGATATAAATGTTGAAGAAAATCAAGTTGCAGAAATCATTGATGAAATACCGTTTATTGCACTGATGACAGCACGTGCAGGGAAAACATTCTCGGTAAGAAACGCCTCATGGCTCAGAAACAAGGAGAGCGACCGTATCAGCGAAAGTGTAAAAAGGTTTTCTCTTGTTTTTGAAACTGAGGAGTTTGCCGACGGTTTCAGCGTTTCCGGTGCTTCAAAACACGCTCCGGCTGGGGAGATACCGCACAGTTTCGACCATAGGATGGAGATGCTTTCAAGTTTGATGGCCCAAGATTGCGGCATAGATTTTAAGATGAATGATTCCTATAAAATTTCATTTCCAAAATTTTATGAATTTTTTAAATATTTGCAAAATGACCAATGAAATCAATGAATTAAGAAAAGAACTCGATTCGTTCGATGACCAGATTTCTGACCTTCTTCAGAAAAGAGTAGAAATCGGAAAAAAGATCGTGAAACTGAAAAAGGAAGCGGGGATATCCAAAGACGATCCGAACCGCGAAAAAGAGATCCTTGAGCGGATCACTGCCGGAAAAAGTGAGATCACAGAGCTTTTGAAAGAAATCTACGGGAGAATATTCGATTGGGTGAAAAATCACTAAGTAGAGGAAAATATTTAAGAAAACTTGAGTTTCTGATCATAGTTCTGATCTCGTTTTCCCTCTATTTTCTGCTGAAGGAAGAGCCTCAAAAAGAAGAAATTCCCAAAATTCAGGAACTGGAAACCGTTTCAGCTCAGATCGAGCCGGAAAAGCCTGACAGTGAAGAAAAAGTTTCAGTCTATTTCGATAGAGAAGTCCTGCCGGTAGTTGAAAAAATGATAAAAAGCGCCGGAAAAACGATAGATGCGGCGACTTACACATATTCGAAAAACGAAGTGACACTCCTTTTGGAAAAACGGGCTTCCGAAGGTGTCAAAGTGCGTCTCGCGGCAGGAAAAAACAAGGATAAAACGCTTCCGGTGTTCGATTTTTCGCTTGCAAAAACGGATAAAGGGATCTATCACCCGAAATTTTTTGTTTTTGATGATAAAGATGTGCTGATCCTTTCTGCGAATATCTCTTCTTCTGCTGACGCTTCGAACAACGCCGTCCTTTTCAGGAATGTTCCCGAGGCTGCGGCGATACTTAAAGCTGAAATTGACGACGTTTTTGCAGGAAAAATAGAAAAAAGATGCGCCGATGGCTGTAAAACCGAGATCGGAACGATAATTTTCAATCCCGGAAAGGGCTGTGTGAAGGTGCGTGACGAATTTCTTGCTGCAGAAAAGTCGGTAAAAGGGGCGGTTTACACCGTGACGCAGAAAAATCCGCTCATCACCGGGCTGAAAAAAGCGGTCAAACGCGGAGTCGATACGCACCTCATCATCGACAACTGGCGCGGAGAAGACGGAAAGATCGTGAATAAAAAAGCGGCGAACTACCTTGAAAGTATCGGTGCAAAACTCAAATACGACGAGTCGGAAAGCACTGACAACCGTCTTTTCCACCACAAATTTGCAGAAATCGACGGAGAAACGGTGATTTTCGGATCGATGAACTGGACTGCTTCAGCATGTTACAGAAACCGTGAGATAATCGTTATTGCAAAAAATCCCGCGGTCGCGGCTGTTTTTTCCGATTATTTTGACAACTTTTAAAATCAAACTTCTTCGGGGAGTTTTTATTCCGCCGATTTCTTTGTAAAAATTTTCAAACAATATAAAGTGCGCTGTTTTTTTGAATCGGAGGAGGAAAAAATGAAGTCAGTAGTCAAAGAACTTAAACCGAAAGATTTGAGATATTATCCCGAACTTGCCAAATACAAAGGTAAAACTACCAAAGAAATCAAGCCTGTTTCACTGTTTTCGTTCCAGAAAAGAGGGTTCGAGGCACTTGATTTCGGAATGGATGTCAGCAAAAAGGGATTCAACATCTATGTCGCAGGCGAAGCCGGAAGCGGAAAGACTTCAAATGTCAGAAAATATATTGAGGATGTTGCGAAACACCTGCCGGTTCCTGATGATGTTCTCTATGTTTACAACTTTGAGGATTACGATTCTCCGAATATGCTTTTCATGAAGGCGGGAAGCGGCGAAAAGTTCATCAAAGACATGGATGAACTGCTTGACGGATTCATCGAACAGATCCCGAGGCAGATGGAAAGCGAAAATTTTGAAAGTCTCCGTGCCGAAGTTGCCCAGACTTACCGGGACAATATGCAGAAAAGCTATAACGAACTTGAGGCTGAAGCTGCCAAACTCGATTTTGCGCTGAGTTCGACTGATAACGGGCTCGTTCTGAATCCGATCGTCGGCGGTCAGCCTATAGGCAAGGAGCAGTATGAATCTCTCAACGAAGAGGAAAAGGAAAAAATCAGAGAGAACGAAAGTGCGCTTCAGGAAAAGCTGATCGCGTACTTCCATCAGGACAGGAAAAACGAGAAGGAATACAAGGAGCAGATGAGCGACTTGCAGCGCACAACGGTCAAAAAGATAATTTCAGAGCCGCTGAACGAACTATCGAAAAAATACGGCAAAAACGAGAGGATCAACGAATATATCAATTCGATAGCCGAGTTTACGATAAACAACTTCAACGATTTTTTTATCTACCGTGATTTTCTCGAAGGGAAAGTCGATCCGATGAAGACAATCCTGCCTGATTTCAAGGAATACAAAGTCAATCTGCTTATAAACAACAAGGATCTGAAGGGCGCACCGGTGATCTACGAGACGAACCCGACATTTCAGAATATCATCGGATACTTCGAATATGAAGAGAACCACAATTCGCTTTTCACAGATTTTACAAGGCTGAAACCGGGCGCTCTGCACCGTGCCAACGGAGGGTTTCTGATCATTCAGGCCGACGACATTCTGAAAAACTACTATGCCTGGACCGCCTTGAAACGCGCTGTCCGCAACAGATTTATAAAAATCGAGGATATGGATGCAGATTTCAAATACCGCGTCATAACCGCGCCGAATCCGGAACCTGTTCCGCTTGAAATAAAGATCGTTCTTATCGGCGACGAGGAGATCTACCACCTGCTTTACGAGCGCGACCCTGAGTTCAGGCGCATTTTCAAGGTCAAGGCCGATTTCGAGTCCGTTGTAGACGTCAACGCTTCAACGACTGACACGCTCATCGGTTTCATTTCGAGGATCGTCAACGAAGACTGCGAGCTTCCGTTTGACATGAGCGCGATAAGAAGGCTGCTTTTCTACAGCTCGAGACGTGCCGAAGACCAGACGAAATACAGAGTCCACGCAAGCGACATAGTCGAGATCATTGTCGAAGCCGTTTACTGGGCGCAGCATCATAACAAAAAAGTCGTCTCGGAAGAGATGGTCATCACCGCGATCGAAAGCCGTGAAAAAAGATACGACAGATTCCGCGAGCACTACTTCGAATCGATAAAGAAAGGAACGATCCTGATCGATGTCAAAGGGGCGAAAGTAGGGCAGATCAACGGTCTGGCGGTCTATCAGATAGGTGATTTCAGCTTCGGTATCCCGTCAAGGATCACGGCTAAGGCTTTTGCAGGCCAGCGTGAGATCGTAAACATTGAGCGCGAAGCGATGCTCTCAGGTGCTATACACGATAAAGGTTCAATGATTCTGGCTGGTTATCTCGGCGGGCTCTTTGCTGTCAAAAAACCGCTTTCCTTCTCGGCCTCTATCGCATTCGAGCAGAGTTACGGCGGAGTAGACGGCGACAGTGCAAGTTCGACCGAGCTTTACGCGCTGATGTCGGCTTTGGGCGACGTTCCGATAAAGCAGTCGATCGCAGTTACCGGTTCTATCAACCAGATGGGCGAGATACAGCCTATCGGCGGAGTGAACGAGAAAATCGAAGGTTTCTTTGAAATCTGCAACCTCAGAGGATTGACAGGCGATCAGGGAGTCATGATCCCGATCCAGAATGTCGGCAACCTCAACCTCAGCGATGAAGTCGTCAAAGCGGTCGAAAACGGAAAATTCCACATCTACGCGATAAAAAACGTTCTCGAAGGGATCGAGATCCTGACAGGAGTTCCCGCAGGAACGAGAGGTAAGGACGGAAAATTTACGAAAGGTTCGGTCTTTGCAAAAATAGATGCAAAACTTGAAGCACTCAGAGGAGACGGAGAGAAATAATGTCAACAGTAAATATCAACTACAAACCGGAAAAACCGGAAGAATATGTCTGGAACTGGATCGATGAAAACCTAGAAAAAATGGTGAAAAGAAAAGTTCCCAGTGAAAATATAAACCTAGTCGTTGATAAGGCTAGACAAGTTGTTGAATTTAAAGGAAAAACGATCAAAGGACTGATGACTTTCAAAGAAGGCGTGATCGATATGAATATCGAAATCCCGCTTCTTTACAGGATGTTCGGCCAAACTATCAGGACTTCGATCCTCGATATACTGAAATCTATATAATTAGGAGTTTGAAATGAAAAAATGTTTTAAAATCGTTACGTTTTTTTTGTTTCTGGCGGCTCTTTTTCTTGCCGTTTCCTGCGGCGAATCCGAAAAGAAGCCAGATCCGCTTGAAATCACACACAAAGTCCTGCTTGAAACGAGTGAAGGCAACATCACTTTAGGTCTTTACGGCAACGGAATGCCTGGCACGGTCAACAATTTCATCGGCTATGTCGACCGCGGTTTCTACAACGGCCTTATTTTCCACAGAGTCGTCAAAGGTTTCGTTATCCAGGGCGGCGGACTTGATGAAAATCTGAACGAAAAAGAGACTCTTGCTCCGATAAAACTCGAAATGCCGCCGAGTGCCGAAGTTAAGGACGAAAACGGTAAAGTTACAGGCAGAAAACTTTTGATAAGCCACGACAAATACACTCTTGCGATGGCGAGAAGGCGCGATCCCGACAGTGCGGCAAGCCAGTTCTACATCACTCTCGAAGCGACTCACAACCTCGATCCGAATCCGAATACGGCACAGCCCAACGGTTACGCTCCTTTCGGAAAAGTCCTCGAAGGTTTTGAAGTCGTCGACAAGATCGGTGCGAAACCTGTAACTACAAAAAATATGTATCAGGGTGTTCCTGTCGAAAACGTAAAAATTATTAAAATGAGCATTGTCGCAAGACCTCAGCCCAAAGAGGAGAAAAAATAATGAAACTTGAAGTTTACCGCGAGGTGCAGTTTTCTTCGGCTCACCGGCTGAGGAATTATCACGGAAAATGCGAGAATCTGCACGGTCACAACTGGAGAATCCGCCTTTTCGTAACGAGGGAAAAACTCGATGAAACAGGCTTTGTCATGGATTTCAAGGTCCTTGATGCCGTTTTGAAGGATATAATGGAACTTCTTGATCATAAGGATCTGAATTCATTAAAAGAATTTGAAACTGTCAATCCGACTGCCGAAAATATAGCCATTCTCATATTCAGACTCGCTGAAAACGAAATTTCTGCAATCGACAGCCTTGTAAAAGTTTCCAAAGTGTGTGTCTGGGAAAGCGACAAATCGTGTGCAATAGTCGAGGCTTAACCAACGCTCACAAATTCCGTAAATTTGAAACCGGGGAAAAGTAGCGTAAATCTTAAAAAGAGACAGAAACCCGAACATTCTGTGTTTTGTCCGCTCGGTTCCGTGCAGCAAATGCGGCTGAGCAAGGCTCAACGAAAAGGCGCTTTTGCTATTTCACGAAATGAAAATATTGTCAGCCAACAAATAAAAAATATAATTCTTCGTTGTTTTGAAATAATCACTTTTAGGGGGTTCAAAATGTCGCTCCATTCAAGATTGGTTTTAGCTTTTTTAGCTCTGTTTTTTCTTTTTTCCTGCTCGTCATCAAAATCGCAGAATGATTCTGATTCAATTTCTGATTCAGACACGGACACGCAGGATTTGGAAACAGTTGACGTGGATTCAGACTCTCAAGAATCAGAAATCATTGATGATTCTGATGAAATGCCATGTGATGATGCCGATTTCGACACTATTCCCGACACAGATTCTGATGAATGCCAGCCGTCTTTAAGTGAAGCACCATTCCCATATTACGACAAAAATGGCAAGATTACATTTTGCCGCCCGAACTGTGACACTCCGACAGCAGATGATCCGATCTGCATCGGCAATCTTTGGGATGAACAGAATGAAAAACTGTGTCACGAATATCCGGAATACGCCTGCTGCGGAACACCGTGTGTCATGGAAAGTTTGAAACCGAACACAAGAGAAGAGCTTTTGGTGCAAGAACCGGATATTTTGGAATTTATCCCTATGCATAAATGCGATCTTGAGATAAGTCAGGCGAATTGGGGCATAGACGGTTCAGGCGGAGTAGTGAAGTCATGGAATATGAGTGAAGGAAAAATCGGATTTCAAATATATCCATCCCGGCTTAGTGTAGAAAAGTGGCCTGTAGGTGACAAATATGTAACTTACGATATAGCAACACAGAAATATTCTTTCGTTATTCCATCACGGCATCAGGAACAGGCCTATTTTAAAGGCAAAAGACTTGCATTGATTTCTGATAAAAGAAGTTATGAACTAAACAAGGAAAATATTTTTCTTGCATACATCGGCGATGATGCAAAAGTTGAGATTGTTTATGACAAAAAAGTCCAAAGCATTTCCTATGAACCGGCACTTAATGAAAAATGGGCGTTTGTCAACCTTGTGGAAGCAGGAAGCAAAAGAATGATGTATGCCAAAATTGGAGAATGGGAATGGACTTCGTTGGGAAACGGTGTTACGAATCACACAAGTTTGGCAGACAATTATCTCGGAATTTATGATGAAAATAAAAACGGGTATATCTGTGATTTGTCAAAGAATCCTAAATCATTTTCAGAGTGCATGAAAATCAACCGTGAAAATGAAAGAGTATCAATAATAGAATTGAATAAGGAAGATCCTTCAGAATTCGTTTTCAATCTTAACGGCGTCGGCATAACAAAAGCAAAGATAAAAGATGGAAAAATTGTAGATTATCAGACAATAATTCCCGATTTTACAGATGAAACAGCTCAAAATGCTTACACACTTTCACCGTATCAGTTCAGAGGGAATCTGCTTCTTTACGTTGAAATAACTTACAAAGACGGCAGCGGTTCAGGAGGCAGACTGTGTTACTATCGTCTTGATAAAAACAAAAAATACTGCATGAAAAAAATGGAAGACGATAAAACATATTCAGATGGAACAACCAAATTTCCCTATGGATTCAGTGAGTTTGAAGGAAAATGGTTGTTATATCAGAAACTTAATTCGGATCCTTTCATTTTAAGAGACATGGAATGCTACTGCAAAGAAGAAGGCATATGCCCGTTTGAAAAATAATTTTTTAATGGAGAGAAAGATGAGAAGAATCTTTTATTTAATTTTACTGATCCTGTTTGTTTCCTGCTCATCATCGAAATCGCAGAATGATTCTGACTCAATTCCCGACACAGATTCAAACACGCAGGATTCAGGAACTGTTAATGATGATTCTGATACGCATGAAGCTGAAATCGTTGATGATTCTGAAGCAACGCCGGATCAGGATTCATATTCCGATTCTGAAAAATCCGATACAGATGAATGTTATCCATCGTTAAGTCAGGCAGCATTCCCTTATTACGACAAAGACGGCAAGATCACTTTCTGCCGCCCAGACTGCGACACTCCGACAGCAGATGATCCGATCTGCATCGGCAATCTTTGGGATGAACAGAATGAAAAACTGTGTCACGAATATCCTGAATACGCTTGCTGCGGAACACCGTGTGTTCTTGAAAGTTTGAAACCAATGACAAAAGAGGAAGTCGATGAAATGTATAAAGTAGGAAAGATTGCTATGCATAAATGTGACCTGAAGATAGATCCTTGGTCATGGGGTCACGACGGTTCTCACGGTGTAGTCAAATCATGGAATATGAGTGAAGGGAAAATAGGCTTTCATATGTATCCGACACAAGTTAATTATCAAAAATATCCATCACAACGAAAATATATAACTTACAATATTGCGACACAAAAATATTCTTTCGTTATTCCATCACGTAGCCAGGAGCAGGCATATTACAAAGACAAAAGGCTCGGGCTTATTTCTGACAAACGAAGTCTTGATTTAAATAATGAGAACATATTTCTTGCCTATATCGGCGACGATGCAAAAGTTGAAATTGTTTATGACAAAAAAGTCCAAAGCATTTCCTATGAACCGGCACTGAACGAGAAATGGGCGTTTGTAAATCTTGTTGATGCTAACAGTAAAAGAATGATGTATGCCAAAGTCGGAGAATGGAAGTGGACTTCACTTGGTGACGGTTTGGGCTGGTTTCCGTCACTTGTCGGAGATACACTTTCTTTTGTCGATGACAACGTTAACGGCTGGATTTGTGATTTATCCAAAAGACCGCAAAAACTGGAAGAGTGTCTGAAATTCAATCAGGAAGGAGAGCAGACAGAATATCTCTATTTTGATAAAGAAAATGAAAACAGGTTCGTTTATTATGACACATTCAAAAGAAAAATCGTTCTTGTCGAAAGAAACGGAGATAAGTTTGAAAGAAAGGATCTTATAACAGAATTTACGGAAGAATCTGCTCCACAAGCCTCTTCAATCCCGCCGAGAATGCTTCGCGGGAATCTTCTTTTATATGAGGAAATAACTTATAAAGATGGTGTCGGTTCAGGCGGCAGACTTTGCTATTATCGGATTGATAAGAATAAAAAATACTGCATGAAAAAAATGGAAAAAGACGAAACTTATTCTGATGGTTCAACAATTTTTCCATACGGTTATGCAGAATTCGAAGGAAAGTGGCTGCTTTATCAGCAGAGAAATTCGACCCCGCTTATATTGAGAGACATGGAATGCTATTGCAAAGAAGAAGGCGTATGCCCGTTTGAACAATAATTTTTTAAAGGAGAGAAAGATGAGAAAAATCGTAATGATGCTGATTCTGGTGTTAAATTTTATCTGTTTTGCAGAAGAGTACACCTACATGAATTATGAAGAAGCAGAAAAACTTCTGAATTATTACAACAGTCCTACATTTCCAACATTCCATTTAAAACCTTCTTTAAATGATTGCTCTAACATTATAGG
>CAJOMF010000018.1 GCA_905235605.1 uncultured bacterium
GTTTTTACCGGTTCATTGTTTTTCTGTGTTTGTGCCGCGGCAACGCACTTTTTTACGATATCGCGTATTTCTGCGACGTTGAACGGCTTGCTGACATAGTCGACTGCACCGAGCTCGATCGCTTTTATGGCCTGTTCTGTCGAAGCATAAGCGGTGATGACGATTACCTGCGATTTCGGGCTTGTATGAAGCAGTTCGTTCAGAAGATCGATACCGTCTATCGCTTCCGGCATATTGTAATCCATTAAAATTACTGTAAATTTTTCTTCTTTCAGCTTCCTTAGGGCGATTTCTCCATTTTCTGCCGTGGTGACATCGTATCCGTCTTTTTTCAGCAGGATCTGTAAAAACTGCCGCATACTGAGTTCGTCATCGATAACTAAAATTTTAACTTTTCCGGATATGTCCATTATTTTGCCTTGGGTTTGAAATCAATAATAATTCTGGCACCTTTTTCGGTATTTGTCGCTTTTATCGAGCCACTGTGCTTAGTTATGATCCTGTAAACGAGAGCGAGCCCGAGACCTGTTCCGCGCTTTTTTGTCGAAAAAAACGGATCAAAAATCTTGTCTATATTTTTTTCTATAAAACCGGGACCGGTGTCGTCAAAATAGAGTTTGAAAGAGTTTTCCGAGAGCTCTGAAAATATGTTGATTTCTCCTTCGTCATTCATCTCTTCAGCGCTGTTTGTCATGATGTTCCAGAAGACCTGTTTCAACTTTTCTGCGTCTCCCAGAACTGAAAACTCGTCAACTTTGCAGGTGATTTTGACTTTCGGATGTCCGAGTCTGAAAAGCGTTACGACATCGTTCAGGATCGAGCTCGGAACACATTCCATCAGGGTGTAGGAAGTCTCTTCGGTGTACCTGAAAAGAGAGTCGAGCAGCGTTTTGACGCGTGTTCCTTCGCGCCTGATGATGTCGATAAGCTCGGTCGTGTCAGATTCCGGCTGGATTTCCTGGATCTCGGAGAACATGAGTTCGCTCGCTCCGATGAGGCTTGTGAGCGGGTTTTTGATCTCGTGGGCGATAGTCGCCGTGAGTTTTCCGATAGTCGCCAGTTTTTCCTGAAGCTCGAAACTTTCCTCCTGTTTCCTGATTGCCGTAAGATCTGAAAATATAACGACTTTCTGGTTTTCGATGTACGGCATTACTGTGTATGAAAGCCAGATCCCGTCGATTTTTTTCTCCGACCATGCACCGTTTGAAGCGGTGTCTTTCGTCGCTTCGGCTAAGAATTTGTCGAGGATGTTTTCAAACTGTTCAGCGTATCTGTTTACGTAAAATTTGGCCGTTTCGTCAAAAATTACGATACCGATATTTATCTGCGAAAATATTGCGAAAAAGTGCTTTTCCATCTCTTTGTTCCTGCGGGTCGATTCGATAAGCGAACTGTTCGCCTGACGGAAACTTTTTGTGATCCTGCTCGCTACGAAACCTGTGAACGAGAAGAAGAGAAGGTAGGTGAAAAGGCGCGAAAAGTATGATTCCCACGAACCGGAGTAAGTTTTGACGAGTTCTGAAGTAATAAGCGGAAGAAAGGAAAACTTGACGGAAACACCTTGCAGAAGCAGCAGAAAGAAAGCGTAAAGCGTTGTGATTATTGCTCCTTTTTCGCGCATCAGGATACCGGCATAGATGATGTTTATGATTATTACGTAAAGGTAAGGCGAACTTATGCCGCCGCTTACGTATGAAACCAAGACCCAGAACGAAATTTCTACGACAAACTGCAGGTATGCGAAAAGAGTGAGATATTTTTCACGTATGAAGCGGTTGACCGTCAGCGAAACTATATTGAAAATGAGGATAAGGAATGCGGAACTGAGAAAAAGTTTGTTCGCAAATGAAAAGATATCGGTGTTTTCGCGTATGAAAGGAAAAAGGAAAAACGAAAATATAACGGTAAAAATGAAGAAAAATCTTATTATGAGATAGTAGCTTAGGTGATTGCGGAATTCGTCCGCCGAGAGAAGGTTCATCCGACAGCTTTACCCATGCTGAACATCGGCAGGTACATAGCGACCATCATCGTTCCGACGATGCCGCCGATTACGACCATGAGGATGGGCTCGATCATGCTGGTGAGACCGTCGACCGCGACATCTACTTCTTCTTCGTAGAAGTCTGCGATTTTATTAAGCATCGTATCCATGGCACCTGTTGCTTCACCGACGCCGATCATCTGGACGACCATTGACGGGAAAACGCCTGCTTCGGTGAGCGGGGTCGTCATGTCGCTTCCTTCGATGACTTTCTGTCTGACGAAGATGATCGCCTTTTCGATCATCATGTTGCCCGAAGTTCTTGAAACGACTTCAAGACCGTCAACAAGAGGAACACCTGAGCTGACAAGTGTACCCAGGGTTCTTGTGAACCTTGCAACAGCAGATTTTCTGATGAGTTCACCGACTACCGGAGCATTGAGGGCGTATCTGTGAACGGCAAACCGGAATTTCGGGTTTTTCATCGCCGTTCTTAATGCAATGACAATGCCGACAAGTCCGCCGATCACGAAAAGAATGTTCCGCTGCATCCATTCACTCATATCGACAATGACCTGAGTGAGGCCCGGCAGCTGCTGACCGTTGCTCATAAAGAGCTGTGCAAAGGTAGGAACAACGTAGTAAAGAAGGACGATCGTGATCAAAATAGTGGCCGTAAGGACGACAGCCGGGTATTTCATAGCGCTTTTGATTTTTGCCGTCGTAGCCGCGTTCTTTTCAAGGAATATCGCAAGACGGTCAAGGATCGTATCAAGGATACCGCCGACTTCGCCTGCCGCGACAAGGTTGACGTAAAGGTCGGTAAAAACCTTGTGATCTTTGAGTGAATCGCTGAGAGATTTACCTTCTTCGACCGAGTTTTTGACCTTTCTCAGAATGCTTCTGAAATAAGGCGTTTCCGACTGGGCAGACAAAATTTCCAAGCCCTGAATAATTGAAAGACCCGCGTTGATCATGGTTGCGAACTGACGCGTGAAGATAACGAGCTCCTTCGGCTTCATTCCGCCGCCGCCGAGCTCTATCTTTGTCCAGTCTTTTTTCAGAGAGTCGACTCTGACACCCTGTGCCAGTAAGGCCTGTCTTGCCCCTTTTTCGTCATCGGCATCGATCGAGCCTTTGACTGTTTCGCCTTTTTTGTTGACACCGGCATACTTGTAAAAAGGCATTTTTTACCTCCTCGTTTGGGTTGTTCTTGCGAGAATAGCCTGGAACTCGTCCAGATGCGGGACCAGTGTCAACGCATCTTCCATGCTGATGATGTCGTTTCTTACCAGTCTGGCGAGATCCTGCGTCATTGTCTGCATTCCGCTGTCGTTCTGACCCGACTGCATGCTGGAGTATATCTGCTGAAGTTTTTCTTCGCGTATAAGGTTGCGGATAGCTGCGTTCGGGACCATGACTTCGCACGCGATGACACGACCGCCGCCGTATTTCTTCGGAATGAGCGTCTGGGCGACGATGCCCTGAAGAACGAAGCTGAGCTGTGCTCTGACCTGATTCTGCTGGTTTACCGGGAACATATCGATGATACGGTTGATCGTTTCGATCGTGCTGTTCGTGTGAAGCGTTGCAAGTGCAAGGTGGCCTGTTTCGGAAACGCTGAGAGCGGTCGACATGGTCTCGATATCACGGATCTCACCGATGAGAACGATATCGGGATCCTGCCTGAGTACAACGCGGAGAGCCGAAGCGAACGAACCTGTATCGGCACCTACTTCACGCTGGTTGACGATGCAGTTTTTATGCGAGTGGATGAACTCGATAGGATCTTCGATCGTGACGATGTGCCCGTGACGGTTGCGGTTGATGTAGTCGACCATCGAAGCCAGAGTCGTCGATTTTCCGCTTCCGGTAGGTCCCGTGACGAGGATCAGTCCTTTCGGTTTTTTTGCAAGTTCTTCAACTATCGGCGGAAGACCGAGCTGTCTGAAATCGAGTATTTTGTATGGAATGACACGGATAGCGGCACTGACAGCGCCTCTCTGCATGAAAACATTCGCTCTGAAACGGCTGAGATTTTTGACACCGAAACTGAGGTCGAGCTCATTCTTTTCTTCAAAAACCTTTTTCTGTTTTTCTGTCAGAATGCTGTATGCCAGCTTTTTCGTATCTACCGGAGAGAGCGGCGGCACGTTTACCGGTCTCAAGTTTCCGTCGATCCTGAGCTGGGGCGGCGAACCGCTTGTGATGTGAAGGTCGGATGCCCCCTGTTCGATCATCAGAGAGAGCAGATCCTGCAGGGAAACTGTAGCATTTGGATTTTCCATTTTTTACCTCTAAGCATTGTCATCGGGTGCCGTGTTTCTTAAAACTTCGGCTATACTTGTCGTTCCTTCGAGAAGTCTCAGGTTGGCACTCATTCTCATTGTTTTCATACCGAGTTTTATAGCGAGTTCCTTGAGTTCCATGGAGCTTGCACCGTTCAGTATCGCGTCTTTCAAAGGATCGGTCATTTTCATAACTTCATAGAAAGCGATACGGCCTTTGTAACCTGTACCGTTGCACACTTCGCAGCCTTTGCCCTGGTAGATCTGGTAACCGTCCGCGATCTGTTCTTCCTTGATGCCGAGTTTCAGAAGTTCCGATTTAGGCACATCTATCGGCTCTTTGCAGTTGTAACAGATCTTTCTGCCGAGACGCTGAGCCATGATGCAGTTTACTGAAGACGTAACAAGGAAACTTTCAACACCCATGTTGATGAGACGGGTGATGGTCGAAGGTGCGTCGTTCGTGTGGAGCGTACTAAGGACCATGTGACCCGTGATAGCCGCTTTTACCGCGATGTCGGCCGTTTCGAAGTCACGGATCTCACCGACCATCATGATGTCGGGGTCCTGACGGAGGAATGAACGGAGCGCCGAAGCGAAGGTAAGACCTACCTGCTCACGGATCGCAACCTGGTTGATTCCTTCGAGGTTGAACTCGACCGGGTCTTCAGCCGTCGAAATGTTGACGTCTTCTTTGTTGAGGTCGGAAAGGGCAGAGTAAAGCGTCGTCGTTTTTCCCGAACCGGTAGGACCCGTAACGAGCATCATTCCGTAAGGTTTGTATATCGCCTCTTTGAAAATTTCGAGCTGATCGGGGAAGAAACCGAGCTTGGTCATGTCGAGCTGAAGGTTGCTCTTATCGAGAAGTCGGAGAACGACTTTTTCGCCGAAAATAACGGGACATACTGAAACACGGAAGTCCATATCCTCGCCCTGACCGATCTTGATCTTGATACGGCCGTCCTGCGGGATACGTTTTTCTGCGATATCGAGGTTTGCCATGACTTTGAGTCTGGCTACGATCGCATCCATCGTGTTTCTCGGCGGATGAACGACATCATAAAGGACACCATCCATTCTGAGACGGATCCTGAAGCTCTTTTCGTAAGGTTCGACGTGGATATCGGACGCTTTCTTCTTGATCGCGTCAAGAAGAACCATGTTGACGAAACGGATGACCGGTGCCTCTTCCGAGTTACGGATCATGTCTTCGAGAGAGGTGCTTTCATCGAAGTTAGCTTCGCTCAGTTTGACATCGTCTGCCTCGCTGAGCAGAGCTTCCATATCAAAGCTGATGTCGCCGTATTTTTTCTCATCCTTTTTAGCCTGCTCGCCGTAATATTTCGTGATTGCGGCTTCAATATCTGTCGAGGAAGCTATTACAACTTCGACATTGTAGTCGGTCAGGAACTTGATATCGTCCTGTGCGTTCATGTTCGAAGGATCGGCCATTGCGACAGTGAGCGTGTTTCCGATCCTTGAAATCGGAATGACATTGTAGCGCGTTACGATCTGTTCGTTGAGCAGCGCGATTACCTCAGGCTGGATCTCAAGTTCGGAAAGATCGATCTTCGGAACATTGTACTGTTCGCTTAGGATGTCTACAAGCTGGTTTTCATTGAGCTTGTTTTCTTTGAAAAGTATGTCTTTTATGCTTTCTCCCGATTCGATCGAGAGCTCTTCGAGAGATTTCAGTTCCGGCAGGGAAATGATCCCTCTCTTTATCAGCATTCCTGTTAATTGTCTGTTGTTCAAAAGCAACTCCACAAGCGGTTGTCATTCACCCGCGGCATTATATTTTTATAATTTATAACGTCAAGTTAAACTGAATTCTGAAGTAGAAAATCAGGGGAAAACTATTTTCTGAAACCGGAAAGTTTTACACCTGCAAGAGCAAGAAGTGCAGCAAATGCTGCGAAAACGAGATAAAGAGTATTGTCGCTGTCGGAAACTGCCGAAATTGCACAGCCGCTGCTGTCATCATCGTCGGAAGCGCATGAACTCGGGTCATTTTTGTCGCATTCATAGGTGAATTCCTTCGAAGCTACCGGTGTTCCGATTGCTTTTCCCGAACCGACTTTTACGTCGCTGACCGTTATTTTTGCCGTTTCGCCGACAGACATTTTGAACTCGACTTTGAAAATGAGGTATTTTTCTTCGTTTTCGCCGTATTGAAGAAGGTCTTCAAGGTTTTCAAAAACCATGGAAGTCGTACTGTCGAAAGATGTTATCTTTTGAATTACAGTATCGCCGTCCGACTGCACACCGTTTCCGTCTCTGTCTAAAATGAGCGAGATCGATTTGATGCCTTCTCCGAATTTTGCAAAACTGTTGGAAGTTTTGACCTTTATCGTTTTGATTTTGTCGGCTGCACCTTTTGATTTTGTTCTTACCTGAAGCATTTCGTGTTCGCCGTTGAAGTTTTTGTATGCAGGAACTTCCGGATCGTACTGACCGCTTGTGAATATGAAACCTTCAGAAGGTTCGAATCTGAATGTCGCGAAATCAGTTCTTTTTCCGATTACCTCAACTTCTCCGTTGTCTTTGATTTTAAATGATTCCGACCCTTCGATCGTCATGCTGAATTTGCCGGGCTGTCCGGTTGTTGTGCTTGTCTCAGCATCTGCAATTACTATGAAGTAGTTTTTAATGCCGGAATCCGTGAGTCTGTTTGCATCGTCGGTTATCGAAAAATCAATGAAAGAGTTTTTGAGGCTCTCTGCGGAAGCGATTTCTACATCGCCTTCATCGACTTTGCCGTTTCCGTTTTTGTCTTTGTAAAGTTTAAAGTTCTTTGCGTTTACATCGGAATCTTTTGTGAGTTTCAATTCAATTTTGTTGAATTCGTAATATTTTCCGGTGTCACCTTCGGAAAGAAGGTAGAACTGGCCGAGAACGAGTTTTTCGCTCGGCGAAGGAATGATTATTTCGTTGGAGTTTCCGCTTCCCGGGCTGTCCTTTCCCATATCAAAGGAAACTTTTGCACCGGTTGTCAAATTCGTGCTTGCATCGAGAACACACTCGTTGTTGACGCATTTTTTGCCGTCTTTGCAGTCTTTGTCTTCTGCACAGTAATTGTCGTTGCCTTCGACTTTTACACCGCCGCACTGAGCTTTAGGAGGAAGATTGCATTCGGCGATTGTCGGGCATTTTCCGAGTTTGAGTCTGAGCGGAATGTTGCTGTTTGAGTTGTAGGGCATGCTGTCGCCGGTGATGACGGCAGTGTTTCTGATGACTTCGTTTTTGGAAAGGTTCGATTTCGGTTTTACCTGGAATCTTACCCACATACCTTCGTTGCAGTCGTCGAATGAAAGTTTGTCACAGTGCTGTTTTATCTCAGCCGCCAGTGTCTGAGCGGTAGCGTAAGGGAAGCCGCCGTTTACATCCGGAACGACCGTCCAGTCTGTTCCGTTGCCGTTTTCATCGAATTTCGTTGCGATTTCAGTCGTTCCGGCAACATATTCGACCTGAGCCGGAAGAGTATCCTGAAGCGTTACGTTTGAGGCGACCTGTTCACCCCAGTTCTGGATCTTGATCGTGTAGTAGAACGGTCTGTCAGCACAGACTGCATCTTCGTCAGTCGAGCATGAGCAGTAGTCTTTCTCTCTGCCGTTCGGGGTCTTCGGGTTTGCCGGAATATCGAATTTCGGTGCTTTGGTATCAACACTGACAACAAGAAGGTTGGTGTAAACCTGATCCTGGTTCGCGCCGATCTTGAGGTTGAGCATCGTGTCGCCTTTCTGGAATCTGCCGTAAAAAGGACCGGTTGGGCCTGAATCGACCATAAGGATGTCGGCATCGATCGCGTATTCGATCGGATTGGCGGTGTCTGCCGGATTGTCAGGATTTCCGATACACCAGTAGTTTTCACTGTCCTCCCAGCTGAAAATAGAGGAAATTGAGTTGTAGATTTCAGTGTAGTTGAAAGCCTGACCGTAGCTGTCCTGGAATTTTGGAGGGTTGCAGTTGTTGAAAAGAAGCGCGAAATCGGTCGGATTGCTCTGACCGCTTATTGAAAGAGCCTCAGGCTCTGCCGCTCCGAAAAGGGAAGTCCCGGTTGCACTTGCAAGCCCAGGGTCGCCTTCAAAAACGACAAGACCGAGTTTGATTACAGCTTCAGCCGGAAGTTCAAACCCCTGAACCATGAGTGTCTCTGCCTGGAAACGGTAAGCCGCAAGACCGTTGTAAAAATAGATTTTTTTCGGGTTGATGTGAGCCGAAGTGTAGACGAAAGGCATAAACCAGCCGCCTACAAGGCCGCTTGTAGTAAGGTAGTTCTGGTGGTTGGAGCATTCCATCCCTTTGACGTTGTAGTCGCCGTAAAGGGCTTCACCGGAGTCCATGCCGGCATCTTCGCCCATTTTGATGATCTGTTTCATGAAGTCGGAAACTTCAACACGGTAGGTGAAAACGCCTGTCGCTCCGGTGTTTGCATCTGCCGGCATGTTCAGCGCTTCGTATTCAAAGTCGCCGATCTGAGTTGTTGCGAGGTTGCCCTGTTTTGAAGCAGTGACTTCCTGAGTAAGAGTGATCGACGGATCAGATGCATTCGTGAAAGTAAGGGTTACAGAGTTGTCCGTAAGACCGTTCAGGTTGTCAGGATCCTGCGGAGCAAGCCATACGAGGAAAGCACGGTCAATATCGGCATCCTGCGGAATATGTTTCGGTTCAAGTGTGTAAGTTGAGCCGATATTCTGCTCGATGCATGTGTCGGCCTGCGGGTTGCCGGCAGTCGTGCTTGCAGAACCTGTTACCTGTTTGATCAGAGATTTGTGCATGATAAAGAAGTCCCAGGCACCTTCCTCCCATTTGAGCTGGGTGCCGTCAGGAGCAACAGCAATACCGTTGCTGCCGAGTGCTGCGAAAAGCATTGCAGGAATCAAAAACATAAAAACAAATAGGAATTTTTTCATCGTCTCCTCCGAAGTTTAACAAAAAAGCGACGGATTATAAAACTTTTGAAAATTGAGTCAACATAAGTTTTTTGCAGAAAAATTATAAAATGATTTTCCTTGCTAAAACAAATTCATGTCTTATACTCGCCGCACGAAAAGCTCTTTTAATTGTTGAATATCTTTTTAATAACTGATTTCAGAGGTGAAAAATGACCACGAAAGACAAAATCATCGAGGCAGTCGCTTTAGAAACGAAACAGCATTCAAGACTCAGCACGGGAACTTCGATGCTCCGCAAATCGGCGACTCTTGAAATCTCGGCAAAGGCGAAAAGAATGAACGCTCAGGGTGACAGAGTCATCTCTTTCTCTGCAGGCGAGCCCGATTTCGACACGCCGGAAAACATCAAAAACGCTGCGAAAGCTGCTCTTGACAAAGGTTTCACGAAATACACCGATACGACGGGTATTGCAGAACTTAAAAAGGCGATTCGTCAGAAATTCATGCGTGAAAACAACCTTCACTACGACGAAGGCAACATTCTCGTAACGAGCGGCGCGAAATATGCGATCTACGCTGCGATCATGGCGATAGTCAGCCCGGGTGAAGAAGTCGTCATTCCGGCTCCCTACTGGGTAAGCTACACGACGATGGTCAAACTTGCGGGCGGCAAACCGGTTTTCTGCTACACGAAAGAGGAAAACGGCTTCAAACTTAAACTCGACGACCTCAAACCGGTCATCACCGAGAACACGAAAGCCGTTATCATCAATACGCCGAACAACCCGACGGGCGCAGTCTACGAGGCAGGCGACCTTGAAGAGATCGCAAACTATCTCTGCGAAAGGAACATCATCATAATCAGCGACGAGATCTATGAAAAGGTCATCTACGACCACAAGCAGCACACATCTCTTGCAAGCATCGTTCCCGACAAATACAAAAAGGATATCATCGTAATCAACGGCGTTTCAAAGGCTTACTCGATGACGGGCTGGCGTATCGGTTACGCAGCTGCTCCGAAAGACATTGCAGAAAGGATGACCTATTTCCTCGGTCACACCACGTCGAACGCTAACTCGATCGCGATGTATGCGACGGTCGAAGCTCTCAACGGTCCGCAGAACTCAGTCGAAAACATGGTCCGCCGCTTCGACAGAAGAAGGGAGTTCATGTACGAAGAGCTCAAGAAGATCCCGGGACTTGTTCCGATCCATCCGCAGGGTGCTTTCTACATTTTCTGCAACTTCAAGCACTATCTCGGAAAGAGCGTACGCGGCAACGTAATCAACACGACGATCGAACTTGCGAACTTCCTGCTTGACGAAGCTCATGTTGCTGTCGTTCCGGGCGAAAGCTTCGGTATGCCGGGTTACATCCGCTTCTCTTATGCAACAAATATGGACAACATCGCCGAAGGAATCGACAACCTCGCGGCTGCACTGGCAGATTTTGAATAACTTTTAAATGAAGGAGTAAATCATGAATTTTATTGAAACTTTGCGTGAAAAGGCAATCAAAGTACAGAAAACGATAGTTCTTCCGGAAGGAACCGAACCGAGGACCCTCAAGGCAACACAGATCATTCTAGAGCAGAAGATCGCGAAACCGATCCTCATCGGCAATCCCGACAAAATCGCTGCAGCTGCAAAGGAACTCGGCGTAAAAATCGACGGCGCAAGAATAGTTGATCCGGTCAACAGCGAATACTACGAAGATTTCGTAAACACTTTCTACGAAATGAGAAAGGCGAAAGGCGTCGATATGGAAAAAGCACGCAAAATGATGGCTGACGAAGTTTACTTTGCAACGATGATGGTCAAAAAAGACGTCGCAGACGGTCTTGTAAGCGGTGCAATCCACTCGACAGGCGACACGATCCGTCCGGCACTTCAGATCATAAAGACGAAACCCGGCATCAAATCGGTTTCCAGCGCGTTCGTTATGATAGTTCCGAACTGCGAGCTCGGCAGCAACGGAATGTTCCTTTTCGGCGACTGCGCAGTCAACCCGAACCCGACTTCCGCAGAACTTGCAGAGAGCGCAATTCTTACCGCCCAGACTGCAAAATCGTTCTGCGACATGGATCCGAAAGTCGCACTGCTGAGCTTCTCGACCTACGGCAGCGCGAAACACGAGTTCGTAGACAAAGTCGTCGAAGCAGTAAAGATCGTCCACGAAACAGCTCCGGATCTCAAGGCTGACGGCGAGATCCAGGCTGACGCGGCTATGGTCGCAAGCGTAGGCAAGACGAAATGCCCGTCGAGCCCGATCGCAGGACAGGCTAACGTCCTGATCTTCCCCGACCTTCAGAGCGGAAACATCGGCTACAAACTCGTTCAGAGACTTGCAAAAGCAGAAGCAGTCGGTCCTTTCCTTCAGGGCATCGCAAAACCGGTCAACGACCTTTCGAGAGGCTGCTCGGTTGACGATATCGTAAACGTAGTTGCTGCAACTGCGATCCAGGCTGCAAACTAAAATGTCGGAGCGCGGGCGGCTCGCCCGCAGACTTTCCACAAAATCTACCGGTTTAACTACCTGAATTATCCAACAAAATTGAGTTTTACAGTTTGAATCGAATTATTTTTGCGGATTCCGTATTTTTTGTTCAAGTTAAAATTTTTCTGCCGAAACGAAAAAATCACTTGCTTTCAGTTCTGATTTGTCTAAAATCCCTCGTTTTTGATTGTTTTATTGGGAAGACAAAATGATCCGTCAACAGTCAACAGTCAACAGTCAACAGTCAACAGTCAACAGTCAACAGTCAACAGTCAACAGTCAACAGTCAACAGTCAAAGTATTATACTGATTTTTCTTGAAAAGTCAAGGAAATTTTTAATAAAATCAATAAATTATCATAATTTTTTTCAAAAGAACAGACTGTCTCGGGAGTTCCCGTTTCAGGATATTATCAATTTTTTTCAATGGAGAGAAAAATGAAAAAATTCATGTTCGTATCAATGATGGTTTTTGTTGCATTTATGATTGCATGTGCGTCAAATCAGCAGCAGAGTCGGTCGCAAGGGCAGTCGCAAGGGCAGTCTCAGGGAGATGAAAAACTGTATCCTAACGGTACTAACGGAGTTGAAAGTGCTTGTATGAAAGAAGCACTTGATACTGAAAATGAAATGCGTTGTCTTGGTATAGCCGTTGGATCTGCTTTTCGTAAAGATCTCTTGCCTAATGAAGCTAGAAAACATGCTTTGGACGCATGCGGGGAGAAATTGGAGCATGCTTATGTAGCTGCTCGTAAACGTTTTGAAGAAAGTGTCGGGAACAACAATGGTGTTGATTATTTGGACAGAGACCGTGAGCAGAGAACACATTTGTATAATGAAATGTTAGGGCTTGCTGCTGATGCTTGTATGGCTTGGGATGAGTATAAGGATGGCAAAGGAAATGCTACTTTCAATATAGTAATTTCTATAAATAAGAACAAGATGGCAAAAGCGGGCGCAAAAGTTTATAAAGATAATACAAGTGAAGCTGACAGAAACAGAGTGGGTTTTGATGAAAAAGAATTTGAAAAGGAAATGAAAGAAGAGGTAGATAAATATGCCAAAGAACATCCATATAACTAAACGGTTTCTGGTTAGATGAAAAAAAATATTTTTCTGACAGGAATAATGCTGTTTTTGCTTTTTTTATGTTATCCTGTTGATACCATGGCAAATGATTATAATTGTCATGCTCCTGATTCTTATCCGAAAGGACATTGGATCGAACAAAGGAAGAAGAAAGGAAGTATTTACTCTGACTTAAAAAATTCTTATATACATGTAGTAGAGTCTTCAGGCACTTCTTATTACGGAGCTATTGCCGACGCAGAAAAAAAAGCAGAGGATCAGGCCGATAAAGGCGGAAACGGAGGCGGAACTGTAAGAGGTCCTAAATACGATCTTGCGGTTCATCACAAACGTTTAGGCGAGTATTGTGAATTTGAAGATGGAACATATACTGTATATTTGTTATACCAAACTGCTAAAGACCCGTCGTATAATTTAGAACCGCTTTCGACTACTTACCCTAAAGACCGTTTTTCTGCCAGAATTTTTGTTCCTGGGATGGCGCAGATCTACAAAGGTCAGACGGTAAAGGGAACTTTGTTTATTGCAGGAGAGGCTCTTTTTATCGGCGGAATTGCTGCATCTTTCGGCGTAAGTGCACATTACAAGGATCGACACAACAATGAAACAAATAGCGAGAGAAGAAACAAATACGGAGATTGGGCGAATGCCGCCTATTATACCGGATGGACTTTTGTCGGTCTTGCGGCAGCCTTGTATATAGCAAACATCATTGACGGTGCAGTATCACAGCCTGGGGATTTTGCTCTGTTTGATGAAAACGGTAAGAGAGTTGCTTTTGTTCCAACTGCCACATTCGATTCGGTCGGCCTTGCCATGAATCTTAACTTTTAGAGGTGACAAACAATGAAAAAACTCATTTTCTGTCTTGCTGCTCTTGCATTTTTCGTTTCCTGCGAACCTGCCGTCAGTTCTGACAATTTTGCACGTCTTACCGGTCAGGTTTTAGATTCTCAGACCGGTGAACCGATTGGGAAGGCTTACGTCTATCTGGTTCCCGATACTGAAAACGGCATTAACACGGGCAATGACGGCTATTTTGATTTTCAGCGGCTAGAACCTGGTAAATACACTATTTGGGCACAGAAAAAAGGTTACGTATCCAACCATAAAGAAGTAACGACGAAGGCTGGAGAAATGACAGATACCAGATTGATGCTCGACAAAAAGGAAGAGTGAAATTGTGAGAAACGGCAATTTTGTGCCGGAAAAAATTAATTGCTCCGATTCTTGGTTTTCCGCCGCTTTTTTCACAAAGCGGCGGAAGTTTTTTATTTGAGGTTTGTTTTTATGAGAGAATTTTTCAATGAGTACCAAAAGCAATGATCAAAAAGATGGAAAATCAAGTTCTGAACGTGGAAGTAGTTCCATTACTATAAAAATTGGTAGCTTTCTTGGGGCGATACTAACATGTGTGACGATTGTAAGCGGAGTCATAAAAATACTCGAATGGTTTAACAACAAAGAAGACAAACTATCAAAACAAAAAGTTGAGGTCGAAGTTACGCTGCGAGGTGAGGAAACACCACGAATTGATGAAACAAAGCTTTCACCTGACACTTCGAAACCATCAGACTCTGCCGATCGCTCTGTAACGGGAGAAGGGCCCCAAGGCAATACACCCAAAAATGAAGATGCTGTGATTCCAAAAGAAGAGAATCCGAAACCAGATATAGTAGAACAGCAGCCTAAACCGAAAAATCCGGCACAAAGAGAAAAACCTGTTAAGAAATCTGAATCGGAGAAAAAAACTGCGATTGAACCGGCAAAACCTGCCGAATCGGCCGTAAAGCCCATGACAGAGGAAGAACGCAAAAAGATTGTTGAGGAAGAAAAGAAAAAAATGGACGAGGCGAAAAAGGAACTGGACGAAAAGCGCAAAGCTGAAGATCCGACAGGCAGTTCATCAAAGGTTAAAGATGATGAAAAAGTAGAGAATTATGTTAAAGAACATCCATATAACAACTAAATGGTTCATAATCAGATGAGATGATAAAAAAATCAAATGAATAAGAGGTAATTACAATGAAAAAAATTGTTTTATTCGCAATCTGTGTATGTTTTTTTATTACACCAGTTTATTCTGAAACTGAAGCTGATTATCAGAAAAGACAAGAAGATGCGAAGAGACGGTATGTAGAAGAACAAAATAGCAAATTTGATAAGTTTGTAAGAGAACAGGAAAAAGAACTTGCAAAATTTATAAAAGACCGCGAATTGAAGTTTCAAGAATACTGGGGCGTAGTCGACGAGGAATCCTTTTCTGATGCACAGAAAGGGTCGGATGATGAAGAACCGGTTCCTTTTCGGGCAAAATTTTCAGTCTGCTTTAACTGCGGTGACAACGGTGCCGATTTGCAGGTTGCCAATGAAGACCAAAGCGGCACTTGGGATTGGAAAACTGCAAACAGTAGTTGCGAGGAAAAAGGTAACGGCTGGTATTTGCCCACGAAAGATGAACTTAAAAAGATTTACGGATTAAAGAAAGAAATGGGCGGTTTTTCCGACGCGGAATACTGGAGCATTTCTCAAGAATGGAAATCTTTAGATAAAAACAGTGCATTATCAAGAGCCATAAATTTTAAGGACGGCAGGAGCGGTTTATATAATCCAAGTGAAGCAAAAGGGGTTCGCTGCGTCAGAAGAATGCCTGATTCTCAGGATGGTAGTGCTAAAAAAGTCGTTGTCGAGTATGACAAGACCCCGAAGGATGAAAGCAGAAAAGAGGAAGTTCAACAGCCCGAACCCGCGCCCCAACTTGAGGATAAAACTCCGAAAAATGAGACCAAGGACGAAAAAGTCCGGCAACCAAAACCGATAACAAAAGTTGAAGACAAAACTCCGAAGAGTGAGACTAAAAAAGAAAACCTTAAACCGAATAAACCCACAGTATTTACAAAAGATGAATTTGTTTGGCCAGTGGAAAATTATTGTCATCGCGTAATAACCAGAAAATTCGGTCTTGTAAAAGACATTGTCAAAGGGAAACCTGTAGAAGGGAAAAAAGATAATCATAAAGGTATCGATATTGCCTGCCAAGGGATAAAGATAAAAGGAAAGCCGGTAACAGCTGCAGCAGCCGGAAAGGTTGTTTATGCCGGATTTGACAAAGGTCGCAACAAAAGCTACGGCAATTACATAAGAATTGAGCATCCTGACGGATCTCGAACCATTTACGGGCATCTTGATGCAATAACCGTTAACCAAGGCGATAATGTAATGCAAGGTCAGGAAATAGGCAAAGCCGGTGACACAGGGTTTGTTACCGGTCCGCATCTTCATTTTGAAGTGAGGAACAATAAGAATGAACCATTGAATCCATTGAAATATCTTCCCGAAATGGATCCTAACAAATAAGGTGTTGGCATGAGACATTTATTCTCAATTTTGACCGCAGTTTTCGCGGTTTTTGTGTTTTTAATTAGTTGCGGCGGCAACGAGCCGGGTTCAATCTACGGCGTTGTAACCGATAAAGCTACCGGCGAACCGATTAAAAATGCAGGTGTTGAACTTCTTCCTGTCGGTTTGAAAACTGTGACCGGTTCCGACGGTTCGTTTGAATTTATGGATATTTCGTCAGGACACTATAATTTACTGGTAACAAAAACCGGTTACAGCGACACGAAAAGCAGCACTATCACGGTTGAATCTGGCAAGCAGTCGAAAGGTGATGTTCAATTGGAGAAAGAACCAGCCGCTCTTCGAATAGTTGATGATTCTAAAAACGATATTTCTGAACTTGATTTTGGTGCAAGACTCGATGATGTTTCGCGTGCTTTCGGCATTTTCAATGACAGTCCTGATTCCATCGAATGGGATATTACAACGACCGCGAAATGGATTGAATCTGTAAGCAAAGATTCAGGGAGACTTGAAGCGGGAGAGACTCAGGGTATCATAGTTGTGATCGACCGCAGTTTATTGCGTGAAGGTGAGAACTTAACCCAGCTCCATGTCACATCAAACAACGGTAACAAGCAGCTTGCTATAAAGGCGATTAATTCTGATGTTGTGACACTTGATACGACAAAAATAAAGGCTGCTTCTGCTACATTAAACGGAGAACTTATTCGTAACGATGATGAATATACGGAAACCGGTTTTGTCTACGGCGGAATGGCTACTCCTTCATTTGACAACAATGCCAAAACAGTAAGCAACTCCGCTGTCAGGCTCGGTAGTTTCGGCAATGCAATTTCTGGTCTAAAAGAGTCAGCCAACTGTTATTACCGGGCTTACGCTAAAAACGACTCAAAGACTGTTTACGGCGAAACAAAGAGTTTTGCGACTCTTAAATCTGTTAAGACGCTTGATGCGACTAATATTAGTACAAATTCCGCCAAACTTAATGGTGAACTTGTTTATAACGATGCAGGTTATACTGAAACAGGGTTCGTTTACGGCGGAATGTCTATCCCTTCACTCGATAACGGTGCCAAAAAAGTAAGCAATTCTCCAGTTCAGGTCGGGAGTTTTAGTAATACCGTTTCCGGACTTAACGACTATACCAAATATTATTACCGGGCTTACGCGAAAAACGATGCAAAGACTGTTTACGGCGCAACAAATAGTTTTGCTACTCTTAAACTTAACCTCAAAGAGTCTGTCACATTGCCCGGTGGTCTTGTAGTAGCAAAACAAGATGCAACAACAGGAGTGAATTGGAGCAGCGCAGTTTCTCTGTGTAACAACTACACGCTGGAAGGATTGACCGACTGGCGTCTTCCGTCAAAAAACGAACTGATAACAATGTATAACAACAAAAACTTGATAGGCGGTTTTAAAGACGGCGATTATTGGTCTTCTACTTCCAATGGTAGTAACTGTGCGTGGACCGTAAACATTCACAAATGGAGATGTCCACAACTACAGTAAGAATAACGAGAGTTATGTTCGTTGTGTGAGGTAGGTCGTGGCCGCATTTTACGAGCGCAGCGAGTTATTTTTGTCCGCCCTTTTGAAGATGGCGGACGCTTGGCTTTATTCTGAACCCCTCTCAGTCAGCCTCTGGCTGCCAGCTCTCCCTAATGAGGGCGAGCCAAGGAAAAACTTGCCTCTCACTCAGGGAGAGGTGTCTCGCAGTGACGGAGATGGCATCCCGCCAAGGGCGGGTCGAAAAAAAATTTTTAACTTGGTATCAGGCGGCGTTTTATTACGCTGTTTGATTCATAAAGACGAAGTGCGGAAAATAATCACCCTTTTGGTGAAACGGCAGAATTCTGAAAGTATTGCACTTTCAGGAGCGTTCCGAAGTTTGCGGCTAGATCAGAGAGCCTGTGAAGCATATCCGCGAGTCAGCCTGAAATGCGGCGGATGCTCACCCGTACTGGGGCATTCCGTCCGGCTGACTCCGCAGAAATCCGTACCTGACAGGATCGGATTTTCTGATAATAATCCTCTGAATTTTTGGTCTTCTACTTCCAATGATAATAACAATGCGTGGAACGTAAATTTCACAAATGGAAATGTCAACAACAACAATAAGAATAACAAGAATTATGTTCGTTGTGTGAGGTAGGTAGGTCGTGTACGCAGACAAGCACTTCAATCATCCTCTGCAGGTTCGGGAAACTGAATCTGCGGAGGAAATTAATTGTGAAAATACAAAAAAATGATTGTTCATAAAATGGAGAATGTTATGAGAAAACATCCTATTCCAACACTTTTAGTTTTAGCTCTCAGTTTGACTTTCGTCGCCTGCGGCGGCAGCGAGCCAGGTTCGATTTATGGCGTTGTTACAGACAAGGCTACGGGAGAACCGATTCAAAACGCAGGAGTTGAACTTCAGGGTTCAGGCAGGAAGTTTGATACCGGTTCCGACGGTCTGTTTGAATTCAATGAAGTTGCAGTCGGCACTTACACCCTTTACGTAACAAAAACAGGATATGTTGATCAAACGAGTAGTGAAATAATAGTGGAAGCAGGAAAAACCGCTGAGAGAGGTATTCAGTTAGAGAAAAAAGCGGTTGGATTGAAAATAGTTGATGATGATAACAACGAAATTTCAGAGCTTGACTTCGGAGAAGATTTAGCCAATGTCTCTCGTTCGTTCTATATTCGGAATGACGGGTCTGATAAGCTTGAATGGGAAATCTCTTTTCCTGTCGGCTGGGTGGAATCTGTCAGCATGGATTCCGGCAAAGTCAAAGCAGGAGACAGACAGGGTGTAGTTGTGAATATTGATCGCAGTCTTCTGAAAAGCGGCGAAAACAAAACAATTATTATTGTGACATCAAACAACGGTAATGCGGAAATTGCGATAAAAGCGACGGATGTTGATCCATGCAAAGAAGATCCGTGCGGAGGTCATGGGGTCTGTACATGGACGGGAGATGACGGCAAATATTATACATATACATGTGAATGCGATGATGGATATTATCTTGATAAAGAATTTTACGACTACCGTTGGTTTGAATTTTGTACGAATCCGTGTGAAGACAATCCCTGCGGCAGTTTCGGCATCTGCAAAGCTACAGCGGCTAAAGATTATAAATGTGAATGTGATGCAAATTATTTTTGGGACGGTTCTAAAAAATCCGAATGTATAAATCCGTGTGAGGATAATCCTTGCGGTGAAAGAACTTGCACGGCAAAAGATTATGATAAATTCACATGTAATTTATGCAACCCTGATCCGTGCGGGAACGGAATCTGCTCAGAAATAGAAAACAGCTCGGATAAATATGAGTGCAGGTGCGATGGTGACAATTTCTTTGACGGTTCTAAGTGCTTGCCTTTATCAGAAATGGCTGAATGTGAACCAGGATGTTCTTTCCCGTGCAAAGACTCAACGAGTGGACTAATGTGGACCTCAAGGACTGCAGCTCACTTTTTTTGGAATAGTGCAAAATCTGTGTGTGATTCTTTGATATATGCTGGTTTTTCCGACTGGAGACTTCCAAACATCGATGCTTTGCGTACATTAATTCAGAATTGCCCGAATACATCCACAGGCGGTAAATGCAAAATTTCGAGTTCATGTCATTCATATGAGTATTATGATTGTTATGTTGAGGATGACTGCAGAACTTGCGGTGCTAATAATCCTTCGATAAGTAAGCTGAATGATACGATTTCGCTTTGGTCTTCTACTGTCAATAATGGATTGGGTACTACAGACGAAAGTCCATGGCTTGTTGATTTTTCCGATGGATCTATAAATATTTACCACTATTACTCTGGTGAAACCCCATATGTTCGTTGTGTGAGGTAGTAGGTCGTGTACGCAGACAAGCACTTCAATCATCCTCTGCAGGTTCGGGAAACTGAATCTGCGGAGGTGTTAACCCGTAAACTTTCCACAAAATCACAAAATCTACCGGTTTAACTGGCTGATAACGGCAAAGGCTGACTCAACTTCTTTCTGTAAAATCTGAGTCTCCTCTTACATAAAATTATCTGCCAAACATCTTAAATCATATAGATTTTCCCGAAAAATTGAGTATAATACGGAGGTTTTTGCGGTAGAGACGCCATATCATGACGTCTCTACGGATAAATTCGGAGGACGCATGGGAATTTACATCAATCCTGGGAATGAGAATTTAAAAAGAGCTCTGAATTCGGAAATTTTTGTCGATAAATCGCTTTTTATCGGCAAAATCAGCAAGTTACTGAATACTGAACAGCGTTTTATCTGCGTTTCGCGCCCGCGCCGCTTCGGCAAAACGATGATCGGAAATTTGATGAAAGCATACTTTTCAAAAGGGTGCGATTCGAGAGACATTTTTTCGAACCTGAAAATAGCCAAAGATCCGTGTTTCGGAGAAAATCTTAACAAATTCAATGTGCTGTCGATTGATTTTGGAGGTTTTTTCAGTTCCTCAAAAAACAAAAACGATGTTCTTTTAAATCTTTACAGTGAACTTTTTGAGGACTTCCGCAAAGAGTTCCCAAACATTGAATTTTCTGAAAAAGATTCTGTTGCCAAAATGGTTCAGCGGGTTTATACGGAAACAAACACTCAATTCATTATAATCATTGACGAATACGATGTTCTGGTGCGCGAGCAGATCCCTGAAGATATATTCAAAGGCTACCTTGAGCTGCTCAATTCGCTTTTCAAAAACAACGAACTTTCACCCGCGATCGCTTTTGCATATCTCACAGGAATCCTGCCGATCGTGCGTGATAAGGTGCAGTCGAAACTCAATGTTTTCAAGGAATCAACAATGCTTGAGCCTTTCGGGATGGAAGAGTTTTTCGGCTTCACGAAAGCCGAAGTCAAGGATCTTTGCAGGCAGTACAAAATGAAGTTCAAAGAGTGCGAAGAGTGGTATGACGGCTACAGAATCAGCAAAATCAGCGTTTACAACCCGAATTCGCTTGTCGAGGCGATGTTGCGCCGCGAATGTGCCAACTACTGGAATGTCACGGGCTCCTACGAAGTCGTTTCGGACTACATCAAGCTCGATTATGACGGAGTAAAAACAGCCGTAATCGATATGATTGCCGGAAAAGAAATCAAGGTCGACAGCGGTAATTTTGAAAATTCACTGAACAAAATCAACACAAAAGACGATGTTTTCACATATTTGATCCATCTCGGTTATATTAATTATGATAAAAAAACGGGGCTCTGCCGCATTCCGAACAAGGAAATCAAGCAGGAATGGGAAAAGGCAATAAAAGTTGCCGGTAATTTCGCAAAAATTGCCGAAATGATCAAGGATTCCGACAGCCTGCTTTATCTCACCCAAAACGGTGCGTCAGAAGAGGTCGCAGCCGCTCTGGACAGGGCTCACATCGAGGTTTCGAGTGCTTTGAACTACAATTTTGAATCCTCTCTGCAGGCCGCGATAATTCTGGCTTACTACACCGCCAGAACAAAATACACGGTGATTCAGGAACTTCCTGCGGGTTACGGTTTTGCCGACATCGGATTTATTCCGAAAAATCCGAAAGATCCTGCAATTCTGATTGAGTTAAAATGCAACCAGGACGCCGACACGGCGATAAAGCAGATAAAAAACAGGAATTATCCGAAAGCTTTCGAGAATTATTTGGATAATCTGCTGCTTGTCGGGATAAATTACGACAAAATCACGAAAGTCCACGAATGTGTCATCGAGAAATATCAGAAATAAATCTGTTTTTTCAAAAAAATTATTGATTCTCTCCGTCAAAAAGATATAGGAAAAAAGTCTGCCTTTTTGGTGTGAGGTGTTTGGAGTTTCTGTTTTTCAGAAAATAAGAATATAAATAGCAGGTTTTATGGTTTAGTTAAAGAATTATTATGGTTCTATAGATGTAATTATGCGGTAAAACGGAGGTCGGGATGAAAAAAATTATGGTTGTTTTTGTTTTGGCGGCACTTGTGTGCTGTACTGTCGTTGTCAAAAAATATGTGGATGATCTGCGCGAAGGCGAAGCGAGTTGCAGATATGAACGAGAGGCTGAACAGGCGGACGATACCGCATTTAAACAGGCTGCAAGCGCATTTAAAATTGTAGAATTGGAAAAATATCTGAAGGATTTTCCGACTGGCAACCATGTTGTGGATGCTGCAGAGAGGATCCGTGAGCTTAAAGATGAGGAGACAAAGGAACTTGTATGGTCGGAACGTTTTTCCAAAGCCGGAACTTGGGCCGCGGCCGTGAGTTACTGCGGTAATCTGAATGAGGGCGGGCACAACGACTGGAGACTTCCAACTATTGATGAGCTTAGGACGCTTATCAAAAATTGTCCAAAGACGGAAAGAGGCGGAAGCTGCAAAGTCAGCGAAAGAAACGCCTGCCTCGCCGACAACTGTTTTTCTCAGGATTGTTATTGTGATTCAAACGAACAGGAGGGATATTACAGTAAATTAGGCGACGGAGATATTGTCTGGCTTTGGTCTTCATCGGGCAATTCCGACGATCCTGAAAGATTTTGGTATGTAAGTTTTGCCAGCGGAATGGTAGGCTCTTTACTAAAAGAAGGTTACAAGGGCGACGATGATTCAGTCCGCTGTGTCAGAATGCAGGTAAAATAGTCTTTTCACTTAAGGAGACTGCAATGTTGTTGGAAAATCAGAAGAATAATGTCATTTACTACGAATCCTCCGAAAAATTGGATGCTCCATGGATCGAGGAAAAATCTATAAGGCATACCTTTGCAGACGGTAAAGGCGAGATAGAACTGAAAAAATCGGTGACGAAAATAGGATGTCTTGCTTTCTCCAGCCAAAGTAAGATGACTTCGCTGATTATCCCTGATTGCATAACGGAAATAGAATATAGTGCCTTTAGCGACTGTTGTGGTATGAAAAAACTGGTGATCGGCAATTCGGTAAAAAAAATCGGATCGGGAGCATTCGAGTTCTGTTTGTCTCTGGAAGATCTTACAATCGGCAATTCTGTGGAGATAATCGAAGACAACGCTTTCTTTGACTGCATGAGCCTGAAATCTTTGGTTATACCTGCTTCTGTAAAAGAAATAGGCTGGTGCGCGTTTGCGGATTGTCGGGATCTTGAGTCGGCGGTCATCCCTGATTCTGTAAAAAGGATCGGTGAATTTGCTTTTGAAGGCTGTGATAGTTTGCCGGATGAAACTAAGAAAAAATATCAGAGATAATAAAACGAGACATAGAGGCTTAACATGAAAAAAGTTTTGATTGTTGTGCTTGTTTTGGCTGTTGCCGCAGCGGTGTTTCTGTTGAAAAAATCTAAGGAACAAATCCGGGAGGACTGTTCGGATGCGGAAGACTTGAAGAAAACGGACATACGGACTGGAGGCTGCCGAATATTGACGAACTCAGAACACTTATTCAATACTGCCCGAAAACGGAAACCGGAGGAGAATGCAAAGTCAGTGCAAAAAACAAATGTTTAAATGGTGACTGCATGAAGCCGGAAGATTCTTGTTCTTGTGAACAAAAAGCGGATGTTGAATACAGTAAATTGCCAAATGAGAGTTGGCGTATTAATTGGTTTTGGTCATCTTCCACTTTGTCTGACAGTAAAAACTCGGCTTGGAGGGTCGATTTCAGCAATGCAGAAGTGGGGGAGAGTTATAAAGTTGGTGAAAACTATGTTCGTTGTGTTCGTTGAGTTTTTACTTGTTCCAGTTATTTAAGTTACCCCGTCAACTTTTCACAAAATCACAAAATTTACCGCTTTAAGCGACAAATAACGCGAGTTTTGCACTCTGCGAAAGAACCTATGTTTTGTCATTAAATTAGACTTTTTATTTTAATTAGCATTAAAAATTTGATTTTATATTCTAATTATTTTAATATAATATCGTGATTGTTGCTTTTGATATTAAATAATGATTTGATGTCAAAAATATTGACAAAATAGGATAAATCCTATAAAATAATTTTTGGAGTGGTTCAGTGACAAATTTTGAAGTTGAGTTTTATGAAAAAAGCCAAAAGATACAGAGCTGATTATTTGCGTAGAAACGGAGATAAAAATGGGCGAAAAGTTTAATGATTTTCTCAAAGAACAACTGAAAAATCCTGAATTTAAGGCTGAATACGAGCTGCTTCAGCCGGAACACGCCGTGATTCAGGCACTCATTGATGCACGCAAACAATCCGGACTGACGCAGAAAGAACTTGCGGAACGCACTGGAATCGCGCAGGGCGACATAAGCAAGATCGAAAAAGGATATGCGAATCCTTCTCTCAGAACTTTGCAGCGTCTGGCTCTCGGAATGGGAATGAAGCTTAAAATAGAATTCCTTCCGCACAACAGCTGATTCATTTTTTACATAAAATCACAGAATTTACCGTTTTAAGTGGTGGATAACGCTGCTTCCTGAATCTGATTTCTTGCTTTCCGTTTTCTTTTTTCCTATTTTTTTCGTGTGTTTTTGTGCTGACGGGGTGACTATGACTCAAAAAACTCCTTCCATATTCAAAAAAAGTTCTGATTTGGCGGTCCTCACAGTAATTTCGCGCATTTTAGGCTTGGTTCGTGAATCCGTAACGGCGGCTTTGCTCGGCACCGGCGTTCTTGCTGACGCATTCAGTGTTGCTTTTATCGTGCCGGACATGGTGAGGAGACTTTTTGCCGACGGGGTCATGTCAGCCGCATTCATTCCTCAGTTCAAAGGGCTTGTTACCGAAAACAAAAGGGAGCGTGCTACTGAGTTCTTGAATGCAGTCTTTAGCATTGTTACGGTTTTTGCGTTCGTGGCGGTCGTCATACTGATGGTTTTTTCGGGAAATCTGGTTTCAGTGCTTTCGCCTTCGTTTGATGCAGAAAGTGCAAAAGAAGCGGCATTCCTCGCAAAAATAATGTTCCCCTACATCTTTTTTATAACTCTTGCCGCGCTGATCCAAAGCGTTCTCAACAGTTCCGGTATATTCAGACCGAGCGGCTTTTCGCCGATAGTTTTCAATATCACTTTCATCACCCTTGCGTTTCTGCTTGCTCCGCTTTCCTCCGATCCTGCGCGCGCGCTGTCGGTCGGCGTTCTTGCCGGAGGTTTCATGCAGATGGCGGTACAGTTCCCGTTCATGCGGAAAACGCTTTTCAGATTCCGCTTCGTCAGTCTGAAAAAAGCATTTAATGAACCGTTTATCAAGAAGTCGTCGAAGATGATTCTGGCGACGCTTTTCGGAACGGGTGCTTACCAGATAAACATTCTTCTCACCACCAGTTTTGCAAGCAAAGCGGGTGTCGGAGTCGTCAGTAGCCTCCGTTTTTCGGCGCGAATAGAAGAGCTTATCCTCGGCATTTTCGTTGTTTCGCTGAGCACGGTGATCCTTCCCGAACTTGTTGAAAATGCGAAAAGCGGAAACAGCGGGGCTTTGGAAAAAAATCTCTCGTCAGCTTTGAATTTCGTTGCATTCATATCGATCCCGGCAGTCATTTTCACCGTTTTCAATTCCGATGAAATGGTGAAACTCCTTTTCGGTTTCGGAAAATTCGACGGAACATCGGTAACGCTAACTTCCGATGCAGTGAAGTTCCGCATTTTCGGACTGTTTTTCATCGCGGTATCGCGTATCATGATCTCGCTTTTCTACGCTTTCGAAAAAACGAATGTTCCGATCATTGCAGGGCTTACTTCAATTATTGTCAATTTCGCCGCGGCATACTTTTTAGTCGAATTCCTTGCGGGAGGAGGCATCGCACTCGCTTCTTCGATAGCTGCTTTTTCGTGTGCCACGATCCTTTTTGCATACAGCTTTTTCTTTTTCAAAGGTGCTCTGAATCTCGGCAAAGTCGCTCTTTATTTCGTTAAAATTTCAATAATTTCAGTTGTTTCTCTGCTGCCGGCGCTTTTTTTGAAAGGGCGGATCTACGCTTTTTTTGACACTTTTTTCAAACCTGGCAAAATAAGCGAAATGTGTTCTTTTTCAGCAACGGCGGTTGTTTTTATGGTAATTTTTGCCGGTATATCGGCAGTTTTGAAAGATGAAATGCTTGAGACTATTAAGGGGATCTTCAAAAAATAGAGGTGAGCTCATGAGAAAAATTTTGTTTTTGGTTGTTTTGAATGCGGCATTTTTTACGGCGGCTCTTTTTGCAGAGGGTGAGAATCTGGTTTTTTCCGCCCGTTCTTTAGAGAAAATGACGTGGAACGAGGCTCAGGATTTCTGTAAAGGAATCAAATTTTACAATGAGGAGTGGCGTCTGCCGAATATCGATGAATTGCGTGAACTTGTGCGCAACTGTCCTGCGACCGAGCCCGGAGGAAGCTGCCGCGTAAGCGAAGAAGGTAACTGTCTTGCAGGAAACTGCAGTCAGCCCAAAGATTCATGCACTTGCGAAAGGAAACTGAAAAACAGAGGTTTTTACAGCATGTTCGGCGATGCGGATTACATCGGGCTCTGGTCTTCATCTACACTTTCAAATGATGAGAAAAAGGCTTGGGGAGCCGTTTTTTACAGCGGAATGATTGGAAGTCTCGGCAAAGATGCAAAACTTTATGCAAGATGCGTTAGCGAGCCTAAGTCGAGCAGCGGGACTAAAAACGGAGAAAAAACTGAAAAAATAGAACTGGAAAATAATGGAGTTGCAAGTGTCGGGGAAAAAGGCGGAACGGCTGTCGTTTCCGGAAAAGTCGACAAAAATAAGTTTGATATAGATAAATATATTGATGAAAAAAACAGCGATATTTCCCATTGCGTTTACCGTGGACTTAAGGAAGACAAAGACCTTTCGCATGGAATGGTTGCTATAGATTTTATGATTGCAGAGACAGGAGAGGTCGTTTATTCAAATGTTAAGATGAGCACGACCGGTAATCTGACTGTTGAAAATTGTATAGCGGAAATGATTAAAAAGGTGAAATTTCCTGCTTTGGGAAAAGATACGACAATATATGCGAACGAAAGATTCCGTTTTCATGCAAAAAGAGGGAAGAAATAGCATCTATTCGGTCTGACGATTTTTCTGGAAATTTCCTAAGATATTCCTAAAATAGCGCGGTTTTTTGATTAAGGTCATTAAGAGGTAAAAAATGAAAAAAGTTCTCGTTGTCGTCATCATCGTTGTGATAATCGCCCTGCTTGCAGCTTACAAATGCAGCAGAAGCCGTGACACCGAAAATGTAGAGACGTCACCTGAGACGTCTCAGACAGAACCCGCACCGGCTGCTGAAGAAGCTCCCGCTCAGAATGAAGCGCCTGCTGAAGAAGTAAAGGAAGAACCGGCACAGGAAGAACCAGAGCCTGCGATTGCTCCTGCAAAAGAACCTAAAAAAGAAGTAAAAAATGCAAAACCCGTTGCGGAAAAGGCTGAAAAAGTAGAAAAGACTGAAAAAGAAGCTCCGAAAGCTGCTCCGGCTGAAAAGAAACCGGTAGCCAGAGAAGAAAAGGCTGCTCCGGAAAGACCGATGCCTGAAGTAAAACGTGCTCCGAATGAAGCAAACATCGATTCCGCAGGTGTTACGAAAGTTATCAACGTAAGTCGTGCAGCCATCAAAAGATGCTACGACAAGGCTTTGACATCGAATCCTCAACTTAGGGGAAAAATGTCTGTAAAAATAGTGATCAATCAGCAGGGGAGAGTGGACAAGACTGAAATCGTTGATGACACGCTCCATGATGCCGAAGTTGCAAAATGTGTTAAAGGCGTTATCGGCAGGCTTCGTTTCCCGAAACCGGCTGATGGAACAGCTACAGTTACTTTCCCGTTCGCATTTGACCCGAAAAATCAATAAATTCACGCAAATATCGCAAGTCACAAAAAAATCGGTTGATAATGTCCCGAAAATATTTAAGATAGAAAGGTTGTTTTGTGTCTTTTACGGAGAAAAGTGATGAGAAGATTTTTCTTTTTATTTTTGGCTTTCATCTTGGTTTCATGCAGTGCTGACGGTCTGAAGAGGATAGTTCCGGCAGCTGATGAAACACCGGATGACGGTGCCGCAGAAAACGATGATCCGGAAATTCAGGATTCTGATCCGGTCGAACCGACGGAAAATGTTCCTGACGATGCCGAAGATCCGACGATTGGTGATGCTGATCCTGCTGATTTGACGGACGATGATCTCTCTGAGAACGACATGGACAATCCGCTTACCGATGAAGATTTTTCTGTTTTGCCTGACGCAGATACTGCTGACGACGATCCGTCGGTTAGCGACGATAATCCGGTTCCTGACGAAGAACCGCCTGTTTGCGGTGAAATTTTCAACGGTTCGAACTGTTTCATGGCATCATGCGAGACCGATGCCGACTGCTGCGAAGCCGACCTTTGCGTTGCGACTGAGGCCTGCGGCGGCGCTAAAGTTTGCAGGAACGCTTTTTTCAAGGAAAATTTTGATTCTTACGTAGCCGGAAGTTTCCCGAATGGAGGAGTGTGGACATTGAAGTATAACGGTGCGGGAAACAAGTATCAGATAGTTACCTCTGAAAAATCTGTATCACCCGAGAACAGCATGCATCTTTTAGGAAATCAGATGAAGAATTATTCCTCGATCATGACGGCTGCTTTGCCTGAGGTTCCTGATGTGATCAATGTCGAGGCAAAGATGAACGCTGAAGGCGACGATGTTTCTTTTGCACTCTGTTCATTTGAGCATGCAGACAATCAAACAAACTGGGGCGATATGTACTTGAAAGTCGAGTTTGCTGACGGAAAAATCCGCTATCAGATTCCGGAATGGACAGTTTATGAGGTCGCGCCTTCTTATGAACCTAACAAGTGGTACAAACTCCGCGTGAAAATGAACCAGTCGGCGAAAACAGTTTCTGTCTGGGTCAACGACGAGCTGAAAGTTGACAATAAGGCATTCAATCTTGATTCCTGGTCAATTCCCAATATATGTCTGGCATCGAACAAGAACTATAAAAAAGTGTGGTTCGACGATATCTTCGTTTGGGCTGAATAATATATTTCTTTAATGTTTTCCTAAGGTTATCTTTTCTGACAAAGCTTTGATGTGCTCCGGTGTCGTTCCGCAGCATCCGCCGACGATTTTAGGTTCGTATTTCACGATTATTTCACTCATTTTTTCTGCAAATTCGTCAGGAGCCGTTTTGTAGACGAATTTTCCGCTAATTTTTTCAGGAAGTCCTAAATTCGGCATGACTATAAGAGGTGAATCAGATGTTTTTTTAATGATTTCAAGATCTTCCGCTATCGTTGCAAGGTCTTCGCAGTTGAGTCCTAAAGCTGAAATATCGTATTTTGAAAGCGTTTCAGCGAACATTTCAAACGGCGTGCCTGTGTGGGTCTTTCCGTTTTTTCCTGAAAGCGAAACTATGACGGGAATATCTTCATTGATTTTTTTTGCTGCTACAAGTGCTGAATTTAATTGAATAATATCCTGCACGGTCTCGAAAATGAGCAGGTCGGCACCGCCTTCCAGAAGAGCGGAGATCTGAGCATAATACGCTTCGAAAAGGAGAGCTTCATCCTGCTGCAATGAGCCGTTCCGGTTGAAAACAGGACCGGCTGAACCTGCAACGAAGCGCTCTCTTTCAGGAGTTGCAAACTTTTCAACCGCTTTTTTTGCGGTTTCAGCCGCCTTTTTTGCACATTCAAAAGCGCTTTCCGTTATTCCGAAATTTTCAAATACAAGCGGATTCGAGTTGAAGGAATTCGTTTCGACAACGTTGCATCCGGCTGCAAAATAGGCTTCATGAAGTGATCTTGCCAAATTGGTATCATAAAAATTCAGCAGATCGGGGCAGGGGAGTCCGGTACTTTTTTCAAGAAGGTTCGTGCCTGTGGCACCATCAAAAATAATTATTTTTCTGCTGTTGAAAAACTCTTTAAACTGGATCATTTTTCTGGAAAAACTTTTGCAAAACAGTCACGGTAGCTGCTTTTTCCGCAGAGAAGCAGTGATGTAAGCGGGTGTTTCTGCTTTACGAAATCTGCCGCAGCACGTGCACTCATCCTGATATCCCACTGTGCATGTTCGTCGTCACGCAGCGAAACGAAGTGGTAAAGCTCTCTCGCATTGAGTTTGAGCAGCACTCTGCGCCTGTGGGCGTTGGTGAGGATGTAGTTTTTCAGATAAGGGAACTTTTTCGCGAAATCGTGATGAAAGTCGTTGATTCTATTGATGTTTTCATTAAAAAACGCCTCTTTGCCGATCGCTTTTATTGATTCGGGGAGAGTGCAGCCGAGATTCGGATCGTAATCCTGAACGAGCTGAGTCGTCATTCTGTGGCGCTTGAGCTGTGCGTAATTGGTCGCGCTGACGAGAAGTTCAAAGGTGTAGTCTATGTTTTCAAAGGCTCTGTCCACTTTTTCAAAGCTCTCTTTCGAAGCGAGCGCCTGCTTTATGAGCTCCTCTTTTTCGGCAAAACTCATAGTTCCGGCATGGTTGAGGCAGCTTTCGAAATCCTGATTTGAATATGCGTAAAGAAGCGATGCTACAAGTATTTTGTCTGCGTCTTCAGTGCATGAGACCGGTCTGAAAATCGAATTATTATCAATGGTTGCAGTTTTCAGGAATGCCGCCGCAGCTTCAAGCGCGCTTCTTTTCGCCGCTTCGTGCTTTGTCGGTTCGACATACTTGATAAGCGAAGGTGCCAGCGTTTTGACTTTGTCGAAAAGTGTCGCCGAAAGCTCTCTCACTTCGGCAAGGTGCGAGGAGTTGAACTGTCTCAGCATATTTTCGAGCGAGCGGGCGTTGACGGTCATTCCGAACTGCGATTTTGTGGCAAGCGCGACGATGTATCGAGCGTCTTCTTTCGCCTTGGTCTCAAGGTCGATCCGGTCTCTTTTTGTTTTTATTTTGTCTGCGTTTTTCGCAAAAAGGTCAACTTTTAAAGCTTCAAAAAGGGTGAAATAGGCATCGTTCTGAAGTTTTATGATGTTTGCGAACTTTTCTGCGTATGGAGTGTTCTTAATTTCTTCCGGCATTACGAAATCGCCGTCCAAAGTGATGTAGCGCTGGCTTTTTTCGGTGAATGAGGCAAGCCTGAACTTCTGCACTTCCTCGACAGCAAGACGTGACAAACCGACTATGTCGAAGTTGAAAACTGCGTGTTCGGCGACACTCGAGTGACCGAGGCCGAAAATGATGGTTTCATTCGACTTTCTCGATTTTGCGACTTCGGTGCGCGAAATTCTTCTGAGTTCTCCGATATCGGCAGGGTCTCTCGAAATGCGGGCGTAAGCGGCGCTCAGAGTTTCGGGCGTGACGTTGTCTTCCGTCCAGTCTGCGCGGTTTTTGAGTTCTTCAATTATCGAACTGTCGATGTTGTATCCGGCCAAAGTTACGTTCATTTTTCTCTCCACAAAAAAAGCCGGCTGTCTTTACCATAATTTTTGGAACATGAGAATTTTTTGTTATAATGATGATCGGGTTTTCGTTCATATCGTTCTTTCGGCGCGGCGTACTTTTTTCGATATCTCGTTATGCCGTAATATCGTTATTCCGAGCGGCGCAGGACAAGAACAAAAAACAGGAGGCTTTTGAAATATGAAGATCTTTTCCGCGCTTTTTTCGATATTTTTTCTTTTTTCCGTTTTTGCCGAAGATGTGAACGAGTCTTTTTCCGCAGCGGTCCAGGCGGGAAACGTTAAGGCGGCGGCAGACATCTTTGCAAAAGGTGCCGACATCAATTTCGTCGATGAAGAGTGGCCGCTTTTTGTCACTGCGGTGACATCAAACGATGTGAAAATGGCTGAATTTTTCATAAAAAACGGCGTAAATCTCGAACTCAAGGGGCCTGACGGTAAAACAGCGCTTCTTCATGCGATTTCTTTGAAAAACAAGCAGCTTGTCGGAATGCTCATAACGGCGGGTGCAGACCTTAAAGCGGAAGATCTGAACGGTAAAAATGCTCTGATGTATGCGGCTGAAGCCAACAACGCCGAACTGATGAACAAACTTCTAAAGCATGGTTTTGACCCGAAAAAGCATTCCAAAGCGGGAAAAACTGCTCTCGACTACGCGATAGATGCAAGAGCGCAGGAAACCTACAGGATTTTGAGCAAAAAAAATACACTTCCGATTGATTTCATAAACGCGGTGGAAAAGGGCGACGCGAAGGCGGTAAAAACCCTGATCTCGGAAGGTGCCGACGTCAGCACAAAAGATAAAAACGGCAAGGCGGCGGTCGTCATCGCTACCGAAAAAGGCTACACCGAAGTGCTGAAACTTCTCCTTGAAAACGGAGCCGACCCGAATGGAAAATATTTCAAAAATCCCAAGGCGAATCTGTTCGTTTTGTCTATGCACAACAATCACTTCGATGCCGCGCTCGTCCTTTTGAAATCAGGCGCCAACGCAGATTTCAACCACAAATTCCAAGGCGGAAAAACGGCACTTATGACGGCAATAGAATCCAAAAATCAAGGCCTTGTGACATATCTTCTTCTGAAAAAATCCGATGTTGATGCGACTGACGATTTCGGAAACACCGCTCTGATCTATGCGGTAAAAAGTGACCTTTTTTCAGTCGCGAAAAAACTTCTCGAACTCGGTGCCGACCCGACATTGAGACAGGTCGACGGAAAAACTGCGCTCGATATTGCAAAATCTGAAAACAGATCATCACTTGTCCGAATTCTTTCCGAAGCTGAGAAAAAGTGGAAATAGAGTTTGCTATTTGTGGTTCAGTCCCAAATATAGTGGTACAAGAAAACTGGACAGAGGTTGAAGTGTAGATAGATTAACCTTTGTTTTAGGAGAATCACTATGAGGAGAATGAGGATGCACGATTCAG
>CAJOMF010000019.1 GCA_905235605.1 uncultured bacterium
AATTCGGAAAAACGGGAGAAACGGCATGACAGCTCATGCTGCGATAAAAAACACCTTTTTTGAGGATTTTTTTGTCCAGAAATGCTTGACCATTATACTGTTTTTATGTCAACGAAAACCTGAACAGCGAAACTTCCAGAACAATCGCAAAAATATACAAAAATCCTGTGATTTAAATTTGACTTAAAAGAAATTCAGCTGGAATCGGGATGAAGAACTGACTAAACAGCTTTCTGAACCTTACCTGAACGAAGGCAGCGCGAGCATACGGTGACCGTTTTTACCGTGCCGTTCTCAACGATTTTGACTCTCTGAATATTCGGATTCTGGATCTTCTGGGTTCTGTTGTTCGAGTGGCTTACATTGTGACCGAACATCGGTTTTTTGCCGCATATTTCACATTTGCGTGACATGATTTTCTCCATAAAATTAAAACAACAACAAAAAAACGCAGGCATTATAGACATTTTTAATGAAAAAGCAATTTTTTTGAGCAGAAAAACTAAAAATATCGGATTTTATCGGTAAAACAAAGGTGTTTAGAAAAAATCTTCGGCACCCTGAGTCGGATCGAGGACATCTTTTTCTTCGACGGTTTTGTTCGGTTCGCTTCCTGCATGGAAGTACATTCTGACCCCGTCTTTATCGGAAACGAGACCTGTTTTCGGGTCGATGTTTCTGCCGACAACGCCTGCAGGAAGTTCGTAATCGGATGTCGGCGGGAAGTTTTTGAGATACCTTTCCATGAAGTCGCGCCAGATCGGAAGCGCAGTTTTCGAGCCTGTTTCGACTCTGCCGAGCGGACGGCCGTGCTGGTCGTTGCCTACCCAGACACCGGCAACGAAATTGGGCGAATAGCCTATAAACCATGCGTCGAAATAGTCGTTCGTCGTTCCGGTTTTGCCGGCAATGTGACGGCTGCATGTTCCCTCTCCGCCTTCCTCATCCTCGCTCAAGTTGCTCTTTTTACATTTGTAATGGTTGAAGCCTCTGACGCTCGCCGCAGTTCCGCGGTTGACGACATCTTCGAGAATTTTGTTCGTTATGTAAACCGTCTGAGGCGTAAGAACTTGATTTTCTTCCCTTTTTGCAAAGTAAAGCAGTCTTTCCAGCTTCGACGGAGCTGATATGTAAGGATCATAAAAAACTGTGTTGTCTTCGAGGACATTTCCGTTTTTGTCGTATATTTTTCTGATATAGGTCGTGTGTGGTGCCTTTCCCATGTTGGGAAAATGCCCGTAAGCATCGGTAAGTTCGTCTATCGTGAGACAGCTCGAACCGAGCATACTGCCGAATTCAGGCTTGATTTCGCTTTTGATGCCTAAAGCCTTAGCACCGTCGATCGCATCGCGAAGCCCGAGCTTCTGCAGGACTCTGATTGCGGGAGTATTCATCGAGTGAATGAGCGCTTCCCAGACCGTGACTTCGCCTTTGAAAGTGTTCTCGAAGTTTGCCGGCTTGAAGTTAGTGTCGGTGACCGTTACCGGCGCGTCAAGCACCATAGTTGCCGGAGTGAGAAGAGGCGATCTGCCGTTTCGTTTTTCAAGCGCCAGAGTGTAGAAGATCGGTTTTATCGAGCTTCCCGGCTGACGGCATGCCTGAGTCGTGCGGTCGAATTCGCTGATTTCGAAATCGTAACCGCCCATAAGCGCCTTGACATAACCTGAATACGGGTCTTTTACGATTATCGCAGCCTGAGACGACGGGATCTGTTCAAGAACGAAATAGAAGTCTTTTCCCAGTTCTTTCGAATAGTTACGGAAATCGTACTGGTCACGCGTCCCGGCCTTGTCGGTCGCTCTGACAAGAATGACATCGCCCGGTTTGAAAACTTCTTTGACCGATCTGACAACTGCGTAAGAACCGACAGGGCTCCACGGACGCGCCCAGCCTAAATCTTCGAGATAGATATTTCTCTTGACTTCGCCTACCTGCACCAGAGCGCTTTTTTCGGCTGTTTCGAGAACGACACCCTGATAGTAGAGACCGCTGCGGATCGAATCTTCGGTGATTTTTCCGAATACTTTTTCATGCCGCTTGAGGTAGTTTTCGAGATCTTTTTTGAGGTTTATCGAATAGAGCGGGTTCGTAACTTCGCCGCCGAATTTATCCCCTTTTTTGTAGCTGTCCTCTTCCCCACGCGCATATCCCTGACGTTTCGAAAGTTCTCTTATGCCGTAAAAAACCGCTTCGTGAGCGAACTGCGTGGCGCGCATATCTACAGTCGTCTGAACGGTAAGACCTTCTTTGTAAAGTTTGTCGAAACCGTATTTGTCGATCAGGTATCTGCGTACTTTTTCACTGAAATACGGCGCTTTGTCGAGGAAAAGTTCCTTCTGGGCATTCGTTTTTATCGGTTTGGACAGAGCTTCATCGTATTCAGATTTTGTGATGTATTTGTCCTCAAACATTCTTTTGAGAACGTAGTTCCTGCGGCGCAGAGCCTTGTCCGGATTGAGGATCGGGGAGGCCGCCGACGGGAATTTGGGAAGTCCTGCAAGGATCGCCATTTCGTCGATTTCAAGTTCCCAGACATGCTTGCTGAAGTATTTGCGCGAAGCCGCTTCAACGCCGTATGCACCGCTTCCGAGGTAGACTTCGTTGAGGTAAAGATAAAGGATTTCCTCTTTCGAAAGATGTTTTTCAAGTTCCATCGCCATGATCATGTCCTTTATCTTACGGCTGTAAGTCCTCTCCGTGCCGACAAACGACTTGGAAAGCTGCTGCGTTATCGTACTTCCGCCCTGCTTGATTCCGGTTGTCATGTACTTGAACGCCGCACGGACTATGCCGAGCGGATCTATGCCGTGGTGGGTATAGAACGAAGAATCTTCGCCGGCAACGAAAGCGAGACGAAGTTTTTCCGGAATTTTGTCGTAGGGAATGATGATCCTTCGGTTTTCGTGGTAAAACTCGGCGATAAGCTCTCCGTCATAGGAATATACTTTCGTACCGGCATCGGGCTTGTAGTCGCTGACCATATTTATTGCCGGAATTTCCGATTTGAATTTGGAATAAACGGAAACAGCGGCGACAATACCTACAACAAAGAAAGCAGCCGCAGCAATCAGCGCGATCTTAAATATTTTCGGGAACTTTGCAGATTTGAAACTGCTCTTTTTTCGAGCCATTTATCCTCCAGACAGCTAATCCTTTTTTATCGCTTCAAAAATCTTTTCCAGCCTTATCTCGCGGTCGATCGAGTCGTCGTAAACAAACTTTATTTCTGGAACGAATTTGAGTCTGCTTAAGTGCGATGCGAGCTTGAAGCGGATGTTTTTAAGGTTTGAATCAAGATATTCCTGTATTTTTCCGACATTTTCGGGTTTAAAAGTCGAATAGTAGATTTTTGCCGACCTCAGATCCTGAAGCACTGAAACGTGAGTTATCGTGATCATGTCCGCCGGAGTACCGCCGAAATCGCTGTAAACCATAGTGCTTATGAACCTTTTTATCGATTCTGCGACCCTGTCCTGCCTTATTGCGCCAGCCATCAGATGACCTCGTCTCTGAATTCTTTGTCAATGTAGCACTCGATTACGTCGCCGATCTTGATGTCGTTGTAGCTGTCGATAGTAGCACCGCATTCGTAACCGCTCTTGACCTCTTTGACATCGTCTTTGAAGCGTTTGAGCGTACCGAGTTTGCCGTTGTAGATAACGACGTTGTCGCGGACGAGCTTGATTTTGGAGTTCTTGACGACTCTTCCTTCAACGACCATACAGCCTGCGATAGTGCCGACTTTACCGACTTTGAAGATCTCCCTGACTTCGAGTTTTCCGATGTATTCCTCTTTGATGATTGGTGCCAGCATACCCGACATTGCCGCTTTGATGGCGTCGATAAGCTCGTAAATAATCGAGAAAATTTCGATATTTACCCCTTCAGACGCGGCAAGCTGTTTGGCTTTGTTGTCAACGCGGACGTTGAAGCCGATGATCATTCCCTTCGAAGCGCTTGCGAGCAGAACGTCGTTTTCGTTGATGCCGCCGACACCCGAGTGGATGACTTTTATCTTCATTTTCTTGTGCTCGATCTTGTTGAGAGATGCGATGATAGCTTCTACCGAACCGTCAACATCGCCTTTGACGATTACGTTGAGATCCTTAACCTCTTCCTGCTCTGCAGCAAAGAACTCTTCGATCGAAGGAGTCGCCTTCTCGACGTTTTTCTTTTCGCGCTGCTTGTTGATCCTGAGTTCGACCAAGCCTTTTGCCCTTCTTTCGTCCTTGAAGACGTAGAGCTTTTCGCCTGCCGGCGGAACTGTGTCGAGACCGGTGATCTCTACTGCCATTGAAGGCGAGGCCTCTTTGACGCGCTTTCCTGTCCAGTCCATCATGCTTCTGACGAAACCGATAGATGCGCCTGTAACGACCATGTCGCCGATCTTCAGAGTTCCGTCTTTGACAAGAACTGTCGCAACGGGACCTTTGCCGAGATCCATTCTCGATTCGATGACGATACCTTCAGCAGGTTTGGTAGGATCAGCCTTGAGATCCATCATTTCGACCTGAAGAAGGACAGCTTCGAGAAGACCTTCGATGTTTATCCTCTGTTTAGCCGAAATTTCAACGAAAAGGTTTTCGCCGCCGAGCTCTTCCGCAACGATCTCGTATTTCAAAAGTTCGTTTTTGACTTTCGCCGGATTTGCCGTCGGCTTGTCTATTTTGTTGATCGCAACGATTATCGGAACATTCGCCGCCTTGGCGTGGTTGATAGCTTCGACCGTCTGCGGCATAACACCGTCATCGGCTGCAACGATGAGGATAACGACGTCTGTCGCCTGCGCTCCGCGGCTTCTCATCGCCGTGAAAGCCTCGTGACCGGGAGTATCGAGGAAAGTGATCTTTCCGCCGTTGATTTCTACCGAATATGCACCGATATGCTGCGTGATACCGCCTGCTTCGCGGTCAACGACATTCGTGTGTCTGATCGCATCGAGAAGTTTCGTTTTGCCGTGGTCGACGTGACCCATGACGGTAACTACCGGCGGGCGCGGGACCATGTTTTCAGGCTTGCTCTCGGTAACTTCGATGAACGATTCTTCGCTGAGAGCGACGTTTTCAGCCGTGAATCCGAACTCCTCTGCAAGAAACTGTGCTGTGTCGTACGGGATCTTGTCGTTGATCCCGAACATTTCGCCTATGCTCATGAGCTTTGAAAGGAGCTGGGCCGCCTTGACACCCATTCTGCGTGCAAGTTCTGCGACCTGAATCGAATCCTCGATCTTGATTATCTTTTTTATCGCCTTTGTCGGATTAGGCGCGACTACCGGCTGCTGCTTTGCTCTTTTCTTGTCTTTCTTTTTCTTTCTGAAATCCTGGAAACCGCCGCCGTAGCTGCTTTCACGGTCGTCTCCGAAGAACTGCGAAATGTCAGCGCCTCTGAGCTTGCCTGTAACGACCAGTTGAACAGAATCGTCTCCGCTGCCGCGGTTCACGTTTTTCTTCTTGCCGCCGTGGCGCTGCTGCATATTGTTGTTCTGGACGACCGGAGTGTCGATTTCCGGAATCACGACTTTTCTCTTTTTGTTTTTGTTTCTGAAATCACCTGAATAATCTTCATCTTCCTCTTCAGCCGTCTCTTCATCTTTTCTGCGCAGAGGTCTTTTTTCCTCTTCTTCCGGGATTTCTTCCTCTTCCTGCTCTGCCGCAGCGATCTTTCTGATTTCGTCTTCGACGCTGACGATTTTTTCTTCAGGCGTTTCACTCGGCTCTTCTGCCGCAACTTCTACAGGTGCCGCTTCGGCCTGGTTCTCGGAAGGTTCGGGGGCTGCCTCTTCCGAAGAAACTGCCGGAGATTCTTCTACCGGTTTCGTTTCCTGAACTTCTTCTACAGGCTTTTCAGGCTGTTTAGCCTCTTCCTGCTGGTCGGACGTCCGATTCTCCGGAGGAATGAAACTTTTCTCCCTGTTACCTCTGCGGAGTATCGCTTTCGGCTGCTTTACAGGTTCAGGTTTGAAATGATCTCTCGCCTTCTTTTCATGCTCTTCATCCACTTTGTTCGCGGCTTTGTATTCTTTGCCGACCGCTTCTTTGAGAAAGTCGATGACGACCTTGCTTTCTACACCAAGTTCTTTTGCCAGTTCACTGATACGCATTAAATATCCCCCGAAGTGAAATTATTCAGTAAATTCATATAAAACATAAGTTTTTCCGACTGTTTTGACGGTTTCAGCGCAATTACCGAAACCTCACGGCCGTCGAATTTTTTTCCAAAAAAATCTTTTGAAAATATTGTTTTTATCCCTTTTGACCCTGTCTTTTTTTCAAGTTCCCGAACTGTTCTATCCGATGCATCGGAAGCGAAAAGTATCGCTGCAAAAGCGGTCCCGCAGTCAGCTTCTCCGGCAATCAGGTTCTGACCTTTGAGCAAAACTCCGCTTCTGCGGCATATCGCAAAATAGTAGTCAAACGACTTTTCAGCCTGGATCCGCACGAAATCAAGGATCTTCTCCTGCGGAACACCGAAAGAGGTACAGTTTTCAAAAGAGGAAAACACTTTTTTAACGCCGTAAATCCCGCAGAGACACTTTCTGTCAAAGTGGGTATAAACCGAACGTCCGTCAAGTTTCTGAGTCCAGTCCGGAACGAGAATCCCGCCCGCTGCAACCCAGCGCAGAAGATTTTCCTTATTATCTCTGCCGCCGCAGAATACACAGGTCCTTTCGGTCATACTACTCCTTTTCTTCCTTTTCGCCGTCGCCGTCTTCTTCAAGTTTCGAGAAATCGAAGAAGGAATCAGGTGTTACTCTGCCGATTTTGTCGCGTTTTTTGCCGTTGAGCTCATCGATATGGATCTGGAGGCTGTAACGGATCTGTCTCGCCCTTCTTATGCTGAGTTCCGCATTTTTCGCAAAAGATTCGGTATCGGGCTCGCTCTGAATGTCTGCAAGCGTGAAATAGCCCCTTTCAGCAAGGAACTGACCGAGCTCTTCGTTGATGCACTTGAGAGTCGTCGTCGGAACATCGAGTTTCTTTTCGAGTTCGTCATCGATGTTGATGACACCCATTCCTTTTTCAAGCATCATATTAGCCTGTTCGATGATCGACTCGGCTTTTTCAGCAGTAATATCGGGAAGCTCGGCCAAAACTTCGGGAGCGACCGTCGTGAGATCTTCCAAAGTCGTATATCCGAGTTTGATGAGCGAATCTGCGATGCTCTCGTCGATGCCGTCGATGAAGAGGAGTCTTCTCTTTGCCTCTTCAAGCATCATCTGCATCTGGCTCTCGCTCTGGATATCGATGCTCCAGCCGGTGAGCTGGCTTGCAAGTCTTACATTCTCGCCGCCGCGCCCTATTGCGACCGAAAGCTGATCGTCAGGAACGATGACATCCATGCTGTGCTCCTCTTCGTCGATGATGATCTGGGAGACTTCGACAGGAGAAAGAGTGTTGCAGATATATTTTACGGAATCCTCGTCCCACGGAATGATGTCTATTTTTTCGCCGCTGAGTTCGTGAACGACGTTCTGGATCCTAGAGCCTTTCATACCGACGCATGCGCCGACAGGATCAACGTCGTGATCAATCGATCTGACGCTGATTTTGGAACGGTGTCCCGGATCACGCGCAACGCCTTCGATTTTAACAATTTTCTCAGCAATTTCAGGAACTTCAAGTTCAAAAAGTTTGATAAGGAACATCGTGTTGATACGGCTGAGAAGAATGTTGCAGCTCTGTCCTGACGCCGGTTTTTTGACTTCGAGGATGAAAGCCTTGATCCTGTCGCCGGTTTTGAATCTGTCGGACGGGATCTGCTGCGTGTACGGAAGGTAAGCCTCTGTTTTGCCGATATCGACGATGATGCCGGTTTTTTCGAAACGTCTGACCGTTCCGGTGATGATTTCGGACTGTCTGTTCTTGAACTCGTCGTAGATTATATCGCCTTCAAGAGTCTTTATCTTCTGAAGGATTACCTGCTTTGCGACCTGAGCCGCGATCCTGCCGAGTTCGTCAGCCTCCATCTTGATACCGAGCGTATCGCCCAGCTGAGCTTCCGGGTCGATCTTTTTCGCTTCGTCCAAAGAAATATCAAGCAGCGGATCTTCGACTCTGTCGGTGACAAGTCTGAAGTAGTAAGCCTCCAGATTGCCCGTCGCATCGTCGTACATGATGTCGATATCGGCTTCCGATCCGAGTTTTTTCTGAACGGCGCGGTAAAGAGCCTCTTTCACGATGTCGATGATAAGTTCCCTTTTGATACCTTTCATTTTGACCAGCTGGTCGATCAATTCCTTCAAATTAAAGTCCATTACTTTTCTCCATTCCAAACTTCATTTATTTTTCTGACAAATCCTTTTGCTATCTTAAGTTCCGTTCCGTCTTCGGCGCGGACGACAAATTCCTCTTTGTCGTCATCGACCGAAACAAGTTCGCCCGTAAAGCGTTTTCTCCCTTCAACAAGTTCCGCAAGTTTGATTTTAAGCGTCTTTCCTATTTCATCGTGAAGATCGTCCCACCTTCTGACAGGTCTGTCGAGACCCGGCGAACTTACTTCGAGATAGTAGCGGAAAGGAAAAGGATCTTCCGCATCGAGAAAATCGCTCACTATCGGACTGAATCTGCCGCACTCGTCAAGCGAAATGCGCGTTTCAGGCGAAAGTGTGTCGAGATAAACCCTGAAAACGCCGTTCTGCCCCGTCGGCAGATCGAGTTCGACAATCTTGAACCCCATCCTGTTAGCCAACGGCTCCAATTTTAAAAAAATATCCTTAGCTCTGCCACTCCACATTCAACAACCTCACTCTTTGGATTAAAAACTGCGAAACCATGCAGAGAAATGAGATAAAAAGAACCTCACGGCGAGCTATTTACCATTAAAAATGGAAAAATCAAAAAAATTTTATGGTTCAGTCACATTTTGCAATGTAGATGCTCTGAAAATTTTCAATGAAATGACCGTAGACAACCAGAAAAATCAGGAAATATTTCAGATTGTCGAACAGGCTGTTTCGCTTTTCTTTTCCGTTATCCAAGACTATTTCTCAGAGAAGACCTAATATTCAATTTTCTGGAAAAATCGATATCCTTAACAGTTTTTGTGTTGCCTTAAACTTTAGACAAACAGCATCGAACAGCCGTCGGATTTGCTATTTTCTTTGTTTTCTGCAGGAGCTTCATCAGTTGCGGGTGTTGCTGAATCTCCGTCAGCGGTATCTTCTTTAACCGCTCCGTCGGTCGGAGTTTCTGTATTTGCAGCATCGCCACCTACTTGGATTGTGCATTCGCAGCATTCTTTATCTTCGCATGAATCAAATGTTTCAATGCAGTCCGACTCTCTTTTATATTCGTTTCTCCAATATTCAGAGCGACAGCAATCCGCGAATTCATGAACCGTTATGCTTGATTCAGTTGAATAATCGATCGGAGCATCAAGAATTTCATTGATGTCATTGATGGGTTCTTCGGAGCAGGTGTTCTTGATTCTTTCGAAGTAGGCAATACACTCATTAAGAATTTCTTCAGCGCAGATTTTTCTTGGAGTCGGCACTTCGGTTCCGCAGGTTTCGACAAGAATTTCGTTGCAGCCTTCTTCGCCGAAATAACCATCACCCGTTTTTTTCCCGTCAACGTAGTGACAATAGCATTTGTACTTGCCGTTTTTATCCACTTCGCAGGCTCCGGCGTCATTACTGCAGTTGGCAGGGATCTTTTTGCACCAGTTATCAATTTCTGCCAGACAATCTTCTTCCGTAAGCATAGTAAATCCTTCAAAAACAGGATCTGAACCACTAAATTCCCTTCCGTTGCTGCAGACACAGTTCTGAGACAATGTTTCGTCAGAAAGTTCAAAGGAACATTTTCCATAGTCCGATTCACACGATACCGTTTCATTTTCCGCAAAAAGTGCCATCGCAAGCGCAAGCATTGCGATAAAAATCAAAATTTTTTTAGTCATGATCAGCCTCCAATTATTCTTCATCTTCGTCTGAAATTTCAACATCTGCGTTTTCATCCGTGACAGGCTCTTCTTCAACAGCACTCGGATCAACAATTTCCATGTAAATTATTACACCTTTTTCTATCTCAGAGCCGTCTTCAGCTTTTTCAAACCAATGGAAACTTGTGCGTCTTACGGTTTCTCGGTTCTGTTCATTTCTAAAATATATATTCCCGTCAACACTTTGTGAAAACAATTCCATATAATCTATGTTTGCCGATTCACCGTTTACATAAGCCACGGTTTTAAAATAGTCATTATCGGTTTCAAAAAAGATTTTCGGGCATCCCTCGAAACAATTGGTATTGGGTTCAACCGTGTAGATTTCACATCCGGCAATCTTTACCATCTTTAAAGATTCAGGAATAAAATCGGGACATTTAACTGTTTTATAGTTTCCATATTCATCTTTTTCATTCAGGTCTCGACAATCATCCTTGCGAAAAACAAATTCATATTCCTGCAGTTTGGCAACGATTTTTGCCACATCTTCCTTGCTTGAATTTCTGTAGCAAATTTCTCCTGCAAGCTTTTCCAGACAAGTGTTTCCGACATCTTTAGTGAAAAAGTTTGTTCCGTATGAATGAGTTGTTGTACAGGAATCATTACTACTGCAGCCTAAAAACATAAAAACGGCTGAAATTGTGATAAACAATAATTTCTTAGTCATGGTTTTCCTCCAATGAAATTGTTAAATACGTTTCGTTTGCATCATCTTTTGCGACAGCGGATAAAATGAACTTGCCATCCTCGTTTAAAACATAAGCTATGATTTTTTCTTCGTTCTTTCCGAGAGCAGAATATATTTCTTCCTCTACCTGATTTTCAGATTTTATAGTGCCTCTTTTTATTTCAGAGACGGAATAAGGAACATTTGAGCGCAACTGATAGAATCCTTCAGCATCGTATTCAACTTCGATACTTTCTGCAAAAATTGGAACTCCGTTAATTACTGGTCTGAACACAAAAGCAACGGAATTTATCATTTTGCCGAGAGACTCTCCGTTTCCGCCGACTTCAAAAGCCTCGTTCACATCTCTTGAAATTCCGGCATATTCAAGTTCGATTGACGTCAGAGTTTCTGCTGTTTCTTTCGCTTCATTAAATTTATTCCAAATTGTCTCTTCAGATTCTTCTTCATCTTCGAATGAAGTCATTTTCCTGTTCATAACGGCTGAAATGTTTTTGTCTTTTCGAGTCAGAATCAAATAATCATCTTTGTAATTATATCTGTCATTTCCGTGGAAATTTACAGTGTTTACATCTATGTTTACATCAAAAAGTTGTTCTATAATGTGATTTGGCACAGAATCGTAGGAATAAGCAGCAAATTCTTCTGGATAATCTTTTGATAACTTGCTTGAACTTCTCTGAACACCTTTAAAATTCGGAGATTCTCTGTCTCTGACACAGTAATGGGTAAATTCAGACAAGTTGCTTTTCTGGGCTTTTGGTCCAGTCGAAACATTGTAAAAATAATCATTTTTCATATATGTTCCAGTGCAGCTTGAGTCTGAGCAGGCACATTTTTCAAGAGTCAGAAAACGGGCATCCCTGTCATCATCGCCAATAAAAGATTCGCTCCAGGAATCAATCCATGCTTTTGAAACGGTTTTATTTCTGCCTGTTAAATCATGCCAATGATCATAGTAATTATAAGTATCGTTCCAGCCACCCCATGATGAATTTTTTCTATAACCCCCGACACCATTTAATCTTGTTAAAATATTATAATAAATTTTTCCGACTTCACTCCAACTTGTATTACTATTGCCCATCGATTTACAGGATGTTGTTTCCATCCAACGGGTATTTTGTTTGCCTAAATTCTTTGAATATGGATCTGAACCATCTTTTTTTATTTGAATATTAAAGTTATCGTTGTCTGAAGCGTAAGGAATCCAAATTTTCATGACAGTTGAAGAATATGTGCCATGTCCGGAAAGCATCAAAAGAGAATAATTATCAGCATAGTTTTCAAATTTTTGCTGATTACCTAAATAAACTCTGCTCAGAAATTCATCATGATCCGTGTTAGCGCCGCTATTAAAAGGAAGATTAACCGTATTGAATCTTACACACTCTATTCTTGTAGGATTGTTGTCCAAATTTATAGTATCATAAACTCCCCTCAAACATAACGCATAATCATCACCATAAGAATCGTTGGCTCTAAACAAACCAACACTACCAACCTTGTCATATTTACCATGCAAATAAGCAAAATTTATGTCATTATAAAACTGACGAAAATCCAGTTCAGGATAAGTTGACATATTTCTCCTAAAATCATTGTGTGATGTCATAAGATAACCGCCATTTGTGTTGCTATCGTTATCTATTTCCAAATAAACATCGCCGTATAATTCCACAGAAGCTGCACGGTTTGTGCCTGTTATGGTGTGTTGAAGATTTCCGGAAAAATTATATCTGTCATAACTGTTAAGAAAAAGTCTTCTGAATTCGTTGGCTTTTGTAGGTTTTTCAAAATCAGAAAGTGCATAGATATAAGCAAAACCCGACGGAGAGTCGTTGTAGTCATCAGCTCTTTTATAGCCGAAGAACTTCTTTGCGGCACTGAAAGAAGATGGCTGAACAGTCATCGAATAAACATTGTTTATTATAGATGACGGGAAAAACAAGCTCGAGTTTGACGAATTATAAAAACCATCGTCGTAATAATGACATTCACCCTGATGATTAGTCTGTGTGCACAAATATGCTTCCCAACCCTCGGAAACTTTTATTGATTCAATGCTTGTTTGAGGCATTGGAAGATAAATAGTAATCCCGTTAAATCCAGGTGAAGGAATCAACCAATAAGGTTGGCTGCCAAGATTATAAATAGTATCATTCACCACTGTGCATCCGGCAGAATTCTGATCTGTGTTACAGTATCTGACTCCGCTGAATTCACTGCGGTAAAGAGCTTTGACTCCGGCTTCTGTCAAAGAAGTTGCATAAAAAAGAAGATTGTCAATTTCACCTTCAAAAAAATCTGTGCTACTACCTAATCGTCCCCCAAGAATCCATGGCTTATATGTAGAAGTAAAAGTTCCCATTACAGCAGAGATTGTGCCTGTCCAAATTTGAGAACCGTTCTTATATAATATTACTGAGGTTGTAGATTCCGATAAATTTTCAGTGGCAACAATCACATAATGAGTCCATGTTGTTGGTTCTGCTGATGTTGAAATATCTACGTAAGCATTTCTTATTTTCAAAATCAGTTTATTATTCCAATAACCGAAACGGAAAACATCCCCGTTAGTGTCAGTTTGCTTCACAATATAAGCATTACTATTTGAAGCACTTGCCGGATTATTAGACTTTATCCACAAGCTGATTGAATATTTTTGTGTTGTTGTTCCCGGATTGCGAGGATCGGTAACCCCAGTTCCAAACTGGACATAATCATCAACTCCGTCAAAATATACTGCCTGATTTTCCAGACCTTGTTTAAAAATAGCACCGCCGACACGACTTCCTGTGACAGAACCAACAGAATCTTTTATTGTTCCATCCATTTTAAAATGAAGTTTAGCAGCTTCTTTTAAGTATAATTCTTTAACCTCGTCAGCTGTAATATTCCAGTCGTAAATACGGACATTGTCCATTCGTCCTTTAAAGAAATCTGTTTTTAAGGTTGAACTATCCCAATCCATGCCTAGAACCCAAGATTTATCGTCCTCTTCGAAATCCCCGGCAACATCATTTAATGTTCCGCTCCAAACCTGCGAACCATTTTTATAAATAACAACCGAAGTTGTTCCATCATTATTGTCTTCGATAGCGGAAACAACATAATGTACCCATTTGTTTTCAGGTTCGTTTCCGGCAGCAGAAACATGTGCAACTGTATTTTTTATCTGTTTTTTATCTGGAAAACAAGTTCTCCGCCATAATAACCGAAGAGAACGGCATTGTTGCCTGAACTAGTATGCTTTCCAATATAACAGTTGTTATTTGATGTCGAAGCCTGATCTGTGGAAAGAACCCACATTGAAATAGAATAACGTCCTCCAAACTGAGCAGGATTAAAATCTCCTTTGCCAAATTCCAAATAATCACTTGTTCCATTGAAAACAAGTGCTTTCCCGTTTCTGCCTGTTTGATAAGTTGCAGAACTTGATCCTTTAAAAGTTCCGTTGTTGTCGCCGACGCTGTCTTCTAACGATTCTTCAAATTCAAGATGCGTCAGCAATTTTGCCGATAAAATTCCAGAGGAGCACAAAATACAAAACAACAAACAAAATACTTTTTTCATTTTGATCGCCATAATATGGTTAATGAATGGCAAAATTAAAAGTTCAAAAATATCAAGGAACTCCCGATATCTTAATTATATTGTTTTTTGAATCGTTTTGCAAGAATATTTTTTGACTGTCGGTGCAAAGCAACAATGTACGGTGTATAAGCGTTATCTCCGCCGCCGGCATACAGACATGCAAACGGCGGCAGAAAGATTACATGAAATCGTCCCAGGAAGTCTTTTTGTTTTTGAGCATTTTTTTGAGTTTGATGACGGCTTTTGCTTCGATCTGTCTGATCCTTTCGCGGGTCACGCCGAATTCCTTGCCTATTTCGTCAAGCGTGAATGAGTCGGTTTCGCCTATTCCGAAACGCATTCTGATGACTTTTTCCTCTCTCGGAGTGAGACCGTGGAAAAGCTCTCTGATGATCTCGGCCATATTCTGACGCGCCGTGTAGTCTTCCGGGCTCAGAGTCTTCGGATCTTCGACGAAATCCTGAAGCTGGCTGTCCTCGTCCTCGCCGATAGGAGTTTCGAGCGATATCGTCTCTCTAGCGCTGCGCCAAACCTTGCGGATCTTGTCTTCGGGAAGGTTCATCTGTTTCGCAACATCGGCGATGCTCGGCTCGAAGCCGTTTTTATTGGTGAGTTCCTTGATGGTTTTGTTGATCTTGTTCATCATTTCGATCATGTGGACAGGAATTCTTATCGTCCTGCCCTGATCGGCGATAGCCCTCGTTATCGACTGTCTGATCCACCATGTCGCGTAAGTCGAGAACTTGTAGCCGCGGTGATATTCGAACTTGTCGACCGCCTTGATGAGACCGATGTTTCCTTCGCAGATGATGTCCTTGAAATCAAGCCCGCGGTTGTTGTATTTCTTCGCGATGCTGACAACAAGTCTCAGGTTAGCCTGAATAAGCTGGTTTTTCGCGCTTCGGACAGCCTCTTCGGCTGCTCTGAGCTTTTTGGAATTGGCAGTAAGTTCTTCGATCGAAAGAGTCGTCTCGGCTTCGAGTTTCTTGATGCTGCGCTTTGTCTGGTTGATAAGTGCATATTTTTCGTTGATGTGCATGGCGTTTGCATCAACAAGCGGGAACTTTTCAGGATTGGCAATGATCTGTCCCATCTGTTCGAACGTCATGTTCATCTCTTCTTCTATGATTTTAACATTGTTCTGAAGCTGTTTGGCCTTTTCCTCATAAAGCCTGATTTTTTCACAGAGAGAGTTGAGATAAGCCTTGTTGAGCCTCATTTCAATAACGATATCGACCATTTCGTCAACAACAGCGTTAAGAGCGGCCGTATATTTTTTCTTCGCATCAGATCTGAGACGCGGCGTTTCGAGCTGTTTCTGGATTTTTATTTTTTCTCTGTTTTTGGTCTTAAGAGACTCGATGCAGGCGATGGTAGCATCTATAAGTGACTGATTCTTTTCACTGTTTTGGATCTCTTTCTGAGTTTGCGCCTTAGGTTGTTTTGCCTTTTTGCCCTGAGTTTCGGTATCGGCTGCCTCTTCGTCGTCATCGTCCATATCCGACGAACCTTTTTCGCTCTCGAAATCGTCGTCGTCATCGTCAGACATATCGTCGCCGTCGCCGCCCATATCTTCATCCTGCTCTCTTACAATTTCCTTTATGTTCAACTGACCGTTGTTCACTTTGTCGGGAATGGTCACGATCTCCTTGAAAGTAATGAAAAAATCAAGAAGAAGCCTGATTATGTCCTTTTCGCCGCTTTCGATCTTTTTCGCGATATCGACTTCACCTTCTTTAGTGAGAAGAGGAACAGAACCTATCGTGAGCATATACATTCTGAGAGGATCTTTCCTTCCGCGTTCGTGCGCCGTCGAAGATGTTTTCTTCATTATCGTCGCAACAGCATCGGCAGACGGGACCTCGGTTTCATCAGGTACGCCTGGAGTACCGATCTTTCTGTCAAGATTGAAGTCGTCCGGAAGAACATTGAAGAGCATCTCCATATCGTCAACATTGAAGTCGTCAGGCACCATTTTGTTGAAATCCTGAGGATCGGTGAAGTTGTCGGCATTCAGCAGAACGTCCTTTGCCACCTGTTCAAGCGACTCTTTCGGGTTTCTGCCCTCCTGCTGCAGCTGTCTCACTCTGTCGGAAATCTGTTCTTCCTTTTTTCTGCGGTTTAAAGCTTCGGAATCCCTTGTGATCACGTTTCTTTTTTTCATGAAAGGCGGAATTCTCATTTTTTTCTCCTTCAATTATTCAAAACAATTCTGTTGTCCTTTTTTACCTTTTCAAGTTCCCTGTTTTCTTTAATAATTTCAGCTATTTTACATTTAGCATCTTCACTTCCGTCACTGCATAGGGTCCTGTAAAGCATCTCGTTCCGGGCAATCTTCACGCCGGCGATTTCCCTTCGGAAATATTTTTCAATAAAGTTACCGCTTTTATTTTCGAATTCTGCCGTAACTTCGCCTGAAGCATCGACCCTTTCCAAAATGCCTTCCATCGGCTCCCCTTCGTCATAAGCACTCATAATCTCGTCTATCAGCGTTCCGTAGCCGGAATAGACGAAATAATCCCTGACTTCTTCGAGCGGACGGACGAATTCATTGTGCAAAAGTGCGATCACCACGAGTTTTTTCAGGTTTTCGAAACTGCATTTTTCATAAATGTCATGCTGTGTCACTTCGCCGTTCTCAGCCTTTGAAACAAGCGTTCTCACCTGTGACAAAGCAGGTTTGTAGACTCTGATTTCGCCGTTTGACCTCTTCATAACGTAATTTGAGTAAGCCTTTGCCTTGGATGCCGGGATGTTGCTGAAAATATCGCGGATAAGGTGTTCCGTCTTGAGTTTTTCCTCTACATTGTCCAGAGAATTGAAAATAACAAGCTGCTCGTCCAGAAGTTCCTGAAAAAGCGGTCTCGAATTTTCGATGAGAGAGCGTATTTTACCGTCACCGCCCTCTTTTTTCAGCATCGAATCAGGATCCTCGCCTTCGTCAGTGATAAACGCAGCCCGGAGATCAAGTCTGTCAGGCACGGTAAGCGTTGCGATCCTTTTGGCAGCCTTTCTTCCGGCACTGTCTCCGTCAAGCATGACCACAAGAGGCTTGTTGAACCTGCTCAAAATCTCGAGATGTTCGTCGCTTACTGCAGTCCCCAAAGCAGCGACCGCAGTCTGGAAGCCGTTCTGGTGCATTGCAACGACATCGAAATAGCCTTCGCACAGAACGACATACGGGAAATCACGCAGCGATTCGCGGACAAAATCTATGCCGAAAAGGTTGTGTTTTTTGTTGAATACCGGCGTATCGGGCGAATTGAGGTATTTCGGACCTGAATTTCCGGCTGACATGACCCTTCCGCCGAACGCGATGACGTTCTTTCTGTGGATTATCGGAAACATCAGGCGGTTGAAAAAAAACGAACGCACTCTCGAGTTTTCGTCAATCTTGGCAAGACCGGCACGCACCGCAGTATTCAAACTTACGCCGTTTTTCTTAAGCTCTTCGATAAAAGCGTCTCCGTCACCAATGAAACCGATCGCGAAACGCCGTTTCATTTCGTCGGAAACACCGCGTTTTCTGAGATATTCAAGCGCCTCGGGACTGTTTTCGAGATTCTGCATGAATATCCTAGCCGCGATTTTGTTCGCCTCAAGAATCCCGTTTCTAAGCTGCTCCGCTTCTCTGTCGATTTTCGGCTCGTCTTTCAGAAGCTCAGGTATATTGAAGTCTTCGCCGAGCTTTCTCACCGCGTCGATATATGAATACCCCTCTTTCTGCATTAAAAATGTTATCGCATTTCCGGAAGCACCGCAGCCGAAGCAGTAAAAGGCATTCATATCCGTATATATGTGAAATGACGGGGTTTTTTCATTATGCAGGGGACAGAGGCACTTGAACCCTTTTCCAGTCGGTTCCAACTTTGCATACTTCGAGATTATTTTGTCAAGGGAAATGCGCTCGGAAACGAGCCTGTTGACTTCAGTGGACAGTGCCAACGCAACTCCTCCAAAAAAAGGCTGATTATGATAATCTTCAAATTTTTAAAGTCAATATAATTGCCGCCGAAAAACTTACCGGGATCTCGTGATCTCGGAATCCCGTGATCCCAAAGGCGGCACCTTGCCTTTTCTTCAAAAATCATTAGAATCTTTCGTTTTTTGGACTTTTACTGAGGTTTTGAAATGAAAAAAATTTGCATTGTTCTGGCACTTTTTACGATGTTTCTGTTTATCGGGTGCGGATCGGACGAAGATGAAAGCGATCCTGTGACCGATACGACTGATACGGCAGCAGATACAGATTCAGATTCAGGCGATTCACTGCCTGAAGCTCCCGACACTTCCGACAGCGGTGATCCGGCCGACGATACCGAGACTTCCGATGACGCTGATTCTTCCGATGATTCCGAAACTCCTGACGAGACCGGTTCTGAAGACCGTGACGAAATTCAGGATGAGGATGAAACTCAGGACGAAGGTGGAAACGAAAATAAAGATGAAGATGAAGTTCAGGACGACACCGAAACTCCCGATGACACCGAAACCCCGGATGACACGGAAGATCCGGCTTATGATGCAGATTCTTCCAATGACGATGATGATATCGCTGCAAATCCGTGTGAAGGCGTATCGTGCGGAAACGGCGGCGTATGCTCTGCAGAAAACGGCAGCGCGGTATGCAACTGCCCTGACGGATTCTACGACAAAAACACTGCGTGCACTGCAATAACCTCACAGAAACCGGGCTGGATCGGCGTTCAGTGGCCTTTCACGATTTCGGCTTCTGTCGGTGAAACCGATTTCAATACTCTTACAGTTTTCGGCAGAATTTACGTTGAAGGCGTCACGGGCTGCCCGCTTTCAAACCATCCGCAGCAGAGCAGCTGGAAGGCACAGCTGGGCTATAAACAAGGGACAGGCAGCGCTGAATACCCGATCGTTGCAGGAACATGGACATGGATAAACGCAGGTTTCAACGAGGCGTTCACCTGCGACGACGGCAACCAGAATCACGAATATATGGCTTCATTCCCGGCCACTGAAGCGGGAAACTTCATATATATTTTCAGATTTTCACTTGATAACGGCGCAACATGGTGGTATGCCGACAAAGGCAAGGGTCCTGACAACAGTGATCTTCCTAGACCCGATTTCATAACATCTGAAACGAACCATCCCGGAAAGGCGACAATCAACTAAACAGTTTTTCCTCTTCACCGGCAAAAACATCTCATTCTTTCCTTGCCTTTTGTTCAAGAATCATTAGAATTTTTTGTTTTTTGACTTTTATTGAGGTTTCGAGATGAAAAAAACAGTTATTTTCGCGATTTTTCTTTCATTTTTCTTTTTCGGCTGCCTGGAAACAACCAAACTCGTAAGTTCAGGAACTTTCGAGAACGAGGACAGCGATCCGCAGAAGGATGATCAGGACGAAGTATCGGATGATCCCGATGATGAAGAGACTGACAGCGACCGTCCGGAAAGAGACGATGACCGCGAAAGACCTTCAAACGACGACAGCGGCGAAGGCGAAGAAGACGGATGGAACGGCGAAGAAGACGATCCCGATGAAAGACCTGACAGCGACCGTCCGGAAAGAGACGAAGACAGACCGCTACAGGACGAAGACTCTCCTGTAAACGATGATGATACCACGGCAGACAGTGACGGAGACGGAGTTATCGACAGCGAGGACGGATGTCCTGCTGATCCCGCAAAAACCGAGCCCGGAGTGTGCGGATGCGGGGTCGCCGATGAAGGTGATTTGGACGGAGACGGGATCCTCGACTGCGTGGACAACTGCAAAAACGATAAAAACGAGGACCAGAACGATCTTGACGGTGACGGAATCGGTGATGCCTGCGACGACGATATCGACGGTGACGGTGTAAAAAATATCGAAGACAACTGCGTTATGATCTACAATCCGAAAGAAGGGAACATCTTCTCTCAGAAACAGCCCGACCTTGACGGAGACGGCATAGGCGATGCCTGCGACGACGACATCGACGGTGATAATATTCCTAACGGCGAAGACAACTGTCCGAACGACGCAAATGCCGATCAGACCGACCTCGACGGCGATGGTGTTGGGGATGCCTGCGACGTATGCCCGGATGACGCGGCAAAATCGATCGATGCAGGTGTATGCGGATGCGGAGTTCCGGAAACAGATACCGACGGTGACGGAGTTCTTGACTGCAAGGACAACTGCATCAATGTTTTCAACGGTTCGCAGCTCGACAGCGACGGCGACGGAATCGGAGACGCATGCGATGAACATCCTTTTGAAAAAGACACACCGGAACCGACAACAGATCCGAGTGACCCGAGCGACCCGACTGACCCGAGTGACCCGAGTGAATAATTTTGCGGCTTTGTCGGCGGCCGGCTCTAAGGATCCTGAGGAATGCGCCGCCGAAATAAAAAAGCGAGGTGAAAATGAAACCGCTTTTTAAAATCGTCACGCCTGATATTTTTTCCGATTTTTTTGCGGCACACACACTGCTGCATGCTCTCTACAATTTCATTGTTGTCTCATTGATTGCGATGATATTTACTTTCGCGGCAAGAAAAATCGTAGATGTAATAATAAAATTCGCCGTGACCCGGACAAAAACAAAATGGGATGACGTATTTTTCAACCACGGTGTTTTTTCAAAGTTCGTGAATATGGTCCCGGCTCTCGTTTTCTACTGGTCGGCATTTTCGTTCGAGCGCGGCGGTCACTGGCTGAAAAAGCTCTCCTTCTGCATAATAATCCTCGTCATCATGGATATTCTGCGCGCCGCCAACAAGGCGATGCTCGAAATCTACGACACTTTTGAAATATCGAAAGACAGGCCTCTCAAAGGTCTCATGCAGATAATCCTAATCGTCATCTACTGCGTAGGTTTCATCGCGATGATCTCGATCTTGCTCGACAAATCCCCTGCCCTGCTGCTGAGCGGTTTTGGTGCGATGACGGCCGTCCTTCTGCTGATTTTCCGTGACACGATACTCGGTTTCGTCGCAGGTCTTCAGATCGCGGCAAACAATTCGATACGCAAAGGAGACTGGATCGTAATGCCGCAGAACAACGCAGACGGTGAAGTCATCGACATCGCGCTCCACACTGTAAAGATCCAGAACTGGGACAAAACCATCGCCAACATCCCGACTCATAAATTCATGGAAGAGAGCTTTATCAACTGGCGCGGCATGGTCGAATCGGGCGGACGCCGTATAAGCAGGAATATTCTTTTCGATGTTTCATCCGTCAGAAGGCTTACCGACGAAGAAATTGAAAAACTCGGCAAAATCGACCTCATCGCCGGCTACATCAAGGCAAAAACAACCGAAATCGAGCATTGGAACGCAAATGCCGACAGCTCTGCTCCGGTGAACATGCGCAGGCTCACGAATATCGGGACTTTCCGCGAATACGCAAAGCAGTATCTTCTGCACAACGATCTCTTGAGACACGATCTCACGCTCATCGTCAGGCAGATGCCGCAGACTGAGCACGGACTTCCGCTTCAGATCTACGCTTTCACAAAAACGACGGAATGGGCCGGCTACGAAGCTGTCCAATCCGATATTTTCGATCACCTCATCTCAACCGCATCATTCTTCGGGCTGCGCCTGTACCAGCAGCCTGGATGGCATGACATTCAGATCGTTGCCGAAAAACTCGGCGGTAAATTAAATGCAGAAAATAAAGAAACTGATAAAAACGCTTAAAGGCAGAAAACGGATTTTCATCCAGACACACAACTATCCGGATCACGATGCAGTCGCTTCGGCATTCGCGCTGCAGTATCTGCTTAAAAACTTCAAAATAGAATCGAACATCATTTTTCACGGAGACATCCTGCGGGATTCACTGCAAAAAATGATCGACAGGCTGAATATCCCGATACTTCCGCACTACAAATACGGACTCAGCGAAGAAGACACTATCGTGATCGTCGATGCCAACAAAAAAAACAAAAACGTTGCAACTTTGAAGGGAAATGTCGCCGCAGTCATCGACCACCATCCCGGGATCGAACACGAAGACCTCGAATTCTGTGACATCAGAAGCGATTACGGTGCATGCGCCAGCATAATTTTTTCATATTTCGCGGAACTTATGCTGGAACCCGGCAGAGAAGTTGCGACTGCGCTTCATGCCGGAATAGTCTTCGACACGCACCAGTTCACGCGGAACGCAAATCCGATCGACATAGAAACTGTAGCAATGCTTTACAATGTGAGTGATGTAAATTTTGTAAATTCGCTTGTCAGGAACTCTATAAAACTCAATGATTTCAGTCAATACAAATACATTCTGGAAAAACTCCGCGTCAAAGGGAACTTTGCATACTGTCACTTTCCCGACGGCTGCAACAAAGACTTACTGGCGATCCTGGCAGATTACATCCTTTCGGCTGAAGAAATCGAATTCGTCGTCCTTTCAGCACAGTCCGTCGAAGGCATCTCTTTCTGCGTCCGCAGCGAGATCCCGGAAATCCCGGCTAACACGGCAGTCCAGAAACTCCTTGCAGGAATAGGCTCAGGCGGCGGTCACATCGATATGGCAGGCGGCAGGATCCCGAACGCCAGGGATTTTGATTCAGAAAACATTTTCCGAACAGGCGTCGCGATTGCAAACGGAAGAATAAAATTATAAATTATGGAGATCAAAATGAAGAAATCCCTTGTTTTCACGGCATTTGTGCTGATTTTTGCAGTTTCGTGCAGCAACAGCACATCAAAAATCACACCGGACAGCGATCCGTGGAGCGAAGACAACGATCAGATTACGGAAAACGATAATGATACGGAAACACCGGACGGCGGCGATACGGACTACGACGGAGATACCGTTGACACAGAAACTCCGGACAAAGAGAACGACGATGACGGCACGATACCTGATGAAGACACTCCTGAAGAGCATCAAGTCCCGTCGACACACAAATGCAGGGAAGTTTCAGACAGCATGCCGGAAAGCGCTCCGGTTACCTCTGTCGAAGGGCTCGGTTACGAATCCGGTTTCATCTATCTCGAAGAAAATGAATACATTCTCAGTAACCGCAGCAATAAAAGCGGCAGAGTAAAAATGTGGTACAACTTCCAGCCGGCAGATGAAAATCCGGAAACAAAACCGCTTTTTGTTTTCTACAACGGCGGTCCAGGCTCCTCTTCGGCACTTGTTTTCCTTTACAACACGGCAAAAAGGACAGCCGATCAGGCATGTTCCGAAAAAGGTTTCGCTGAAAACGAAACGAGCTGGACACAGTTGGGGAATCTGCTTTACATCGATGCACGTCAGACCGGTTTTTCCTATGGAATTATTGATGATCCGACAAATGCAAACAGCCGTTCGTCATATTTTTCGACTTCAAATTTCAACGTTTTTGCAGACGCGGCAGACTTTATCCGCGTGATCTTGCGCTTTTTGGAAAACCATCCGAAAATAAAGGCTAACCCTGTGATCCCGGCAGGTGAAAGCTACGGAGGAACAAGAACGACCGCGCTTATCAACATCCTTCTCAATGTCGCCGACTATGCTGAAAACAACAGGGTTTTCTACGACGAAGCGCTTTTTAACGAGATCGCACGCCACTTCCGGGAAATTGATCCGTCGATAACCGGAATGCCCTCAAAAACAGACGTTGTAAAACAGTTCGGCAGACAGATCATGATCCAGCCGCTCGTAATGGGACAGAAACAGATGGATGCAGCAGGTGAACTTCTTGAACTGAGCAGCAGCCCGATGTACACGATCCAGCAGGAGACAGGGCAGATATACAGACCATGCGGAAATTCATGGAACTGCTCGAAATACAACAACGCGATAAATTATGTCGAGAACGCAGACCGCGACATCTATTCATACCGCAGGCCGTATAACTGGCTTTTCGACTACACCGATGTCGGAACAGCGAAAATGCTCCAGATGCCGATGTTCGAAGAGTTCATAATGAACGATCCGACAAAAATAAACGAGCTTTACGCGGAAAACAGGTCGGCAGAAGGTGCGTTCAGATACAACAGTGAAAACGGATACTTAAGAAATTTTGCAGCGTTTGACACTCTTAACAAAGTTCCCGAAATTGAAAAAACTGTCATTCTGGCACGTATCAGCCAGAGGAACACCCATCCTCTTTCGAGCGGGAATCTGGACAGCTTTTTCGGAGAACTCCCGGCTTACGATGAGTATCATGTAGATTTGTATTATCCGATAACTTCAACATTTTACTATGCTGCTGTAACCCCTTACAGCGATGTCAACGGTGAAATGTTCCTTGAAAACATAAAAACCGCTAAAACTTTCATAACCCAGGCTGAAGAGGATATCGTCATCTACGCAAAAGGAATTCCTGAAGCTGCAAAAAGTTTCAGCAGCGTTTCGGGAGTAGACACAGAAGACAACTCTTTCACAGTTCATTTCAAAGAGGGAGAGTCTGCGAAAGTCACATTCCCGTTCTATCCCGAAAGTTCTCACAGTGTCTCTGTGAACCAGCCGGTGAAATTCTTCAACGACGTTAAGAACTGGCTGGAAGAATAGCGGCGGAAAACCTGATCGGGATCCCGAGATTCCGAGATTACGTGATATCGACCGCCGCCGGGATAACGTTATCCCGTGATACCGGAATCACGTAATAAAAAGCGGCGGCAAAAAGATTTATTTTCCGAAATATCTTTCAAGAAGTCCTTTGAGAGCCTTGCCGTGACGTGCTTCGTCGCGTGCCATCTCGTGAACTGTGTCGTGGATCGCGTCAAGACCGTTCTGTTTTGCGCATTTTGCAAGTTCTACTTTTCCTGTAGTTGCGCCGAATTCGCAGTCGACACGCCATTTGAGGTTGGCTTCGGTCGAATTTTTCATATTCGGTTCAAGCGTTTCGCCCAGAAGTTCCGCAAATTTTGCAGCGTGATCAGCCTCTTCGAAAGCTGCTTTTTCCCAGTAGAGACCGATTTCGGGGTAACCTTCCCTGTGAGCGACCCTTGCCATGCAGAGATACATCCCGACTTCCGAACATTCACCGGTGAAGTTCGACTTGAGCTGCTCAAGGATGAATTTCTTGTCTTCTTCAGAAATGTTTTCGTTGTTCTCTACATTTTTGCCGTAAAAACCGAACTCGTGCTCTGCAGCAAGTTTGAGCTCGTCTTTGATCTCTTCGAACATTTTTGCCGGAGCTTTGCATACCGGGCATTTTTCCGGAGCTGACTCACCCTCATAAACATAACCGCAAACCTTGCAAACGAATCTTTTTTTCATAACTTCCTCCTCATAAAATCAAGCCAAAATATTTGTCGGAAACAATTTTCCGATAAAACCGCATACAGGAAAGGCTTATTGTCATTTTGCGGGAATGTCAATTTTCATATTGATTTTTTTATTATGAACTTATAAGATAGTGCGGTTTCAGGAGGAAAAATGACCGATTTAATATTACATCACGAAAACGGCAATAATATCAAAAGAGTTGTAAGAGACGATGAAATCCGGTTCGGAGACGTTGTCGGAGTCCACAGAATGCGCGGTCTTTACGACCACTACGGAATCTACACAGGAAACGGCGGAATGATCCACTACGCCGATCCGTCGGGCGATTTCGGCACTAACATCATCGTCCACAGAACGACTTTGAAGGCGTTCAAAGAGGATTCGGAATACCTTTTCGTCATCGATTTCGACAAATTCATCAGAAAAAATCAGGTAAAGATTTTCGATATCATCACCCCGTTCGGAATAAACGTCTCAAAACTCCTCATCGCCCTGCTCGGAAACAGCAGCTACCGCATTTATTCCCCTGAAGAGACGGTTAAGCGCGCCGAAAGCCGCCTCGGAGAAAGGCAGTACAACATCGCGACGAACAACTGCGAACACTTCGCGATATGGTGCAAAACCGGTGTCAGCGAATCAACGCAGATCGAAAATTTTCTTCAAAAAATCAGAGAAATCAGGATACACTGAGTTTTTCCTTGACAAAAGTCCGTTCTCAAACTAAAAATAGCGGCTTTTTAGCGTTTATTAACACGGTACGAGGAGAAAAAAATGCACAAGATTAATCAGGATGTTTGCGTAAAATGCGGTGCATGCGCTGGAACCTGCCCGGTAGAAGCTATCATCGAAAAAGACGGCGGCTACGAAGTAACAGACGCATGTGTTGACTGCGGCGCATGTGAAGACGGCTGCCCGGTAGAAGCTATTAAGGCTTAATTCCGAAAAGCTCATTTTTTCAGACCCTCTTCGGAGGGTCTTTTTTTTTACTTAAGGAGGTTTTTATGAAAAGATTTTCACTTATTACAGTTTTGATTCTTTCTCTTTTCTTCTTTGTTTCATGCGGCAGCGACGAGGATGAAGGTGATACGACCGTCGATACAGGCGACTCTCAGAACGACACCGATACGGGCGACACTCAGACAGAACCGACAGACACGGGCGACACTGATCCATCAGAGCCGACAAACCCGACCGATCCCACAGAACCTACTGACCCAGGCGAACCGACAAATCCCGCGGATCCAACCGATCCGACTGAGCCAAGTGAGCCGGCTGAACCGACCGAGCCGACGGACACTGACGCCGGGGATTGTGCAGTTATCAGCATCGGAACAATGAAAAACGACGGTTCAATGGACAGTTACGCCTACTATTCAGGCTCATATCAGCCCGGAACAGGCACAGCAACAGCTGACGAGATAGATTTCGAAATCTACAGCGAAACAACAGCCGGGACCTACGATCTGACCGAAGGCTACAATGTTTCCTACAGCTCGTGCGCTCAGTGCATCCTTGTTTACGAAGACATCATGTACGACAATGAAGGCTACTTCGAAGGCGCAGGCAAATACTATTATCCTGAAAGCGGCACAATGACCGTAAACTCTTTCTCCTACGATTCAGGTTCTCTCAACGTCACGCTTGAAAACGTAAAACTCATTCAGGTCACAAGGGAATACGACCCTGAAAGTGACAGATTCAAATCCGAACCGGTTGAAAACGGAAGCTGCATCGTCATTCAGAATACGACCTTGAACATCTGATCTGCGGTCGAAACTGCATACAATATCAAAACAAACTCAACTGTTCGGGTTCTTCTTCCTTGACGAGTTTGAAACTTTTCCTGTAGATTTCGCACGGACCGATTTTTTTCAGGATTTCGTAATGTTCCGCCGTAGGATAGCCTTTGTGCGATGAAAGGCGGTATTCGGGATAAATTTTATCCCATTTGTCCATGATCCGGTCGCGGTAAGTCTTAGCTAAAATCGAGGCTGCAGCAATATTTATGCTTTTTGCGTCGCCTTTCACAACAGCGGTTTCATTTTCAAACTGCCCTGTCTTTTTGTTTCCGTCGATCATAACCATGCAATTTTGTTCAGTTTTTCTCATTATTCTCTTTATGCACAGGCTCATGCCGTAAAGCGAAGCGTGAAGGATGTTCATTTCGTCAATGACTTTCGGCAGGACTGAATAAACCGCCCAAAAACTGTTTTGAACAATGAGCGGAACTAGTTCCAGTCTCTTTTTTTCGGATAGTTTTTTTGAGTCGTTTATCCCGGGGATTTCAGTAAAAAGCGAGACTGCCGCCGTTACAACAGGGCCGCACAAAGGGCCTCTCCCCGCTTCGTCGGCACCGATCACAAGAAATCCCTGTTCTTTATAAATTTTATCGATTTCACCAATCATTCTAGCACCTTATCGCATCAAAAAGTTTAAGGAGTATCGCGTTGAGGAAGTCACTTCCCTTCTCTGTGCATTTTATGATTTGTTTGTTTTCGTCAAAGTCTAACAACCCTTCTGAAACGAGTGATGAAACAGTTTTTTCAGAAATCAGCTCAAAAAACTCTTTACCGAACAAATCATTAAAATCATTTAGATTTATTCCGATTTTTACACGAAGTCCCATTAGCAGAAATTCTTCAAGGCGCTCCTGCAGAGTAAGTTCGACAGAGCTGAGTCCGTCTCTTTCGATAAAAGCGTCGATATCGTCGGCGTAACGCGATGAAACGCCCGTTTTTCGGATGAACGAAGCTGCTCCCGCACCGATCCCGAGCCACGAAGAATAAGTCCAGTAAAGCATGTTGTGCCTTGATTCAAAGCCGGAAAGCGAATAGTTGCTTATCTCATAGCGCGAAAAACCGAGTTTCTGCAGAAAATCTCTGATATCACTTTCCTGCTGCAGAGTTTCATCTTCATCGAGAAGCTTGGGCGCGTTTTCCCGCTCAGGTCTTGCGTATCTGTAAGCCGAAATATGCTTGAAGGGCGCCAACTCAAAAATTTTATTAAGTTCCTGATTTATTTTACGATTTTTACCTAAACCATAGATAATATCGCAGGAAACATTGTCAAAATACTTTGCAAAAAGAGGAATATTTTTTTCCATGTCGGCAACTGTCGTCCTGCGCCCCATTTCGGCAAGAACTGCATCGTCAAACGCCTGAATGCCTATGCTCACGCGGTTTATACCGCAGTTTTTGAGATTTTTTATCCAGTTTTCGCCTCTGTCTGCCGGGTTGACTTCGACCGTAACTTCGCACTCTGCGAGATTTATCCCCGATTTTTCGGCGAATCCGGCAAAATTCCGGAAGAAATCTTCATCCATCGAAGTGGGACTTCCGCCGCCGAAATAAACCGAAACGATTTTTGTGCCGGAAAGCTCGCCGAGCCTTCTTCCAGCCTCATCGAAAAGCGATTTTCCGTATTGTTTCAAAGTGCAGCGCAGATATCCCGAAACACTGAAAAAATCGCAGTAAAGGCATTTTTTCGGACAAAAGGGAATGTGAAAATAGATTCCTGAAAAGTTATTCAATTTGCGACCGTCAGGATTTTTTTGCAGTTATATCTTCGACACCGATCGTCGCTTTCTCGGAAACGGCGATGAAAAGCCTTGCCTGAACGCCGTGTTTGTTGAAAAGTTCCGAAACTTCGGTGTAGATCGTGTTTTTGAGCTCTTCTTTGTCCTCGAACTTGTATTCGCCGATGAAAGTTCCTTCGGGAAGAGGCTGAAGAAAATCTCCGACCCTGATCTGTGCGTAAAGACCGAGCTCCTCAAGCTCGTCGTGTATGAAATCTCTGTCGTAATTTACGGAAGAAAGAACTTCAAAACTCAGAAAAACAAAATAATGCTGCATAGTTACTCCTACTCAGAAAGTTTTTCCATAACAGCAGCCGCAAATTTTTCGGCGGCATTCGGACCGTTTCCTGTAACGAGATTTCCGTCGGTGACAACTTCTTTATTTACAAATATTGCACCCGCGTTTTCCATGACTTTGCTCGTTTTCATACCGTACTCAGGATCGTCGCCCAACCATACCGTCACTTTTCTGCCTTTGACGACATCGGCTTTTGCGAGGATAGTCGGAGCCCAGCAGATCGCACCGAAAACCTTGTGATTTGCCGAATTTTTCGCGATTTCCACCGCTCTCATGTTTGCTCTGACCGAAGGAGTTCCCATTCCGCCGACAAACAGGACTCCGTCGAAATCGGCTTCATTCACTTCATCGACCGAATATTTGACGTCGAAAGTCGCGCCGAACATTCCCGTAGCCTCGCCTTTTTCGGTGCTTGCGACGGTGACATCGATCCCTTCGCCCAAAAACTGCTTGTAAGGAACATTCAGTTCCTCATCCCTGAAATTCTCATGTGCAATGATCATCAAAATTTTCTTTCCACTGAGCATTTTTTCCTCCTTTGAACATCCGCCAATCAATAAAATATTACTCACAATCATAAAAAAAATTCCTAACGCTCTCATTTCAGCTCTCCGAAGCACAAAGACAAAAAGCGCATTATTTTATAAGATATTGATTTTCAGGCAATATTTCAGCCGCAAAATTTTTTTCACCGAAAAGCAAAAAAAAAGTTGACTTTGAAATTTTCCCGACTATAAATCCCGCCGCTGACGTTTTTTGGATTGATGAGGTTCGCAATGTTTGAGGCTTTTGCAGTCGTTCAGATAGTTATCTGCATACTGCTTGTCGTAATAATCCTTCTTCAGGAAGGTAAAAAAGGAATGGGAGCTATTTTCGGCGGTTCGAGTAGTTCTGTTTTCGGTGCAAGAGGCGCCGGCAACATACTCACCAAGATCACTTCCGTTCTTGCGATCCTCTTCATGCTCAACTCTGTCTGGATGTCCTACATTTCAAGCAGTGACAAATCGGTTGTAAGAATCGAACAGCAGGCTGAGAAAACGACTCCGGCTCCGGTTGCGGCACAGCCCGCGGAAGAAAAGAAACCGGAAGCTGTTGAGCAGAAAAACGAGCAGAAAGAAGAAGCTCCTGTCGAAGAACAGAAACCTGCTGAAGAGCAGAAAGAAGCTCCGGCTGAATAACTCAGCTGGCAGCTTCGACAGAAGCCGATCGTTCCTTTTTATTTGAGTTTTTTCCCTCCGGTGCAGGAGTGGTGGAATTGGTAGACACGTAAGACTAAGGATCTTATGCCTATTGTTGGTGTGGGGGTTCGAGTCCCCCCTTCTGCACCATCTTTTATTTTTTCAATATACTGGATTTTGAATGTCGTTTTTTTGGTTAGCTCTCTTTTCTTATCTTTTTGAGTCGTATTCTATTCTTGAAAAGGCTGAAAATGACGGTTTTTTCTATAAAAATGCCGAAGTTGTTGAAGTTTCGGCCTGTAAACCGGAAAAAAATGCCGTCTGCGTTCAGTATAAAGGCAAAACTTATCTTGCAAAAAAGAGCGGAAATCTTGAGATCGAGGCAAAAACCGTCAACGATTCCATTCAGCTGACCGTTTCGCCCGATCCTGCCTACATTTCATACTTTCTCTACATTCAGACTGGATGCGCTGTCCACAAAGTGCAGATAACGAAACGCGAGATCGTTCTCGAAGAAAAAGCTGCAAACATCACGAGGCTTCAGATTACCGGCACCGGCGTCGGCGGTCCGGAAATTCTCTGGAGCAGAAAATTCAAGGAAGAAAAACTTCCACCGTTTTCGGAAAATTTCGGCAAATCATTGGATTTACTAAGAAAATCCTGCAAAAAGTCTGTGGTTTCAATAGACAGCGGACTTGAAGAAGCGGCCGGAAAATCTCTTGCGAAGATCCAGAATGAAGGACTCAAACACTATTCTTCAAAAGACGGCGGCATCCGTCACACCGGAATTCACAAAAAAATCCTCGGAGAAAACCTTTTCGCCGCAAAAACCGAAGCCGAGGCATGGAAAATGCTCGTTTCAAGTCCGTCTCACCTCTATAACCTCATAAATCCGCAGTTCAGGCACTATTTTTACGCGATAAAAAAAGAAAAGGACGAAGTTACCGGCGCGATCGTGTTTTCGGAATAGCTGCCCCTCCTTGCATTTTTCATATTTTCCCTTAAAATCATTCGTTTTTTGTTGAACAACAAATCGTTTATTGAGGTAAAAATGAAAAAACTTTTTCTCTTTATCAGCTTGTTTTTCGCGGTTTTCACTCTTTTGGCTGAAGATGAAACTTCTCAGGATGACAACGCATGCGACTATGCCAGAAAAGCACAAAACATCGAAGTATGGCAGAAGTATCTTGAAAAATTTCCGGCAGGAAGATGCGCTTTCGAGGCTGAGAGCGAGATCGAAAGACTGAAAAACGAAAATTCAGAGCCGGAACAGCCGGCGGAAACACCGAGCGAAGACAAAAAGGAAAAAGAACCGACTTACATCGTGTTCACACAGGAACCTGTTCTGTACTACCGCCCGTACAAAACGGCCGGAATATCTTTGCTCGTGGTCGGACTGGCAGCTGATCTTGCAGGCGGAATAACCTACTACACAGGCTGGTACAAAAACGATTCCAAAATGATGCTCGGCGGACTCATAACAAGCATCGTCGGACTTCCGCTGTGGATCACCGGATCAGTTCTAATCGGCATAAGAAGACCTGTCCCAAATCAGAATGTCGAATTGAGCAGCTTTTCCGTTGCTCCCACAAAAGGCGGGGCTTACGCTTCACTCGGATTTAATTTCTAAAAAAACGACACTGTGTCAATTTTCAATTATTTATCATTTCAAGCATGAGTTAAGAGAGCAGTTTTGACAAAATTTTACAAAAAACTTGCCTTTCCGTTTCAATTCCATATTATACCGCGCGTTTGATTTTTTGAGGAGTCGATTTTGTTAACAGAGAATAAATTTTTCAAGAATCAAGAATCAAGAATCAAGAATCAAGAATCAAGAGTCAAGAATCCGCTTTTAATTATATCTAACTTAAAATCAAAGTAAAGTTTTTCAACCAAAAAAATTCAGAAAAGTTTAGAGAATTTCGATAGTTTTCGTGTCCCGTTTATATTTTATCAACTTTTTTCATTGGAGGAAAAAATGAAAAAATTCATGTTCGTATCAATGTTTGTGTTTGTTTTCTTTATGTCAGCATGTGCATCGGAA
>CAJOMF010000020.1 GCA_905235605.1 uncultured bacterium
GCGAGAGGTGCGTCAGCGTCTGTGCGAAAGATTCGTCAGGCCCTTACAACTATGATCTTACGAATGAACTCATAGATATTGCAGAGAAGAACAAAATCGCTTACAAAACTGATGTTTTCCCGTTCTACGGCTCGGACGGTTCGGCTCTTCTCCGTTCCTGCAGCGATACGAGAGTCGCGCTTATCGGTCAGGGTGTTGATGCGAGCCACGGCTACGAAAGAACGCATGTCGAAGGGCTTACGGCGACGGCTTCTTTAATTCTTGCATATATTTTCAAATAAGCCATGGAAAGACCAAGCGGCTCGCTCATAAGTTTTATGAGCAATCTTGTAAAAGCAAACGGCGGGATCAACTGTGCGCAGGGGATCCCCGGATTCGAACCGCCGAAAGAACTTATTTCGGAACTTGTTTCAGCGGCGCAGACTCCGATCCACCAGTATCCGGCGGGAAACGGCAACCCGAAACTTCGCGAACTTGTTTCTTCGGGCCTTTGCGGAAACAGCGGGTTAAAAGCTGAAAATATTCTTGTCACGAACGGCGCCACAGAGGCGGTTTCTCTCATTTATCTTTATCTGCGGCAAAAGACTCAAGGCGGCTTCACTGTGATGTCTTTTGATCCGGTTTATGAAAGTTACGCTAATCTGCCTAAAATTTACGGCGACAGATTTTTGTGCGAATATCCCGACGGATCGGGCTCTTTTGATTTTGAAACGATTGAAAACCGCATAAAAGATGAAAAAGTAAATCTGATTTTGCTCTGCTCACCCGGAAATCCGCTTGGAAAAATCTGGAAAAAGGAAGAAATTTCAAGACTTTACGAAATTTGCAGAAAATACGGCTCGAATCTTGTTTTTGATGCAGTCTACAGCGATCTTTACTTTGCTGAAAAGCCTTATCTTCCGTTTGAACTTGTCGATGAGACTCTCTTTGTTGTTTCGGCGTTTTCAAAGATGCTTTCAATCACCGGCTGGCGTGTAGGTTACATTGTCGGTGCGGCGCAGCATGTTGAAAATCTTGCTAAAATCCACGATTACACCGGTCTCTGCACTCCTTCAGTTCTGCAGATAGCCATTGCGGAATATCTGGAAAAGAATGATTTCGGCAGAGAGTATCTCGCTTTTTTGAGAGGGAAAGTTAGAGCATCTTTCAAAATCATGCACTCGGTGCTTGAAAAAAGCGGTTTTTATATGCCTCCGATCGACGGCGGCTACTTTGTCTGGGCGAAGATCCCGCAGAAATTCGATGACGGCTTCAAATTCGCGATGGATTTGTACGAAAGCAAAAAAGTCGGCACCGTTCCCGGTATTCATTTCAGCGAAAAAGGTAGTAATTTCACAAGGATAAGTATTGCAAAAGAGGCGGCTGAAATTGAAGAGGCCGCAGCACGCATAGCCGATTTCGTAAAGTAGCAGATTTCTTTAAGCAGTTTTTATCCAAGATTGGACTTTAATAAATTTTTTCCTATAATCCATGGGTTTTTAGGAGGTGCTTTGTTGGCCGGACTGCTTTTTTGTTTCTCTTTCTGCAAAAGAATATTTTTCCTATGCGCGCTTTTTCTTCTTTTTTTCGCGCAGGGGAGCCTTTTTGTATATCTCGAAAACATGGTTTCTTGCTTTCCGATAACGATAATAACAAATCGAAAAGCGCCTGTCGAAGAAAAAATCACGGCAATGAATGTCTGTTCAGTTTCGGTAGCTAGCGAAAGAATGACCTTCGATTCCTCGATTTTCAACCACTACGAAACCCTTCCGGTGAAAGAAATTTATCTTTATTCGATGAAGATCCCGTATGAAAACTGGAGCGAAGTCAAAAATATGGAAGACGTGATCACGGAAGCAAATCCGTATATAGAGGAGATAGTTAGTTTCTTCATACACCGCTTCGAAAATCAAATTTCAGCTTTTTTCTTTCATTTTTCTGATGTTTGCAGGTTCTTTTTTTGTTTTTAAGACCGTTGCGTCAAATAAAACGTCAAAAAAATCTTTTGTAACAGTTTCTATAATAATTTCAATTCTTTATATTGCTGAGGCAATATTTGTTCTGAATCTGTTTCCGGCGTTTCTCATGCCTCTTTCGGCAGTTTCCGCCGGAGTTCTGTTTCTGGTCTATTTGATAATAACTTTGATAAACTACAGGTTGGCGAAATGGTAAGTATAATTCGTAAAAATCTCACTGTTTTATTGAGCGTGTTTTTTCTTTTTTCATGTATGTCTCACGGAAATGCGCAAATTGTTGACAATGATTCTGCCGATACAACGCCCGAAGTTTCCGATGAAGATGCTGCAGCGGATAACGATGATCCTTCGGAATTTGATGTCTTACCCGGCGAAGATATTGATTTTATTGATGATTATGATGATGAGGTCGTTGATGAAGACGCAGATTCTGATGAAGATTTTGATATTTTCTCGGATGAAGATACAGATTCAACTGAAGATCAAGATGTTCTTCCTGACGAAGAAGTCGAAGATATCGAGCCTTACGACGGTGAATCCGTTCAAATCAGGATCGTTGCGGGAAATGTCACGAGCGGCAACAACCAGTCTTATGATCCGGGGCACGGAATAAGGATCTTTCAGGCGCTCAAGCCCGACATCGCACTTGTTCAGGAGATGAATTACGGAAACAATTCTGCAAGCGATTACAAAAATTTTGCGCAGAAGATCGTCGGAACGAATTATTATGCGGTTGACAGCGCGGATTACCAGATCCCGAACGGAGTGGTGAGCAGATATCCGATAACTTCCCACGGTTATTGGAAAGATCCTAACATCAATAACCGCGCTCTGATGTGGGCTGTCGTCGATATTCCGGGCAACAAGGATATTTTTGCGATAAGTGTCCATCTGCACACTAGTCCCGCATCGGATCAGACTACTGCAGCGCTTGTCATAGTTGACGAGATCGCAAAACTGAAATCGGCAAATCCCGATAAATATTACTATGTCGTAGGAGGCGATTTCAACGGTCCTACGGCAGTTTCATCAGGCGGCTTCGGCAAAAACAACACTTTTTACGTTGCCGGTCCAGATCCTGTTGATGAAGAAGGTTACGGCGAGACGAATGCTGGCAGAAAAAAGCAGCTGGATTTTGTTTTAGCCGATTATCCGCTTCATGAATTTCAGGTGCCGACAGTTTATTATTCGTCTAAAGATCAAGCAAAAACAAAGGCTTATGAAAACGGGTTCGTTTTTGACACCCGCGTTTACACCCAAAGTGTGCTGGACGAATATTTTTCTCCGGCGCAGACAAGTGATTCAAGTGCTTCACAGATGCAGCACATGGCTGTTGTCAAAGATTTTCTGATAGAGCTCAAATGAAAAAAGAAATTCTGCCTGCAAACAAGTTCGAAAAAATCTACCGCTTCGGCGAAGTGACTTCGACGATGGATGTCTGCGAAGATTTAATAAAATCAGGTGTTCGTAAAGGAATGGTCCTTGCAGAGTCGCAGACTGCAGGGCGCGGCAGGAATGCAAAAAAATGGGTGTCGGAAGCCAACGGGAACATCTATCTTTCTTTTTTTGACAAGCTCGATACCGATTTTATACCTCAGAGATGCGCTGTAGCCGCTTCTTCTGCAGTTTCGCAGTTCGTTGAAAAAGCCGGAACCGTGCAGATAAAGTGGCCCAACGATATTCTGATAAATCAGAGAAAAGTGTCGGGAATCATTGCAAAAACTTTTGATTCTGGCGGCAAAAGGTTTTATATCTGCGGGATCGGCGTGAATGTTTTCATGCCGGAAGACCCTGAAAACAATTTTGTCTGGAAACCTGCCGCAGTTTCGGAATTTGCCGAAGTTTCAGGCGAAGAAGTTCTGAAAATACTTGTCAAAGCGGTCAATTCCGCATTTTCTTTTGCTCAAAGCAGTCTGATTTTGGACGTGTATGCTGAAAAAACAAGCTGGATGATCGGGAAAAACATAGTATTTTCGCAGGATTTGGTAAGAAAAGAAACGGGCAGGATCGTCGGATTTTCGGACGATTTTTCGGTTGTTGAAATTGAGACAGGGAACGGAACCGAAGAGCTTTCGGCTCTCTCGATTTTATCAATAATTTAAAGTGGTTGAATATTTATGAAAAATTTAAAGTCAATTGTAAGAAACCAAGCTTTCATGGCATTTGCCGTAATCTTTCTGGCATTGATGCTGAATCTGATTCCTTCAAAAACCGCCCTTGCACTGAAACTACCGGTCTTTCTCGACTGTATCGGAACTGTAGCTGTGGCAATGCTCGGCGGGAATCTTCCTGCGGTTATTGTCGGTTTCTGCGTGAACGCGCTCAACGGAATATCCGACATGGCCACGTTTTATTACGGTGTGATCAGCATTCTGATAGGCTGCATGGCTGCGATTTTCCAGAGAAACGGCTTCTTCAAACACATCGGCGGCATAATTGTGACAATTCTTGTTTTTGCCGTTCTGGGCGGAGGTCTTGGTTCGGTGCTCACATATTTTCTTTACGGATACGATTTCGGTGAGGGGATTTCGGCACCGTTTTCTCTTGCGATTTACGAATATCTCGGTTTTTCCAAATTCGCGTCGCAGCTTTTGGCAGACATCATCATCGATATCCTGGATAAAACTATCGTTGTTGTATGTTCGATCTTCATTTTTCGTCTGATTCCTGAAGATTGGAAGGAAAAGGCACACCGGCTTTTCCTGTTTTTCCCTGATTTAGACGGAGAATACAGGAAACTTCTGCTTCGAAACCATATAAAACGCTCTCTTATTAAAAAAGTTGTTGTTATGGTCATTGTTGCCGAGATACTTTTGGGAACTTTGGCGACAGCTACCGGATTTGTCCTTTACAGGGAAGTTGCGCTGAGCAAGTTTACCGATATAGCCAACGGCGTAACAAAAGCAGCCGCAGTTGTGATCGATTCCGAGCGGCTTGACGAGTTCCTTGAAAAAGGGCGGAAGGCGGAAGGATACTCCGATATTGAAAAAAATCTTTACAAAATAAAGGAGAGTTTTCCGCAAACGATGTATCTTTATGTATATAAAATTGTGGAAGACGGCTGCCATGTCGTTTTTGATCTCGATTCCGAAGGCGGTGCCGAGGCGAGCCAGCCAGGTGAAGTTGTAGAGTTTGATCCGACTTTTGTGCCGTATCTGCCGAAACTCTTCAAAGGAGAAGAGATCGAACCGATAATTTCTGACGACCAGTACGGGGCTCTTCTCACGGTTTACAAACCGCTCAAAGGTTCGACCTATGTCGCAGCGGACATTACGATAGGCAGTATTGCCGCAGACGAAGCGAAATTTGTAATTAAACTCATCTCGGTTTTTTTCGGGCTTTCGATCATCATCATGAGCATTATTCTCGAGTTCGTAAACCGCGGGATCGTCTATCCGGTCAACCGCATGGCGATGGCTTCAATGCAGTTCGTGTCCAATCTGGAGCAGGGCGGGAATTCGGGGCTTGCCGCTCTTCAAGCCATCAACATCAGGACTTTTGACGAAATCGAAAACCTGTACAAATCGATTGTGAAAATGGGCGGTGACTCGTTGGAGTTCATTGCGCAGATGAACCGGCAGAATGAGCGCATAACGAAAATGCAGGAAGAGATCATCGTCAACTTTGCTGAAATGGTCGAAGCGCGTGACATAAGCACAGGCAACCACGTCAAAAAAACAGCGGAGTATGTCGAGGCGATAGCGAAAGAACTGCAAAAAGAAGGAAAGTTCACAGATATTCTCACTGATTCCTACATCAAAGTTCTGAAGCGTTCGGCTCCTCTCCACGACATCGGAAAAATCGCGATTTCCGATCTGATTTTGAACAAGCCAGGCAGATTCACCGACGAGGAGTTCAAAATCATGCAGAGCCATGCGGCCGAAGGAAAGAAGATTCTGACCAAAATTGAAACCAATGCAAGCGATATGGATGAAGGTTACCTGAAAGAGTCGATCGAAATGGCTCACTATCACCATGAAAAGTGGGATGGAACGGGTTATCCCACAAAAATCAAAGGAGAAGAGATTCCGCTCTCAGCGAGGATCATGGCTGTTGCCGATGTTTTTGACGCCCTGGTAGCTGAACGTGTCTACAAAAAGTCATTCCCCTATGAAAAGGCGATGTCGATAATCATGGAAGGTTCGGGTAAGGCTTTCGATCCGGATATTGTCGAGGCATTCTCGCACATATCACAAAGACTCTACGACGAGCGCACCAAACTCGAGAAAGAAGAAAATAATTGTTCCGATGCTTAAAGAGCTTAAAATCCTTATAGTTGAAGACGATCCGGCGAATCTGATCGTTTCAGTGAAAAGTCTGGAACGCAGAAAAGTGAATGTCATTTCGGCTGCTGATGCCTACGAAGCGTTGGATATTTACGACAAAACAGATAATCTTGCTGCTGTGATCACCGACATTCAGCTCCCGGGAATGGACGGGACAGAAATGATGCGCAGAATGAGGCTGAAAGAGGAGTCGAAGGGTATTTCCGTGCCGATATTCGCGATGACGGCCTACGCTTTCGGCGAAGAAAAGAACAAATTCAAGGAGATCGGTTTTGACGATGTTTTCATCAAACCAGTAAATTACGACAAAATATTGGAAACCATTCAATTTTATTTGTAAAAGAGGCCATTTTGAACTTGTTTTCATCGGATAAGGCGCTTTCAGATTTTGTTGAAAAGGCATACATAAAGCTGCTTGAAGCGGGATATGTCATCAACAGCGAATACATTAAGGAAATTCCTTACGGAGTGACGCTGAAAACGGGAAGAAGCGAGGCAGATCTCGTTTCGGCGGCGGTATATCACACTGAAAAGAAGGGATTTTCAGTCGTAACGACCGATCCTGAAATAAAATCGCTGCTTCTTTCGCTGATAACTAAGATCGGAACTCTCGGCAGTGACGAAGCTGGGAAGGGCGATATTTTCGGACCTCTGGTCGTATGCTCCTTCATTCTCGGGAAAAAGGAAGAAGTGTTGCTGAAACTCGGTGCTAAAGACAGTAAAAGAATGAAAAATGAAGAAATATTAGATATTTATAAAAAAATCGACGCCGGCTTCCGCGACTCTTTCTCTATGGTCCGCATAATGCCCGAAAGATACAATTCATTTTATCAGAATCTGGCTGAGCAGGGGAAAAATCTCACCGATCTTTTAGCTTGGGCACACTCGAAGGCGATCTCTAACGTTGTCGCGAAAAGAAACGACATAAAGCGGGTCTTAGTCGATAAATTCACCCCTTCGTATTCCGCAAATGCAAGGATAATCGCTGCTGCAGGTAAAATTCCGGTAGATTTTCAGGTGCGTGCGGAGCAGGATCCGGCGGTTGCTATTGCCTCAGTCATAGCGAGGGCGGGATACCTGATTTCTCTGCGTCAGATCAGCGAAACTGTTCTTGAAAACAAATTCTCACTCATCCCCGGAAGCGGAGCCGAATCCGACAAACTTCTTGAAGAGATAGAGGAGTGCTTCGGTCATGATATTTTCAACAAAATCGCAAAGACTCATTTTGCCAATTTCGAAAGGCTTCCCTGAGAGATTTTTTTCTTGAAAATGAAAATCCGATAGGCTACTATCGCGCGTTTTTTGGATTCTTTTAACAATTTTTTAGGAGGCTCTCATGAAAATTTTTGTTCTCAACTGCGGAAGTTCTTCAATCAAGTACCAGCTTTTCGACATGACTGACGAGACGGTCATCGCGAAAGGTCTTGCCGAGAAAATCGGAAATCCGGAAGGTCACATCGAACTTAAGATCACGAACCCGAAAAACAAGATCGAAGTCAATCTTCCTCTTGCTGACCATTCGGTCGCTCTGAACAAAATCATGGATATGATGACCGAAAACGGCGTTATCAAAGACAAATCCGAGATCACGGCGATCGCTCACAGACTCGTTCATGCAGGCGAATACTACCACGGCAGCGTTGAAGTTACGGACGATGTAGTTTTCAGGATCCAGGAATGCAACGACCTCGCACCGCTTCACATTCCGGCTAACATCATCGGTATCAGAACCTGTCAGAAACTTTTCCCTGACACCTTCATGTCGGGAACTTTCGACACCGCTTTCCATCACACGATGCCGGATTACGCTTACATGTATCCGATCGACTACAAATATTACGAAAAATACAGAGTCCGCAGATACGGATTCCACGGATCGAGCCACTTCTTCGTTTCGAACAGAGCCGCTGAAATGCTCGGCAAAGACATCAAAGACCTCAAGATCGTTACATGCCACCTCGGCAACGGCTGCTCGATGGCTGCAGTAGACGGCGGAAAATCGATCGACACCACGATGGGTATGACTCCGCTTGAAGGCGTAATGATGGGAACCCGTTCGGGCGATGTTGACCCGGGCGTTATCTTCTTCCTTGCAGACAAAGAGGGCGGACATCAGGCAGTTAATAAAATGTTCAACAAAAACAGCGGCTTGTTCGGCGTAAGCGGGATTTCCAACGATATGCGCGATATCCGCAAGGCTCGTGACGAGGGCAACAAACGTGCTGCTCTTGCACTTGCAATGTTCACCTACAGGATCAAGAAGTACATCGCTTCCTACGCTGCAGCTATGGGCGGAGTCGATGTAGTCATCTTCACCGGCGGAATAGGCGAGAACGTAGGCGAGATCCGCGAAAGATCGGTCGAAGGCCTTGAATTCATGGGCATCAAGATGAATAAAGAGCTCAACAACACGATCTGCGGAAGCGAAGCTGTTGTCAGCACCGACGACTCCAAGGTCAAAGTCATGGTCATTCCGACAAACGAAGAGCTCGTTCTTGCAAGGGATTCCAAGAAACTTTACGAAGAAAAGTTCGGCAAGAAATAACTCCTTGACTGATATTTTCCGATTATTTTCTCTATGTCAATTTTCTGAAATCGTTTTTTCGGCGACTTTTTAATTTCTCGTTCCGTTTATTTTTAGTGTTGACAGCAATTCGGTTTCTTGTACAATATTCCGTTATTTTGGAAAAAGAGGTGTTTTCAATGAGTAAAAGTAAAATAATTATTATTTTAACGGTAATAGTTTTTATTGGTATTATTGTCTTTTTAATAAGAAAAACACCTGATGACAAAATTTTTGAATCAAAAAAGGAAAACAATATCAAGGCAGAACAGATAGAAAAGGAAAAACAAATTTCCGGTATAAAAAAAGCTTTGAAAAGATCATTAAAACCTCTTGATTCCGAGAAAATTTTCAATGATCAGACAGGTTTGGAACCGCTTCCTTTTGATGAAGTTGAAAAACTTGAAGGGGAGGCTTTGCAAAAAAGATATGAAGAATTGGATGTTAAACTTGATTTTGCGATTAATAAAAACCCCGATTTGCCGCCAATTCCAGAATGGTATACCAGAGAACGAGATTATGTTGAGAATAAGTTTTTTGCCACGGTAGGAAAAAGCAGATATAAAACCGAGCTTACTGAAGAACAGAAACAAAGACAAGAGAAATACTTTGATTATCTTGAAGAAATTAAAAAATCGGGGCACGAAATAAGTGACGAGGAACAGGCAAAAACAAAAGAACAAATTTTGGGAGAGTAAGCCATGAAAAAACTTCTGATTTTATGTGCATTTTTCATGCCGTTTTTTGTATCGGCGGCAAACACTCCAGTAGTCGAGGATTTTCCTAATTCCAGCAGAATTTACAGAAGACAGTTTAGTTTGACACTTAACCCAAGTAATACCGACTGTTAAGAGGGACTTGTCTGTGAAACCGGAATTTGTCGTTCCCCAAAACAATCCTGTAGAGATGCAGGCAGTGGTGCCCAGCCAACATGCGATTGCACATTCGATGAATGGGCTATTCTAGATCTGACTTCCGGTGGAAATATGGTAAGATCAGCTTTTACATCAGCCGGAATTATTTCAGCAAATGGATCTCCAAATGATCCATTCTTTGGTTTGGAAGGATATGTGGTTGCTCTGAATTTGGAAGATTTGATGACTTCCGGAGAGAAATATACAAAACTAAATAAATTAAATATGACAGAAAAAGAGAAAGAGCTTTCGGTAGATGAAAAGTTCTACACAAAAGAAAATCGGAAAATCTATAATGATGCTTACAAGGATTATTTTAGGAAAAAAGGCTACAAAGAAAACGAAGATTTTTTTGTTACAGATGATAAAGTTTTCTTGATAAACGATGAAAAACAAATGGAGAATTTACAATGATGAAGTATTTTAAGTCTTTTATTTTTGTGTTTGCTGTTTTTGCTTTTATCAGTTGCGGAAACAACAGTAAAGAAGGAACAAATGAAACAAAAATAAACCCATCGGATACCGTTTCAGAAAAAGAAAAAAATCAGGATTTAGCTGACAATGAAGAAGAAATTTACGATAATGAACAAAAAGATTCGGATAACGACAGCAAAACAGAAATCAAAGAAGGTTGCATAAGTTTTTCAGGCAATTATTACGGGCTCGGCGGAGAAGGATGCAGTTATACGGTAAACGGCGGAGAGCAACACAGAGAGCCATCTCTTTCTCACGAATGCAAACCGGATTGCGGCGATTATGATTATGTCGGCAACTGTTATGTCAGTTTCAAAGTTAAGGAGATTGATCAGGCGTCGGACAGTGTCATGATCAAAGGAAGTTGTCTTGATAAAGATGGCAGTGAAACTGATAAAGAGGCAATTTTGAGTTATCCGAAATACAGCACTGATCCACAGATTTCGGAAACGCTCGTCGGCGTAGAAATCCGCAGTTTATCCATTTCATATCCGACCGGTCAGTTCTATGCGCTGAAAACTAGTCGGGAAGAAGTTTTTTATATTGCCAACGAAGGACTTTGGGATTGGGAAATCGTGCAGAATTTTATACCTAATCTCAAAGCGGAACAGAAAATCATTCCAACCTGCGAAAGTGTCTGCCTGATGTCTCCTTTTTACAATAACGGAAAGGCTTGCAACTACGAGCCGTGTGATGAAGAACCTTATTACGATTACGTATATTTCCCGCCGATTGAATTCATTTTGGAAGATAAAGAACCTGTTCTAGTAAACATGGGTGATGTTGTTGAATCGGAAGGTTGCGAATATTATGTTTTCTCAAGCAGGACTGTTGCGCCAGAAGATCCAGATCAGGAATTTTATTCAAATCCTGATGCTGAAATGCCTGCCGGAATAAGTAGAGAAATGCAATTCTACATTTTCAACATAAACGCTTTGAAATGAGTAAAGAGAAAGCAAATCCGACGGCTGTTCTATGCTGTTTCTCTAAATTCTTTGATTTAAAACCCTCAGACTTCTTGTTTTCAATTCCATTTTCACTATAATTCGCAAGTTTAATTTTTCTTGGAGGTAAATATGAATTACAGATTGAATGTCAGAGGTCATAATGAATAACTACAAACACGATTTCATAGATTTTATGGTCGAATGTGAAGTCCTCACTTTCGGTGATTTCGTCACCAAAAGCGGCAGAAAGACTCCGTTTTTCGTAAACACCGGCAAATACAGAACGGGTGAGCAGATTTCAAAACTCGGCGGGTTTTACGCCGAATCGATCATGGAAAACACGAAAGGGGAGTTCGACGTCCTTTTCGGGCCGGCCTACAAAGGGATTCCGCTTGCAGTTTCCACCGCTATCGCGCTTAACGCAAAATACGGCAAAAACGTCGCTTTCTGCTTCAACAGAAAAGAGGTGAAAGACCACGGCGAGGGCGGGACCCTCATCGGCCACAAACTCCAGAAAGGAGACAGAGTCCTCATAATCGAAGATGTCACCACTGCCGGGACCAGCATCCGTGAGACGGTTCCGCTCCTCAAGGCGGCGGCGGATATCGAACTTGCGGCTCTTTCAGTCTCGGTCAACAGAATGGAGCGCGGAACGGGCGAGAAGAGCGCACTCGACGAGATCAGGGACGATTTCGGAATGAAAACTTTCTCCATCGTCACAATGGCCGAAGTCGTTGAATATCTCTACGGCAGAAAAGTCGGCGGCAAAGTCCTCATTGACGATGAAATGAAATCGAGGATCGAAGACTACTACAAAATCTACGGCGCAAAGTAAATGATCCTGTTAATCAATGCTTGTGCGAGACCTGATTCAAGAACGCTTAGTCTTGCCAAAAAAGCGGTGCAGACGATATCCGGTGATTGTGAAATCCTGAATTTGTTTGAGGAGGATCCTGCGCCTCTCAACTATGACGAGCTTTCAAAGCGTGACAGATTCATAGAAAAAGGCGATTACTCGGATAAAATGTTCCGTTTTGCCAGGCAGTTCAGTGCTGCGGACGAGATTGTCATTGCCGCTCCTTACTGGGATCTCTCTTTTCCGGCGATTTTAAAATGCTATATCGAAGCGATATGCGTGAACGGACTGACTTTTGCCTATAATGAAGCGGGTATTCCCGAAGGTTTGTGCAAAGCAGAAAGGCTGATCTACGTCACGACAGCCGGAGGATTCATACCCGAAAACAATTACGGATACGATTATGTGAAACGGCTTTGTACCGACCTTTTCGGAATAAAAAACTCTCTCTGCATAAAAGCTGAAGGGCTTGACATTCAAGGAGCGGACGTCAGCGGAATCATGAAGAAATCGGAAGATCAGATCGTGAAGCTGCTCCGGAAGGGTTAAATTGAGTATAATTAACCGCGCCAGTTTTCAAGCTTTTTCCATCGTGATTTTTGCTGTCGCTTGGTAGATGAAGAACGCTGTGATGCTCGTTGCCGAGATCGCGGTGAAAATGCCGGTTACATCGCCGATTTTTCCGCCTATCCAGACTGCCGGAATGAGCATGACTATCGTACGCATGAAGTTGAGCATGGTCGAGCGGATCGGTTTCTGAAGCCCGTTGATGACATTGACGCACATTATGGAACCTCCGATTGCGGGGAAGGAAAGTCCGATGATGAGCATATAAGTCATTACATACTTCAGGACTACTGGATCTTTTGTAAACATTCCGGCTATATTCCTGCGGAAAACAAGGAAGACAAGAAGCATGAACACGCCCCAGCAGAGTGAGAAAAGTTCCGAAATTTTAAGCGCCGATTTGACACGGTTGATCTTGCCTGCGCCGAAATTCTGTCCTGTGAAGGGAAGGAGGACGCTCGAAAGCGAGAAAACTCCGACGAGAAGAAGGGAATCGATCTTGATGCCGGCACCCAGTGATGCGACTGCTTCGTCTCCGTAACCGGCGGTGATCCTTGTAACTATTGCGTTCGAGATTGGCACGAGCATGAGCGAAAGCGATGCAGGGATCCCGAGCCAGAGGACTTTTCTCCACGATTCCAGAATTGTTGAAATTTTGATTCCTGAAAAGTCGAACATCTTCATTCTGAAGTGCATGAAACTTACGACGAGAACGGCACTCGCTATTTTTGCTATCATCGTTGCCAGGGCTGCTCCTTCGATCCCCATTCTCGGAAAAAAACCGATGCCGAATATGAAAAGCGGGTCTAAAATTATGTTGATCACGACTACTGTGAGCATGATCAGTCCGGGCGTTTTTGTGTCTCCGGTGGCGCGGATGGCATTGTCGATGACCATGGGAACAGCTCCGACAGGCATACCGTAGCAGCAGATCCTCATGTATCTCAGGACGAGTTCGAGCGTTTCACCTTTCGCCCCGAGTGCGCTGAAAACCGGCCTTATCGTGAGCAGCCCGGCAATCCCGAAAAAAGTTCCGAGGCAGATTATGAGGAAAAGGCTGGCAGTGGAAATGCGTGTGACTTCGTCGTGGTTTTTCTGACCGATGGCGCGTGAAATGACAGCACTTGTTCCGAGTCCTATGCCGAAAAGGAAGTTGTTTACAAGCATGACGACAGGGAAGGTGTAGCTCATTGCGGCAAGCTCGAGCGTTCCGAGTTTCGAAACAAAGTATGTGTCGGTCAGGTTGAAGGCTGTCATCGCAATGTGACCGATGAGCATGCCCAGAGCCATGTTCAGCAGGATCTTCGGGATCGAACCTTCAGTAATATTTTTTTTCATAAAAACACCCAAAACAAAAAACCGCGGAAGTTAGCACGGAAAAGGGGAATGTGCAAATTTTACGGGATAAAAAATTTTTTCTGTTTTTTATTTGACTAAGTAATTTTTATTACTTATAAGGCTGTGATTTATGTTCATTGGGGTTTGTTTTTTTAATCCTTTTTTTTATGGAGGTTTATATGAACAAGTATGTAGAAAGCGTTATCGAAAACGTAAAAGCGAAACACGCTAACGAACCCGAATTCGTTCAGACTGTAGAAGAAGTTCTTTCTTCTCTTTCACCTGTTGTTGACGCTCATCCTGAGTATGAGAAGGCTGACCTTCTTAACCGCATGACTGAGCCGGAAAGAATGTTCACATTCAGAGTTGTATGGACCGACGATCAGGGCAACACCCACACCAACCGCGGCTGGAGATGCCAGTTCAACGGCGCGATCGGACCGTACAAAGGCGGACTCCGTTTCCAGAAGAATGTTTACGAAGGAATCATCAAATTCCTCGGCTTCGAGCAGACCTTCAAAAACTCGCTTACCGGTCTTCCTATCGGCGGCGCAAAAGGCGGCTCGGACTTCGATCCTGCCGGCAAATCTGATGCAGAAGTTATGCGTTTCTGCCAGAGCTTCATGACAGCTCTTTACCGTTACATCAGCCCGGACATCGACGTTCCTGCCGGTGACATGGGTGTCGGCGGAAGAGAGATCGGCTACCTCTATGGTCAGTACAGAAGACTTAAAGGCGTTTGGGAAAACGGCGTTCTTACCGGTAAAGGCCTTACCTACGGCGGATCGCTCATTCGTCCTGAAGCAACCGGTTACGGCGCAGTTTACTACCTTGAGAACGTTCTCAAACACGAAGGCGACAAGATCGAAGGAAAAACCATCGCAGCAGCTGGTTTCGGCAATGTTACATGGGGTATCTGCAAGAAAGCTATGCAGCTTGGTGCAAAAGTTGTTACACTTTCAGGTCCTGACGGATACATCTATGATCCGGACGGCGTAGCAACTCCGGAAAAGGTTGATTACCTTCTTACCATGAGAGCTACGGATCCGATGCACGTTAAACCTTATGCTGACAAGTTCGGCTGCCAGTTCGTAGCAGGCGAGAAACCCTGGGGCGTAAAATGCGATGTCGTTATGCCGTCAGCTATGCAGAATGACGTCAAAATGCCGCAGGCTGAAAAAATCGCTGCATGCGGTGCAAAATACTACATCGAAGTCGCAAATATGCCGACCACGAACGATGCACTCAACTTCCTTCGCGCTCAGAAACACATCATCGTTGCTCCGTCAAAAGCAGTTAACGCAGGCGGCGTAGGCGTTTCCGCACTCGAAATGTCTCAGAACAGCGAAAGACTTGTCTGGACTGCTGAAGAAGTTGACGAAAAACTTAAACAGATGATGAAGAACATCCATGACAACTCAGCAGCAGCAGCTGAAAAATACGGCCTTGGCTACGACCTCGTTGCAGGTGCAAACATTGCCGGATTCGAGAAAGTTGCAACCGCTATGATGGAACAGGGACTCTTCTAATCGAACCTGTTTTTCAGATTTTTTTCGGGGAGCTTCGGCTCCCCGTTTTTTTTGCTCTGAAATCTCTTTTCACTATAATGTTCCGCAGTTTTTTGGGAGGGATTCTTATGAAGCGTCTTTTTCTTTTGTTTTTTCTATTTATTTTTTGTTTGTCGTGCGGAAACCGCGAGCGTACGGCTCCGTCAGTCTATAAATCGAGAGAAAAACTGGAACTTCTGGGGTATGAGTTCAACGAAGAGAGCTTCGTAAAGTCAATTAAAGATAAAAGATCTGATATCGTTAAACTTTTTATTGATTCCGGAATGAGTCCGAATACAACTTTCACAGTCGGAAAGTATCAGGTTCCCGTTATTTTTTATGCAATCAACAGCGGTGACGAAATGACTTTTCAAGTCCTGCTTCACTCTAAAGCTGATCTTCAGGCTTCAGTCGAAGGCCTTTCGGTTCTCGCTAAAGCGGCGGAAAAGGGAACTCCCGAGATGATCTCGCTTATAATAAAGTCTGGAGCCGATATAAATACTGAAGGTTTCAACAAAATGACTCCGCTCATGACGGCGATCGAAAGCGACAACAACGGTGCGGCATGGCTTTTCATCCAGTCGGGAGCCAATGTCAATGCAGCCGATATTTACGGGATAACGCCTCTTATGCGCGCTGTCGGAAAAGGAAATGTCGATATTGTCAGAGAATTGATAAAGAAAGGGGCAAATGTCAACGCTGTGACTCGGGAAGGAACGAAAGTTTCGAAATTTATAGGAAAAAAGGAGCATGAGGCTGTAACAGTGCTTCTTCGCGACGCCGGAGCGGAATTTTAGCAGGGAGAAAAAATGGATTTTGAAAAATATCTTGAAACTATAAATCTTTTGAACAAGGCTGCGGCGGCATACTACCGCGACGATGCGCCGTTTATGAGCGATGAGGAATACGACAGGTTATACCGCGAAGTTGTCGATTTCGAGTGGAAAAATCCCGATAAAAAACAGAATTTTTCGCCGACAATGCGCGTCGGTTCAAAGGTTCGCGAAGGTTTTACGAAAGTTGTCCACAGCGAAAAAATGATGTCGCTTGACGATGCCTTTTCAGTTTCGGAAGTCGAAGAGTTTTTCAACCGCCTTGATTTTGTTCCGAACGGCGGTTATGTCGTCGAACAGAAAATCGACGGGCTTGCGCTCAATATTATCTATGAATCGGGAAAATTCGTCCGTGCGGCAACGCGCGGAGACGGTTCAGTTGGCGAAGATGTTACCGAAAATGTCGCGACAGTAAAGGAGATCCCGCTTTATGTTCCTGAGTTTGCGGGAATCAGTCTTATCGAAGTGCGCGGTGAAGTTTATATGCCGAAATCAAGTTTTGAAGAGCTCAACGCGGCAAAATCAAGTTACGGAGAAAAACCTTTCGCAAATCCGAGAAACGCTGCGGCAGGCTCTCTGCGCCAGCTCGATCCGAAGGTTACGGCGGATAGAAAACTCAAATTTTTTGCCTACGCGATAACGGGAATCAGCGATGTCGACATAAAATCGCAGGAAGAACTTCACGCTTTTTTGAGAAATTCCGGTTTTAAGACTCCGCACTTTGAAAAAATCGGAAAAATCGAAGAAATAGAGACTCTTATCGAAAAAACGATAGCCGGAAGAGGCGACCTTCCTTTTGATATCGACGGACTGGTCGTGAAACTCAACAGATTCGACGAGCAGCGCGCAGCAGGTTTTCTTACTAAAACGCCGAAATGGGCGATCGCATATAAACTTCCGGCAATAGAGAAGACAACGAAACTTCTTGATATAACCTGGCAGGTCGGACGCACCGGAATCATCACGCCGGTTGCGGAGCTCGAGCCGGTAGAGATTACGGGAGTCGTTGTAAAACGCGCAACTCTGCACAACATCGAAGAAGTCGAAAGAAAAGGTTTGAAAATAGGTGACACTGTTTTTGTACGCCGCGCGGGAGACGTCATTCCCGAAGTCACCGCTCCGGTTGAACAGCTTCGAGACGGCAGCGAAAAAGAGGTCGTTCACCCGGAAAACTGCCCGGTCTGCGGCTCGAAACTCGCAAAAGCCGAAAACAAAGTCGCCTACAAATGTCAGAATATCGACTGTCAGGCGAAAATCGTCGCATACATCAGCTATTTCGTTTCGAAAGGGTGCTTCAACATTGACGGATTAGGCGAAAAGCAGGTCGAATTCCTGCACGAACGGGGCTGGCTCAACTATGTTACTGATATTTTTCATCTTTCCGATTACGCTCTCTTTCTTTACGGCGAAAAAGGGTGGGGCGAAAAAAGTGTACAGAACCTGCTTGATGCGATAGAAAAAGCGAGGAAAATCAGGTTCAGAAACTTCATAAATTCGCTCGGGATCGACGGAGTCGGTGAATTTATCGCGGGAGAACTCGAAAAAAAATTCAATGTTGAGGAGCTTATCGCGGCAACTCCCGCAGTTCTCATGCAGATCGACGGGATCGGGCTCATCGTCGCAGATTCGATCGCATCATTTTTTGCCGATCCGCACAACAAAGAGACTGTCGGAAAACTTCTTGAAGAAGTCGAGATATTCTATCCAGAAAAGAATGCGTCTTCCGGTAACGCCGGTTTTGAAGGCAAAACATTTGTAATCACTGGAACTTTGTCTCAGCCGCGAGAGGTTTTTGCAGAAAAAATCAAATCTTTGGGCGGAAAAGTAAGCGGATCAGTCAGCAAAAAAACCGATTTTGTCCTTGTCGGAGCTGATGCCGGAAGCAAACTTGCAAAAGCTAAAGAACTCGGTGTCAACACGATAGATGAAGAAGAATTCAATTCGATGTTAGGCTGATTTTCAGATTACAAGACCCGCATTTCTTTAAGGATTTTCATCGCGGCGTCCTGTTCTGCCGCCTTTTTGTTTCTTCCGAAACCTCTTGATGTGAAACCCATTGAAGAACATTCGATAACGAAAACGAGATCATGTTCGGGGCCCATTCTGTCAATTACAGTGTAGGTCGGAACGGGTAGGGCGAGTTCCTGCGCGATCTCCTGAAGGCGCGATTTGTAGTCTCGGTTGATGTGGTCGAGAAGGTCGATGATATCGGGAGAAGCGTCAATGAGCGGAGTGAAAATCTCTGTAATTATGCGGAGGACCGTCATCCAACCGGCTTCGAGAAAAATTACCGCCATAAGCGATTCGAAAACATCCGAGAGGATCGAATCCTTTTCCCTGCCGTACATTTTTTCTTCGCCTTTACCCAGAATTATCAGGTCTCCGAGCTCAAGCCCCTTTGCGTTGTAGGCAAGCCCCTGCTCGTCAATCAGGTTGCTGCGCGCTTTCGAGAGTTTTCCTTCCTCTGCATCGGGAAAAGTGAGGTAGAGCAGGCGCGAAACGGCAAGACCTACGACTTCGTCACCTAAAAATTCAAGTCTCTGGTAGTTTTTTCCTTTTTCTGCGGTTTCGGCACTCGGGTGTGTGAAAGCAGTCTCAAGCAGATCGAGGTCTGCAAATTTATAGTTGAGCTTCTTTTCAAGCTCTTCGACTTTGGTTTTATCGAGCAGTGACATTGTCTCCTCCTAAAGCGTACATCGCGATACTTGCGGCAACGGAAGCGTTGAGTGAATTTATTTTGCCGAACTGCCTTATCGAAACGACGAAATCGGCGCAGTTCAAAATGTACTGACCGACCGATTTGTCTTCGCCGCCGATAACGAGAAGTATTTTTTCTGGGTTTACAGCCGCAACGTCTTCAAAAGAACTTTTTCCGGCTCCGTCGAGAGCAATTACCGTATATCCGTGTTTTTCCTGAAGATTTTTAACATAGACGTTTGAAGAAGACTCTCTGACGATGTTCAGATGTTCGCTCGCTCCGGCACTCACTTTGATTACCGAAGGATAGATTTCTGGAACACCGCGCACCGGCATGAGGATCGAATCAAAGCCGAAAATCTCGGCACTACGGAGTATCGCGCCGACATTGTGCGGATCTTCTACATTATCGAAAAGAAGGATCCGTTTTTTGCCGATGATATCTTCAAGTTCTGCGTATTTGTAGACCGAAGCGCGGATGACTGCCCCCTGATTGTCGGTCGAGCCCGAAAGCTGATTGAGCCGTTCGCGGGAGACCCACTCAAGTTTTATATTTTTTTTCTCAATAAATTCGGCAAGTTTTTTGATCCGCTGATTGTTTGCGGACTTTTCATTCAGATAAGCCTGATAGATTTTTCTTTTGCCGCCGCGGATAACTTCAAAGCACGAATTTATGCCGTAGACATATTCAATAGACGATTTTGCCATAAAAAACCTTCCTAAAAAAACTTTTTTCGGGCGATTCTAACGACTGAAAGTCGATAGTCAAAAAAATAGGTATAATAAACAATATTACAGGAAATAGCGGCTTATGAAATCCTCGGTTTTCGGATTGTTCTTTGTTTCTTCAATATCCGGATCGAGGTAAAACGCGTGCCAGAGCGAGGCTGCGCCTAATTTTTCAAGATACGATTTTATTTCGGCAAGTCCGGTATTTTCAAGGAATCTCACGAGTTCAAGCGCTCTGTTCTGGAATGTCGGACGGATGCCTCTTGCAAATTTTATTTTCTCTTTTACGGCTCCTTGAAGCGTTGTTAAGATTTTTTCCGCTGTTTCTGGTGAAGTGTTGTCAAGCCCGCAGGAAAGAAGGAACGATTCTTTAAGGGTCATGAATTTCAGTTTTTCAAAGTCGGTTTTTAATGACTCCGGACCGAAAATGATAGATGGAACCTGTGAAATAACTGCTGCTTTGCAGGGGATTGTACTTTCTTCATCCCACAAGCCTTCAAGCTCGTCGAAATTGCATGAAAGTTTAATGTATTCAATAAGCTGAGTTAAAATTCTGTGATTGTTTGTGTGCAGCGGTTTTGCCTTGATTTTTGTTTTGTTGGGTATTGAAGAGATAATTTGGACAAATTCCCTTAAATATCCATCTTTGTCAGAGAAGCCTGCAAATTCAAATAATTTCTCTTTTTCAAGAGCGAAAGAGTTGGGAAAGTGTTCTATCGGTTTTTCATCGTTTCCGCCAATGAAATCAAGTGCTCTTTTTAGGAAAAGAGCGAACTGTTTTTTATTCCGGTTTAATTCTGCCAGGCGGCTCAAAGGATACGGATCCTTTTTGGCGACGGCTTCAAACAGTATTGACTTGAGGAGTTCGTTTTCTTTTTCCGTGTCGTTTTTTCCTTTTGCCGAAAGGGAAAGCAGCACCTGTTTTTTCAGATTTTCCGTAATGAAAACATTTGTCGCCTTTTCTGCCGCATCAAAGTTTTCTTCAGCTATGTATTCACGGATCTTTTCTTCTGTTCTTGCTCTTTCCTGCGGAGAATCTGCAAAAAATTCAGCAGCTTCTTCCATGTTTCCTGTTTCAGTCAGAATTTCGAAAAGCATTTCTTTCAGTCTCTCTTTCCAGGTTTCGTCTGTTTCCGCCGAAAGTTCTGTTTTTATGATTTCAAGCGCGGAATCGTTGTCACCTGATTCTTTTACAATAGAAACATATCGTTTAAAAGAGGTAATATTCCTATTCATGCTGAACAGCTCTTTTGCGATTTTCCCGGCATTTTTCCAGTTTTTTTCAGCGGTGTAAATGTTAAGGAGTTTTTCGCCTGAATCGATTTCTTTTTCTTTATTCCATTTTTTTTCATATATTGGAATCAGAATCGAATTTGCACCGATTTCATAAAGAGTGGATTCATAAATTTTTAAAAAATCATTCAGATTTTCATAATCTGTAGAATTGATACGGTTCCTGTATAAATGCATAAGTTTGTCCGGAGATATATTTTCTCCAGTCAAAGAAATCGTTTCATCGATGAAGCGGCACTTTTCTTTGCTGTTTTCAATTTTCTGCAAAGTTATGTTCCTGACGAAAAGCAGGGTGTTGAAGTCTTTGTTTTTGATATATATATGTTCAAGAATATCTCTTGCAATATTGTAAGTTTCCGTGTCTTCAGCGGTTGTAAGCAGCTCTTCAAGATCATCCTGAAGTGTCGGATTTTCGCATCCTTTAAAGAATAATAACCAGATTTTCCGCTTGTTTTTCGGTTCGAATTTCAGATAGTAGTCCAATATAATCGAAATTCCTTCAAAAAATCCTGCTTTTATATATTCGCCGACTAAGAACATCAAAGCTGTATGTCTGGTAGAATTTTTAACTAAAATGTCGATTGAAAAATCTTTTTTAAAAAGAGAGAGAACAAATTTCTCTTTGTCGCCGTAAGGCGTTTCTGATTTTTCGAAAGATCCTTCTTTGTATAAAAAGTAAAGTTCTTTCCAGAATGACGGTTCTTCGTGTTTAAGTATCTCATCTGTCATTAAAGATGAATTATTCTGTTTTATATACTCTATGAACAATCCGAAATCGTAATCGTTATAATCTACAAGTTTTGTTTCAATGTTGGCAAAGTCGGCCTTTCCCTCCGACATCCTCAAATTTTCTTTTGCGGTTATATTTTCAGGGTAGAGTTTTAGTATTTCTGAAAATATTTCGTTTGCTTTTTTTGTTTTTCCGGTTTCGCGCATTATCATAGCCGACTTCATAAGATAGGAAAGTCCTGTTCTGGATTTTGCTGTTTGGTTAAGGTCTGTAATCTGAGAAATTACAAGATTTGTTCCGGCGTCGTCTTTTGTGTTAGCAAAAATCTTTTCGAGATAAAGCAGGGACGGCAGATGTTCCGGTTTTATTTCCAGAAGTTCTCTGAAGCACTCGGCTGCACGGGTAAGGTCCCTGATATTTTCATAAAATATGACGCCGTTTTTGTAGTAAAGGTTGGCGATTTCCGCCAGATCCTTTGAAATATCGATCTCTTTGAAGTTGATTTCGGTGAGTTTTTCCCAGTTTTTTTCTGCGCTGTAGATACGTCCCAGTTTTTTTACGGCTTCAAGATTTTTCGGATCGATTTCAAGTATTTGGATAAGATATTTTTCAGATTCACCGATTTCCTCTTTATATACGGTTTTATAGTCGGCCAGCTTTTTTAAGATCCTTATTTTATCCTCTTTTTCTGATGCGTTTTCGAGTTCGGAGAGCAGTATTTCACGGCACCGTGAATAATTTTTTGTTCCGATACAGAGTCCGGCAAGCATCCTTGCTGTTTCAAAGGAATATTTTGCCGTCAGACTTTTTTCAAAATATTCAACGGCTTTTTCCGGGTTGTGCAGTCTGCTCAGGAAAATTTCTCCGGTTTTTGAAAAAAATGCTGCTTGGAAAACAGGATCGGTCTCTCTTTCGGCGATTGCCTGATAGAGCGAAGCCAGTTTTTCCCATGATCCGTTTTCTTCGTATATCGCGGCAGCCTTTGAAAGCGAAAACGTACAGCTGACAGGATCTTCTTCAGCGATGTTTCTGTATATTTCGGCAGCGAAATCAGGGAGTTCCAGCTTATTTTCATAGATGTCTGCGAGAAGCTCCAGATACATCGTCTTTTCCGCGCCGACCGCCTTTTTTGAAGATAGTTTGTAAAATTTACCGACGAGATGCCACTTTTTATACTTGTAGAGGATCGGAGCTATGATGTTTAAAATGAAGACAGAATCGGTGTTTTCGGCAAGCGCGGAAACTGTTTCCTCGAGTTTGTCTTCGATGTTATTTTTATAGTAGTAGCAGAATTCGACGAATTTTACCGTCGTGAACGAGACTTTTAGCGAGCTTTCGGTAACTTTTTTTGTGAATGCGGCGATATTTTCGGGCGAAATGCCGCTGTACTGCATGATGTAGAATTTTAAAATTTCGAAAATGAACGGGTGAAGGTCGGATTTTTCGAAAACTCTGAGCATGAGAGTAAAGGCCTTGCCGTAATCTCCGGCTTTTTCGGCTTTGACCGCTTCAAAAAACGAGGCGCAGAGCGATTCAAACGAACAGTTGTCGCCTGTTTCATGCGGAGATTTGTCGTAAAAAGAAAGAACAAGGCCGGTGACCGGATCGGATTCTGTCAGATTTTTCTTTATTTCATCTATCAGCTCTTCATTCGCGAATCCTGTCTTTATCAGTAAAAATATCATTAAATTCAAATAGTTTTCTTTGCTTATCGAAGAAGATGCGCTTTTGAGTTTTTCAAAAAGTCCGTATTCGGAAGGATTGGAAAGGAGCAGAGTGAAAAAAAGTTCGAGTTCGTCGTTTCCGGTGAGCGTCTTCAGAGCTTCTTCCGCCGGCATCGAAGTTAAAGCCGCGGGAAAGAAATTTTCCGGAAAATGCCCCGACAAAGTTTCGAGAGGCTTGAAACTACCGCATTTTTCCTCGATTTCTTCGCTTTTCGGCAGGATGTGCCTGAAATTCAACCGCACGTTTTCAAGAGTCGAATCGTTTGCAATTACGATTTTTTCCATGAAACCCTCCGCACAAATTTTTATCTTCGCCGGAGAATAATATTAAAGTTCTTTACTTATGCAAGATTTACTTGAATTTGTAACCGGGCTTGGGTAAAAAGCGTCCGAAAGTGTTGTTGTTACTTGATTACAGAGGTTTTTATGAAAAATTTAGCTGAAGGTCTTATAAAATTCCGAGGTCTCATAATCGCAATTTTTATTGTCGTGACTTTGATCATGGTGATCCCGCTGAAAGACAGCGAAGTCGATCCCGATGTCGAAAACATGCTGCCGGATCATCTGAAAGTTCACCTCAAGGAGCTTGAGGAAAAGTTCGGCGGAATGGAGATCGTTTTTGTCGTTGTCGAGGATAAGGATGTGCTTCGTCCTGCGGTCCTGGAGCAGATAAATTCTATCGCGGCGGCGCTCAAAGAAGTCGCTGACATCGAAAAAGTGAACTCGATCCCGATGGTCGATGACGATCCTTTTGCCGACGAAAAGCCGAAAGAGGGGACTCCCGAAGAGCTGGCTCAGCGTGAAGAGCTTCGCAATATGCTCAAAGGAAACGACATGGTCATGCGCACTCTTATAAACGACGATTTTACTGCGGCAACAGTGCTTGTCAGGATGAAAAACAACGGAAAAGGTCTTGAAATCACTGAAAATATCCGTAAGGCAGTTGCGAAAGTCGAAGGTCCAGGCAAGGTCACTCTGGGCGGTCTTCCCGTAATAAAAGAGCACATTTCGGAAGACGTTCCGAAAGATATGATGGTTTTCATGCCGCTCGGACTTCTCATCATGCTGGGCATTCTTTTTATAAGTTTCAAGCAGCTCCGCGGCGTGATCCTGCCGTTTTCAGTCGTTATAATGTCGATAGTCGTTTCGATGGGGCTTGTTCCGCTTCTGGGCTGGAAAATGACGACTGTAACGATAATCCTGCCGGTCATCCTCATCGCGATAGCAAACGGCTACGGAATCCACATAATCAGCCGTTATCAGCTTCACAACATGGAGGCTCAGGGCAGAAAAAGTGCGGCAGAACTTGCGAAAGAAGTGTATGCCGACATGTCGGTCCCGGTACTTCTCACCGGTGTTACTACGATCGCCGGAATGCTCTGCCTTATGACCCACACGGTCGTTCCCGCGGCTCAGCTCGGTATCCTTTCCTCGATCGGCATCTCTTTCGCCCTTGCGGCAAGTATTTTCTTTATTCCGGCAGTCCTTTCGATGATGAAAGTCCCTGTGCCTGTAATCAATAAGGAAAAACGTCCTGTGACTGAAAAACTCCTTATAAATATTGCGGAATTTGTTTCGAAACATCCGAAAGCGCTTCTTGTTTCAAGCATAGTTTTAACTGCTGTCATGGCATTCGGGATCCCGTTGATCGTAGTCGATTCGAATCTTGCAAGCTACTATCCGAAAGGTCATCCGGCGCAGGTGGCATCCCAGCTTATCAACGACAATTTCGGCGGCTCGCAGATAATCAGCGTCAATGTCAAAGCAGACATAAAAGATCCGGCAGTGCTTAAAAAAATCGATGAAGTCGAGCAGACTATCAACAAAAACCCGAATGTCGGGAACACTCTTTCGATAGCAAAACTCATAAAACTCGTGACGAAAGGTGCCTATCAGCCGGGTGAAAAAGGGTTCGGTGAAATTCCGGAAACAAAAAGCGCGGTCGATTTTTTCCTCATGAAATACAATGAAATGGGAGATCCCGACGAACTTACGAAACTTGTGAACGCCGATTTTACCCAGGCGCAGATAATCGTGCAACTCAACAGTGAAAGCAGCGAAACGATAAAAAAAGTCGTCATCGATACGCAGAAACTGATCGAAAACGAGCCGATTTTCTCTGAAATAACCGGCTCAGGCGTCATGTTCAAAGACCTCATCGACAGTGTCATCGACGGGCAGATCATTTCTCTTCTCCTTTCCTTTATTTCAGTTTCTCTGCTTGTTATGATCCTTTTCAAATCAGTTGTCGCAGGCATAATCGCGGGCATTCCGCTCGGAGTTTCGCTTGTCTTAATGTTCGGAGTCATGGGATTTACAGGAGTCACGCTCGATATCGCGACGGCGCTTATTTCTTCGATCGTTATCGGAGTAGGTGTCGACTACACGATCCACTTTCTGTGGCGCTACAAAATCGAAATGCAGAAGCACGGCGACACGACTGAAGCAGTACGCCACACGTTGCAAACGACAGGGCGCGGGATCATTTTCAACGCGGTGAGCGTCATGGTCGGATTTGTGATCCTTATTTTGAGTTCATTCCTTCCGATACGTTATTTCGGCGCGCTTATCGTTCTCAGCATCGCTGTCTGCCTTGTCGGTTCGATAGTTCTTCTTCCTTCGATCTGCATCATTTTCAGACCGAAATTCCTGGAAAAAAAGTAAATTTTTCCCGATTTTAAGCCTGTCGTTTTTGCTTTTTTGATATTCATAAGTAATATTCCCCGTTTTTTGATTTTTGGAGGAAAAAATGTCTGTTTTCGACGAACTTAAAAGACGCGGTTTTATCGCGCAGGTAACTGACGAAGGTATCACTGAACACTTGAAAAATAACAAAGTCACGGTCTATTGCGGTTTCGACCCGACGGCAAACAGCCTTCACATCGGAAACCTTGTTCCGATCATGGGCTTGGCACATTTTCAGAGATACGGGAACAAAGTTCTGGCACTTGTCGGCGGCGCTACCGGCATGATAGGAGACCCGAGCGGAAGATCGACCGAAAGGAATCTGCAAACTATTGAAAAGGTTAGAGAAAATGTCGAAGCCATCAAAAAGCAGATGGGAACTGTCCTTAAATTCGACGGCGAAAATCCGGCTGAGATCGTCAACAACTACGACTGGACGGCTAACATGTCGATCCTTGACTGGCTGCGCGAAGTAGGCAAATTTTTCACGATCAACTACATGCTGACAAAAGATTCTGTCAAAACGAGGATCGCTTCGGAAAACGGGATCTCCTTTACAGAGTTCAGCTACATGACTCTGCAGTCGCATGATTTCTACCATCTTTTCAAGGAGAAAAACTGCACTGTCCAGTTCGGTGGAAACGACCAGTGGGGCAACATCACGGCTGGGCTTGAACTCATCAGAAGGATCAATCCCGATGATGCAGGCAAGGTTTTCGGCATGACTTTCCCGCTCATGACGACTTCGACCGGTGAAAAATTCGGCAAGAGTGCGGGCAACGCGGTATGGCTCGACGCCGAAAAAACTTCGCCTTACCAATACTACCAGTACTGGATCAACGTCACCGACGAAGACGTTGAAAAGATGCTGAAAATATTCACGTTTCTGGATGTCGACGAGATCGAAAAAGTCGTTGAAGAGCACAAAAAGGAGCCGCATTTGAGAAAAGCTCAGATCCTTCTGGCGACTGAAGCAACAAGAATCATGCACGGCGAAGAAGGTCTCAAAAGCGCCCAGGCTGCAAGTGCGGCACTTTTCGGCGGAGATCTCCACGGACTCAGTGAAAACGACCTTCTCAGCATTTTCAAGGACGTTCCGTCAACAGTCGTTCCGGAAAGCGAGCTCGTAGCTGGTGTAAACCTCACCGATCTTCTCGTTCTCACCAAAATGCAGCCATCAAAAGGCAAGGCGAGAGCGATGATCGCGCAGGGCGGCTGCTACGTCAACAACGAAAAGGCTGACAACGCTGACATGTTGCTCAAAACTACAGACCTTCTTCACGGATCACTGCTTGTCATCCGCTGCGGAAAGAAGAACTATCACCTGATTAAGAAAGGGTAGTGGTAAGGAGGAAAAATGAACGATTTCGCAAAATTCAAAAAAATCGACGCACACTCTCATATCGGCTTTTTCGGAAGCCCGTTCAATGTCAATTTCGATGCCGACATGCTGGAAAAGCAGATGTCGGACTACAATATCGAAAAAACGATCCTTTGCCCTGCGGCGTGCACGCTGAATGAAGAGCTCAACGATGCTTTTAAAAAGATGCCCGATAAAATAATCCCGCTCTGCTGGGTAAACGCAAATTTCGGTAAGGATGCTTACGACATGCTTGAGCACTATCTGCGCGACGAAAAGTTCGCAGGAGTCAAGATGCAGCCGCTTTTTGACGCTTTCACAGCCGATTCGCCTATGGTCGATCCGATCATGGAGATCTCGAAAAAATACGATAAACCCGTCTTTATCCACTGCGGTCATCCGCCTTTCTCGCTTCCGTGGCAGATCGGTCTTCTGGCAGAGCGCCATCCGCAGGTCCAGGTCGTAATGATCCACATGGGGCACGGTCACGGAGTCTATATCGACGGCAGTATCACGATGGCGAAAAAGTTCGACAACCTCATGCTTGAATGTTCCGGAATGCCGATGGGCTGCCAGATCAAAAATGCCTATGAAACAGTCGGCAGCGAGCGCGTGATGTTCGGAATCGATTCGCCGTTCCACCATCCGACAGTCGAGATCCAGCGCGTCCTTTCGTGCGGTCTCAGCGATTCCCAGCTTGAAGACGTTTTCTACAACAATGCCGCGAAATTTATGGGGATCAAGTAAATCTGTCGGCAGGAATTGAATATTGCAAATTGCGACTTCTGATTCTATTTTTTACAAATAGATGATAAATATTTTCAAATAAATATCAATTAGAAATATCAATATTTAGCTGAAAAATTAAAAATAATTTGACTTTTCTGATGTTATTCTTAGAATATTCCTTGTTTTTTGGATTGTTTTTTTATCGGAGGCTGCATTGACAAATACTTTTTTAGATACTAAAATAAATACTGAAAAACGTATCTTTTTGGAGGCTAAAATGATCGCGTTAAGAGCAGTCGATGTGAAAACTAATTTTAAAGATGTCTGTGCCAAGGCTTTTGACGGTGAAGTTATTCTTATTTCCCGCCCGAAAAATCAGAATGTAGTCCTGCTTTCTGAAGCTGAATACAACGAACTCAGCAAATCCGCATACCTTGCAAAAACGGTCTCAAAAACTCTTAAAGAACTTCGCGCCATGGAGTACATGTCTAAAGAAGAAACGATGGATTTGTTTGAAAAATTCAAGGGAAGTTTGCAGGTTCCCGCCGGTTTTGATGCCAGAAAAGAATTCCTCGAATATCTCGATGAGAGGTATGGAGTATGAAAAACCTCTTTTTTGACACGAATATTCTTCTCAATTACCTGATTCCCGCAAATCCATTTCACGAGAAAGCCTCCTTGCTCGTGAAAGAGTGGCTTCTTGGAAATTTGCATGGCTTTATTTCGGCACATTCTCTGACAGATATTTTTTACATAACGAGAAAATTTTTTTCTGTTGAAGATAGGAGAGACTTCCTGCTTCTTATTGTTTCCAACTTCCAAGTAATCGCGGAAGAACAGGACGATTTTCTGGCAGTGTTGAATGATCCGGCTTTCTTTGATCTCGAAGACGGCCTGCAGATGAAATGCGCTGAAAATGCTGCTCTCGATTATATCGTCACAGAAAATCTTAAGGATTTCAAAAACTCGAAAGTTCCGGCAGTCAGTATCGACGAAACTCTGAAAAAATTATCGCACTAATTTATTGATAAATACGAAAAAAAGAGTGATAAAGCGCCGCTGCGTGTTATCGCAGGATTTTGATCGTTAGGAGGAAAGATGGATAAAAGTGACAAGCTCGTTATCGCGGGGCACGAATTTTCGTCCCGTTTCATTCTCGGTTCGGGAAAATATTCGATGAAACTTATCGAAGCGGCGGTGAAGTATGCCGGTGCCGAGATCATAACTCTGGCGGTGCGCCGCGCCAATTCCAAGGAGCACGAAAGTATTCTGGACTATATTCCGAAAGGAGTTACGCTGCTTCCCAACACCTCTGGAGCGAGAAATGCCGAAGAAGCTGTCAGGATCGCGAGACTTGCCAGAGAGCTCGGCTGCGGTGACTTCGTGAAAATCGAGATCATGCGCGACACGAAATATCTCCTTCCGGACAATGCTGAAACGGTGAAAGCGACCGAGATCCTTGCAAAAGAGGGTTTTGTCGTCATGCCTTACATGTATCCAGACCTCAACACGGCGCGAGATCTCGTCAATGCCGGTGCAGCTTCGGTCATGCCGCTCGCGTCTCCGATCGGCTCGAACAAAGGCCTGTCAACGCGCGATTTCATACAGATACTGATCGACGAAATCGACCTTCCGATAATCGTCGATGCCGGAATAGGCCGCCCCTCGCAGGCATGCGAAGCAATGGAAATGGGGGCTGCGGCGATAATGTCAAATACCGCTTTAGCTACTGCCGGAGACCTTCCGAAGATGGCTGACGCTTTCAGACAGGCGATAGAAGCGGGCAGAAAGGCTTATCTTTCAGGGCTCGGACGAGTCCTTTCGCGCGGCGGCGCACCCTCGGACACTCTTATCGGATTTCTGCACGATTAGAAGTTTGTCGGGTTATACTCCGATAAACTTGACAAAAATTTGAACTTTATCGGGTTGTAATCCGATAAACTCTTGACGAAAATCTTTAATTTGTTAAAAATACACTCGCAGGAGGTGGTTCATGATTTACAGAAAAAAGTATATGGAAAAAATTCTTCCGTTTGTAGATACACCGTTTGTGAAGATTTTTACAGGTATCAGGCGGTGCGGCAAATCGACTATCATGCAGATGCTGCGTGAAGCTTTGACCGGGCGCGGAATAAAGGAAGAGCAGATTCTTTTTTACAGGCTCGATTCTCTTGAATACGAGAATATGACCCATCTTTCGCTTTTTGAAGAAATAAAGAAACACCTTTGCAAAAACAGGAAAACTTATATTTTTCTTGATGAGATCCAGGAAATAGACTCGTGGGAGAAAACGGTTAATTCACTCATGAGCGGTTACGACACCGATATTTATGTGACAGGCTCGAATTCAAGGATGATGTCAAGCGAAATTTCGACTTATCTTACCGGAAGATATGTTTCTTTCCGCATTTTTCCGCTTACTTTTTCCGAATATTTCGATTTCCGCGAAACATACACTGAAAAGGGAACTGTGAAGGATGAATTCGCCCGTTTCATGCGCTTCGGCGGCTTTCCGGCGGTACATCTCCGCGATTATTCAGAGGACGAGGCTTACACGATAGTCCGCGATATTTACAATTCCACGATTTTTACTGACATCGTGAAAAGAAACGATATCAGAAAAGTCGATCAGCTTGAAAGAGTCGTGAAATACGCTTTTGATAACGCCGGAAGACCTTTTTCTGCCCTCACACTCTCGAAATATATGAAAAAACAGATGAGAGCGATGGATCCCGAAACGGTTTACGCCTATCTCGACAAACTTGAAAGAGCCTACATTCTGCACAGGTGTTCGCGTTACGACATAAAAGGGAAGGAGTTCCTTAAAACTCAGGAAAAATTTTATCTCGCCGACACTTCGCTGCGTTATGCCGTGCTCGGATATGATCCGGATTCAGTTTCTGCAATGCTCGAGAACATCATATATATCGAGCTTTTGTCACGCGGATACTCGGTTTATGTCGGAAAAATGGATACTTTTGAGATCGATTTTGTTGCAATAAAACAAAACCAAAAAATCTACATTCAGGTATGCCGCGGGATAAACAGCACGAAAACTGAGGTGAGAGAATACGAAAATCTTCGGAAAATCAAAGACAACTATCCGAAATACGTCGTTCGTCTTGACGATTTTGCCGCCGGAAATACCGACGGGATCACCACAATGCACATTGCCGATTTTCTGCTTAGCGGAATTTGATCAGATATTTACACAAAAACACATGGATTTTTCCAAAAAACTGAGTATAATGCGGCAGTTTGTGTGGAGGCTTCGAGATGAGTGACAAACAGATAGAATATTCGGTTTTTTGCATTGAAAATGTTGCTGAACGGCTTGGAAAAACCGGTGCGGAAGTTTTTAATATACTGAATGAAAGCGGACTTTTGAACTCTTATATCGTTCCTTCTTATGAAGCTCTGCACACGCAAAGCAAGCAATATATCGTTGATGAAATAATTTCAGTCCTGAAAGAAAGGAACCTTGTCGCATGAAAGTTTATCACGGCTCAACAGTGATTGTGGAAAGTCCGCTTGTTTCTATAGGACGCGACAATCTTGATTTCGGAAAAGGTTTCTATACGACTGATTTGAAGGAACAGGCCGAAGCATGGATTAAGCGGTTTCTCGCATTGGGAAAGCGTGCTTTCATAAGCGTTTACTCGTTTGACAACACGGATCTCGATAAAAAATGCCGTTACAGAAAATTCAGTGAATACAACGAAGAGTGGCTCGACTTTGTTCTCAGCAACCGTGCAGGCGGAAAAGAATTTTTGAATTACGACATAATTGAGGGCGGAATCGCTAATGACAAAGTATTCAACACCGTTGAGCTTTATTTTTCGAATCTAATAAGTAAAAAAACGGCATTAAAACGTCTGAGGTATGAAAAACCGAACAATCAGATTTGTTTCGTAACCCAGAATATTTTGAACGAAGTTCTGCATTTTGAAACTTTCTATGAAGTTTTCGGAGCAAAAAATGACTGCCGATAAAACACTTTTACAGATGAAATATGCGAGAATTATTGCTTTGATTGCAAAATCGGCCGGCATAGATTCTGAAAAAGCGATGGATTTATTTTATAATTCGAACACTTACATGCTGATGAGCAACGGAATCAGCGATTTTCATTGTTTAAGCGACGCATATCTCGCTGAAGAAGTTCTGTTGGAACAGAAACGCGAACTATAAATTGACTGTCAGAAAATAACGCTTAAAAATTTGCTTTGTTTCTGATAATACCTAATAATTTTACGGTTTTTTGTTGATATTAAAAATCGTATAGCCGTTTTTCAAAAGTCAAGTTTTTTCTTCAATATTTTCGCAATCTTATCAACTTTTTTCAAGGAGAAA
>CAJOMF010000021.1 GCA_905235605.1 uncultured bacterium
ATCGAGCCGGAACCTTCGATATCGACCGCCTTTTCGTATCTCGAAGCAAGGTCGGAATAGAGCGAACCAGGATAACCGCGGTTCGAAGGAACCATATCCATGGAAATCGAGATTTCTTTCAGTGAGTCGCTGAACGAAGTCATATCGGTAAGAAGAACGAGGACGTTTTTGTCTTTGATAGCGAACTGTTCCGCTGCAGCAAGTGCCATGTCGGGAACGAGGACGCACTCAACGACCGGGTCTGAAGCGAGGTGAATGAACATGGAAGTTTTTTCCATAGCGCCCGTTCTCGTGAAGTAGTCCTTGAAGAACTGGTAGTCGTCGAATTTGAGACCCATGCCGCCGAGAATGATGATGTCGGCGTCGGTCTGGCTCGCGATTCGTGCGAGAAGTTCGTTGTAAGGCTCGCCGGAAATCGAGAAAATAGGAATCTTCTGGCTGATGACGAGAGCGTTGAACATATCGATCATCGGGATGTTCGTTCTGACGAATCTCTTCGGAACGATCCTTTTCGACGGGTTGAAGGAAGGTCCGCCGATATCGACTTTTTCAGCCATGATCTCGGGACCGTTGTCGATCGGCTCGCCGCTGCCGTTGAAAACTCTTCCGAGCATGCTTTCGCCGCAGTTTACCTGCATCGGTTTGCTGAGGAAGCGGATCTGGTCGCCCGTACCGACGCCTTTCGTTCCGGCGAAGATCTGAAGGCTGACTCTGTCGCCGTTGAAGCCGATGACCTGACCTAAAGTCGATCTGCCGTCATTCATTTTTATCTGCGCAAGTTCGCCCAGCATTACGCCTTCAGCCTTTACCTGAGCGATACTTCCTTTGATCCTTTCGATTCGGTTGTATGTCTTTACCATGTTATTCTCCCTCGATCATGTTGAGTATTTCCTGCTTCTTTTCGCCGTAGATCGAAGCCTCGCGCGGAAGGTAGTTGAGCTGGATTATCTTGTCGGTAAGGTCGAGGAAGTAGTTTCTCGCCTTTTCCCTGTCGTCGAACTTGAAGTTCTTGTCGAGGACTTTCGAGATGATGCCGAGCTGCTCGTTCTGCCTGTCCATGCTCGTCGCCGTATCGACCTTGTCATAAGCGTTCTGCTGGAGATAAACCGCATCGTAGAACTCGCCTTTGAGGTAGGTTACCATATCGTCGATGCTGATACCTTCTTCGCCTACGACCGACATCTTTTTGCCGATATCGTCGCTTTCGATGATCATTTTCTGCGCTTTTTCGATGATTTTGATCCTTTCCTTCATCTTGTCGTCGCCGTGTGCCGCGAATCTCTCGCCGTATTTCGACCAGCTGATGAGAGGATCGATAGCCGGGAATCTTCTGGCATCCGATCTCTGTCTGCTGAGACCTAAGAAACATCCGACGACTGCAAGTGTAGAAAGGGTTACCGGCTCTTCGAAGTTACCGCCTGCGGGGCTTACCGATCCGCCGATCGTGAGCGAACCCTGCTCGCCGTTGTAAAGCCTGATCACGCCGGCTCTTTCATAAAGTTCCGAAATTCGTGAAGCGAGGTAAGCCGGAAATGCTTCTTCGCCCGGGATCTCCTCAAGTCTTCCCGACATTTCACGGAGAGCCTGTGCCCATCTCGAAGTCGAGTCTGCGAGAAGAAGGCAGTCGATACCCATCTGCCTGTAGTATTCTGCGATCGCAACGCCCATGTAGATCGAGCTTTCACGCGCTGCAACGGGCATTGAAGAAGTGTTGCAGATGATGCAGGTCCTGTCCATGAGCTTCTTTCCGGTCTGCGGGTCGTCAAGGTGCGGGAATTCACGAAGAATTTCAACAACTTCACCTGCACGCTCGCCGCATGCGACGATGATTACTATCTGAGTCGTCGCATACTTTGAGATCTGGTGCTGAAGGACGGTTTTGCCTGCGCCGAATGGTCCGGGAGTGCAGAACGTTCCGCCTTTTGCAACAGGGAAGGGACCGTCGATGATGCGCTGCGAAGTAACGAGCTGTTCGGTCGGAAGGAGTCTTTCACCGAAGCGGAGCGCGAATTTCGCAGGCCACAGATTTATCATGTTGACCGAACGGACATTTCCTTTTTCGTCTTCGATCTTCGCGATCTCCTGCTCTACTGTGTATTCGCCTGGAGCAGCTATCGATTTTACGATACCTTTACCTATAAAATTAAAAGGAACCATGATCTGGTGCTTGATGTTTTCTTCGGGGACCCAGCCGAGGAAGTGTGCTCTGTAGACTGTGTCGCCCACTTTAGCCGTCGGATTCCACTGCCACTTGATGTTGCGGGGAAGCGGAGGAAGGTAGATGCCTCTTTTGAGGAAGTATCCCGCAGCTTCTGCAATATCTTCAAGCGGGTTCTGAAGACCGTCGAAGACTCTTTTTAGAAGTCCCGGTCCGAGTTCGACGGAGAGAAGTTCCTTCTCGAAAACGACTTCGTCGCCGTATCTGATGCCGTCGGTCGGTTCGAAGATCTGGACTTTCGCTTCGTTTCCGTTGATCTCGATGACCTCGCCCTTGAGCGACTGTCCGCCGGTCTTAACGAAAACAACTTCATTCTGACGGATCGTTCCGTCGAATTTTACGGTAACAAGGTTGCCCTGCGCGGCAATGATTGTCCCTTTTGTTTTTTCATCCATTTGTAGTCTCCTATCAATAATTTCCCTTAATTATGTTCTCAAGTATCTGTATTCCGGCTTCGTCGTTCTGCGTCGTCCATCTGTCTTTGAGCTGGAAACCGATTATGTAGCCGTAAATTATATGGTCTGCAAAAGGTTTGTCCTGACCGACTTCGTCAAGAAGCGCGAAACGTATCCTGTCAAGCTCTCTTTCAACTTCGAGCGGAGTTTTGCTTTTGTCGAAAAGAGTAACAATTTCAGCGACTTCAGGAAAATATCCTTTGAGTCCTAAATCGGCGTTGTTCCTGTTTTCGAGTATCATTTTGACGGCATCGGCGTCGCCTTTCAGATTTTTGTCGAGGTCGGAACCGCTTTTCATCATCCTGAGAGCCGAAATTATCGTGCTCATTATCATCATGTTCGTGCCGTAGCGGGCAAGGAAAGCGTTTTTGCTGCTTTCCATCCATGCGTAGTAGCCGGTATAAAGTTCTTCGATGTGCGAAGCCATTTCTTCATTCGTTTTCCATGTTTCGAAAAAGTCTTCGACAAATTCGGGATAGACGAAATCGGGAGTGTTGTGCTTCGGATCGTCTACGAAAAGTTCGAGTTCTTCCGGCTTCGTGATCCCTGCGCGGTAGAAGTCGGTTTTCCCGTCTGCGGTGTTTCCGCCTGCACCCGCCTTAGATTTGATCAGCAGTTCCATGTTTCTGAGGTCGTCAAGAAGAAGGATGCTGCAGATCCCCTCGCGCAGAGGTTCAAGCTGCATGTCGAATTCTTCAAGAAGTTCCGCCAGAGTGCATGGAAGGTCGCTGTCCCAGCTCAGATGCGGCAGAGCGGCTATCGTGTAGTGATTAAACTTCATGCTTAATCACCCCGCTATTTCGAAAACAGTGCTTTTCTAAGTTCGGGTCTGATGTATTCAGTAAGCAGTTCTGTAACCGATTCATCGGTGAAATCGTAACGGAGTGCTCCGTCCGATGCCTTGACGGCAAATCCGGAGGGAAGGGTCTCATCGCCGAGTTTGATCCCTTTTGCGCCCGTTGCGTCGATCTGAGCTTTTACGTAGGAAGCGAGTTTTTCCTTAAGTGCAGCCGGAAGTTCGATTGCAAACGAACCTTTGTCGGCATATATTTTAAGGAATTCCGAAACGAACTCTTTGATGAGTGCTTCGCTGTTCATTGCATCTTTTACCGGTGCCGCGACAGCTGCCGTGAGAACCTCTTTTTCAAGAGCGAGTTTGAGTTTGTCGACTGACTGTTTCGCCGCGATCTTCAGAGCCGATTCGGTGTTGTGCGTCATCGTTTCAGCTTCTTTTTTTGCGTTTGCGATGATCTCTTCAGCCTCTTTTTTAGCGTCGGAGACGATTTTTGCAGCTTCTGATTTCGCGTCTTTGATGATTGTCTCTTTTTCCTGTTCGGCAGGTTCAAGAACGGAAGATTTCAGGAAATCGGTGATATCCTTGATTTTGCTGTCCGTAACATTGAGTTTCGTGTTCTGAGTTTCGCCCATTTTTTAGCCTCCAAAATTATGTTTAAAAACATTCAACCAATTCAACGGCGGCTATCTTAGTGTCGGGAAAACAAAAGTCAAATAAAAGAAAATTGCTGAAATTGTTAAGTAAAATTGCAAGTTTAATTACTTGAACAGTTGGTTTTTTTCAAACTTATGACTTTTTTGTTCGAATTTTGGAAAAAGATGACCGTAAATATCTTGGATGCTTTACTTGCTGAATGGATTTTTATAATGTTTTCAGCCACTTTCCGGTAAGCGAATCTCTGCTCTTCATGACTTCTTCGGGCGTGCCTGCCGCAACGATCTTTCCGCCGCGGTCGCCTCCTTCAGGACCGATGTCGATTATGTAGTCGGATGACTTGATTATGTCGAGATTGTGTTCGATGACGATGACGGTCGAGCCTTTGTTGACGAGCTGGTTGAGTATCGCGATGAGTTTTTTCACGTCGTCGAAGTGAAGTCCTGTCGTCGGTTCGTCGAGTATGTAGACCGAGCTGTCGGAGCGTTTTTTGGAAAGTTCTTCGGCAAGTTTTATCCTCTGCGCCTCTCCGCCGGAAAGTGTGTGAGCCGGCTGACCGAGCTTGATGTAACCGAGTCCGATCGAGTTGAGAAGGTCGAGCTTGCGCTTTATCGTTGGGAAGGGTGCAAAAATTTCAGCCGCCTTCGCAACATCTGTTTCAAGAATGTCGTGGATGTCGTAACCTTTGAATTTTACCTGCAGAGTTTCGTCGCTGAAGCGTTTTCCGCCGCAGTCGGGGCATTTGACGAAAGTGTTCGGCATGAAATTCATCTCGATTTTGATGATCCCGGCGCCCTGGCATGTTTCGCATCTGCCGCCCTTGACGTTGAAGGAAAATCGGCTTGCTTTGTAACCGCGTGCCTTTGCTTCGGGCATCGCGGCGAAAAGGTCTCGTATGTAACCGAACAAACCGACGTAAGTTGCCGGATTCGATCTCGGAGTCCTGCCGATGGGCGACTGGTCGATCTCGATGAGCTCATCGATTTTCCCGTCTATTTTTATTGATTTAAACTGTGCTTTCTCTTTTTTCAATGCGGGGATGAGAGTTTCCATGACGAGCGAGCTCTTTCCGCTTCCCGAAACTCCGGTGACCGAGCACAGAACGCCGAGGGGGATCTTTGCCGTCACATTCTGCAGGTTGTTTGTCGTTACTCCCGAAAGCGTTATCCAGCCTGCCGGTTTTCTGCGTGTTTTCGGAATTTCGATCACTTTTCTGCCGCTCAAATAGTCGGCAGTGAGAGATTTTTTCACATCAAGGATATCCTTCGAAACGCCAGCGAAGAGAAGTTCGCCTCCTTTTTCACCTGCTCCCGGACCTAAATCGACGAGAAAATCTGCTGCTTCGATGATTTCTCTATCGTGTTCAACGACTATGACATTGTTTCCGATATCACGGAGATTTTTAAGTAAATTTACCAACTTATCTGTGTCGTTCGGATGAAGTCCGATGCTCGGTTCATCCAGAACGTAGGTGACTCCTGTGAGAGCCGAACCGATCTGGCTTGCAAGGTTTATCCTCTGCGCCTCTCCGCCAGAAAGCGAGTTCGTCTTGCGGTTCAAAGTGAGATATCCGAGTCCGACTGAATCAAGGAATTTGAGGCGCGAGCGGATCTCTTTGAGCGGTTTTGCCGCGACTTCGCGCTCGAAATCGGAAAATCCGAAAAAGCTGTCGTCTGAGAGTTTTGCGAAGAGTTCGCGCACCGGAATTTCGCACATTTCAAAAATGTTCATGCCGCCGATCGTGACTGACAGCGCCTTTTTGCTGAGCCTTTTTCCGCCGCATTCGGGGCAGACGCCTTCCGCCAGAAACTGCGCGAGTTCTTCCCTCATAGCTTCGGATTCGGTCTCTCTCCAGCGGCGTTCGAGCAACGGGACGATCCCTTCGTATTTTCGTTTCATGTTGTAGGTAGTGGTGGAAGTTTTCATGCTGAAGTCGATTTCGTCCTCGGAGCCGTAAAGTATTGCGTTCTGCACTTTCGGCGAAAATTTGTTGAAAGGGAGCTTCGGATTTTCGCCGTAATGTTCGGCGATCTGCTTGATAGAAAACTTTGTGAACGAGCCCAGAGCAGGCATCGCTTTGTTTATCGGCTGGGTCGGATCTACTAAAATTTTGTTGACATCCATGTAAGTACGCGTTCCGAGACCGCTGCATCCGGGGCATGAACCTGCCGGATTGTTGAAAGAAAAGGTTCTCGGCTCGATCTCGTCGTAATAAATATCGCAGTATGGGCAGGCAAAATTTTCGCTGAACAGCTTTTCTTCGCCGTCCAACTCCTTGACGATAACTTTGCCGTTTCCTTTTTTGAGAGCCGTTTCGATCGAGGCCTGAACGCGCACCGCGTCTGTGTCTGCTTTTATCGCCAGCCTGTCCACCACAAGGTTTATGTCATGCTTTTTGAACTTGTCGAGTTTCGGCATCTCCTCGTCGAGCCTGTATTCGGTTCCGTCAATGATTATGCGCAGATAGCCTTCTTTGTTGAGGTCTTCGAAAAGTTTTTCATAAGTTCCTTTCCTGCCGCTTACGACGGGAGAGAGAATGAGTACTTTTTTACCGGTTTTGTTGAGAACGGTTTCGACGATCTTTGCTGCCGGAGTTTTCGTTATCTCGCGGCCACAGCTGTGACAGTGGACCTTGCCTGCACGGGCGAAAAGAAGTCGCATGTAGTCGTAAATTTCGGTCGTTGTTCCCACGATCGAGCGCGGACTTGCATTGAGACCGCGCTGCTGGATCGCGATCGAAGGCGAGAGACCTTCAATGAGATCGGCTTCAGGTTTTTCCGAAAGTTCGAGGAACATTCTGGCATAGCTCGAAAGGCTTTCGACGTATCTGCGCTGCCCCTCGGCGTAGATCGTGTCGAATGCAAGCGTCGTTTTGCCGCTTCCCGAAACGCCCGTCACTACGACCAGTTTTTCATGCGGGATCTCGATGTCGAAATTTTTCAGATTGTGGTGTCTCGCACCTTTTATAACGATTGAACGAAGCATTTTTACCTCCCAAAACTTGGGCTTCGTTATATTTTTTCCGCCTGATTATGCAAGATAAATCCGCAATCTGATTTTACAATGATTCCAAAATAAATATAATGCCGCGTTTTTTAGGAGGTGAAAATGAGCGATTTCAGTAAGATCAATGAAATTTTGGAAAATTCAAAAACAGTTATCGTCGCGGGGCACGTCAATCCCGATCCCGACTGCATGGGAAGTGCGCTTGCAGTCTGCTCGATCCTGAGGTCGATGGGGAAGGAGGTAACACTTTACCGCAGCGACAAATATCCCTACAACGGCGCATTTCTGGAAAATTCAGACTCGGCGGGTGAAACTGTTCCCGATTTCGAGCCGGATCTTTATTTTATACTCGACAGCGCAGCTCCGGAGCGTACCGGAGAAGCGTTTTTTGCCAAACTTTCGGCTTCAAAAAGCAGCAAGATCCTGTTTGACCACCACAGACACAGAGAATGCGGCTTTTACGATGCCGAAGTCTCCGACGAAGGGGCGAGCGCAACAGCCGCGATAGTCTACCGCTGGGCGAAAAACATCGGTCACGTTCTCACGAAAGGTGAGGCCGAGGACATCTGCTTCGGAATTTTCGGCGATACCGGCGGACTCCGCTACGCAAGCACCGACAAAGAGGCGCTTTTTATTGTTTCGGAACTTGCCGAAACCATAAATTACGGTGATTTCTGCTCTAAATTCTTTGAAACGCTGCCTGAAAACTGGTTCGCGATGTTCGCAGAAGTCATTCAGAGCATGGAAAAATTCCGCGACGGAAAAGTCGTTTTCTTCGCGACCACGCTCGATCAGCTTGAAAGATTTAACCTTTCGATAGATGAGATCGATCCTTTCGTCGAAGAGATCCGCAGAATAGGCTCAGTCAAGATCATTTTCAGAATCCGCGAAGTCGAAGATGGCAAAGTGTGGAAATTCAGCGTCCGAAGCAAAGGCGATATCGACTGCATCCCGATAGCGCAGAAATTCGGCGGCGGCGGTCACAAAAATGCAGCCGGATTCACATTCCACGGCACTTTGGAAGAAGGAAGAAAGGCAGTCCTCGAAATCGCGGAACAGCTGGAATTGTAAAGTTTAAAGTCTAAGGTCCTTAAAGTCCCTAAAGTCCTTAAGGACCCTAAACCCTACTCCTTAATCTCCACTTTCCCGTCGCCGAACCTTATTTCAAACGGCGAAGCAGGCTCAAGTTCAACACTTTTTTTGACGGTTTTTCCGTTCTGCGAAACTATTGCAAAACCTCTCTGCAGCGGGGAGAGCGGGTTGACTGTTTCCAGTCTTTTTTCAAGGTCGGAAAGTTCCGCACTTTTCCGGTTTATAATTTCTTTGAGGATCTTTTCTGCTTTGAACATCAGCCTTTCGGTGTCATGAAGGATCGAATTTATGATCTCTCTCGGGTTTTTGAGCGAAAGTGTGAGGTTGTCGAGCTGCATGAATTTTGAAAAGAGGATCCCTTCGGTCTCTTTTCTCATGAGATCAACTGTGTGTTTTGTGTTCTGAAGGATCTCAGTACTGTCGGGGAAGATGAGCTCAGCCGCCGCACTCGGAGTTGCGACAGAAAAACTTGCCGCCAAATCCAAGATCGTGGTGTCGGTTTCGTGTCCTACTGCGCTGACTATCGGTTTTTCGCAGGCGATTACGCGCCGTGCAAGCTCTTCTGAATTGAATGGCTCCAGGTCTTCTTTCGAGCCGCCGCCTCTGCCGATTATTATGACTTCGACTTCATCAAGCACGGAGAGTTTTTCGAGTGCCGCAATTATGCTCAAGTGGGCGTCTCTACCCTGGACCAGTGCGGGTGAGAGGACTATCTGGGCTGCCGGAAAGCGCTTTCTCGAAACTTTTATGATGTCATGTATCGCGGCTCCGCTTTCAGCCGTGACGACGCCGACTACTGCCGGATATTCTGGAAGAGGTTTTTTGTGGGATTGGTCAAAAACGCCCTCTTTATAAAGTTTTTCTTTCAGCATTTTGAGCTGCATTGCCGCAAGGCCTTCGCCGAAAGGCACTACAAGAGATGCGACGAGAGTGATCTCGGTGCGCGGTTCATAGACCGAGATCCTGCCGTAAACCACGTATTCGGCATCGTTTTTGATTTCGGCTTTGTTCATTTTCTGCTGATTTTTGAAAAGGGCGCACTTGATCTGGGCGTCGTTATCCTTGAGCGTGAAATAGATGTGACCTGAGTAAGCCCGCGTAAGATTCGTTATCTCGCCGCGCAGTGCGACAAAGCCGAAAGCGCCTTCGACCGCGTTTTTAAGGTCGTGCACAAATGCCGATACCGGAACAACTACGTCCTGCATGATCCTCTCCTAAAAGAAAATAAGTCCGGTTTTGTTAATAATGATTTTTGTCAGTGTGTATAACACGGAATCTTCGGTGTAAGGCTTGAGTTCGGTAAAAATATTGTGCTTTACGAGCGAATCAAAGATGTAGATCATCACGAAAATGACGGCGAGACCTTTGAAAAATCCGAAAACTATTCCCAAAGTTTTGTTTGTTTTGCCGAGAGCCCCCTCTTTTTCCTTTATGAGGTCGCGGAGGACGAAAAAGAGTATTTTGTAAATGAGGAAATATGAGCCTATGAACGCGACGATGTAGAAAGTGGTATAGAATTTCGGTCCTGCAAGCTCCTGCATTGCGCTTTCGAAAGAGGGGATCTTGAAGGCGGCAAAGATCGCGGCGAAGATCACGAGTTTGAAGATCTCCTTGAAACCTCCGCCAAGGTATCCCGCAACCATCGCAAGCAGGATGAAAACTGCTAAAACAATATCCAAAGTCATCGCTTCCTCCGTCAAAAAACGGCTGATAATAGCAGAAAAATTCATAAAATTAATTTTTCGGGATTTTTTTCTTGACATCGAATCTGATTTGAATACTATGCCGCCCGTTGGTGCCCAGGTAGCTCAGTCGGTAGAGCAGGGGACTGAAAATCCCCGTGTGGGCAGTTCGATTCTGTCCCTGGGCACCACTTTCCCGATTCTTTTCCCCGACATTGTTTTAAAGGTTTTAAATGAGGCTTGAAGCTTTTTTGTGCTAATTTCCGAAGAAGGATTCTATTTTTCTGTTACCGGAAGCGTTTCTTGCGCGGTTTCTCGACCAGATCCTGAGTTCTTTGATGTTTTCTTCGTAGGTTTTTGAAAGCGGAACCGTTCTGCGGAGGATCTCTTCCAATATTTTCTGCGTCAGTTCGCAGTTTCTCGAATATGCCGTGATGAGCGAGTCGATGACAGTCTGCTCGATCTCGGCGCCGCTGAAGCCTTCGGAATTTCCTGCCAGCTTGTCTGTGTCGAACTCTTCGGGATTTCTCCCTCTTTTTTTGAGGTGTATTTTGAAAATCTCCTCGCGTTCAGGTTTTGAAGGAAGATCAACAAAGAAGATTTCGTCGAAACGCCCTTTTCTAAGAAGTTCAGGCGGAAGCAGCGAGACTCTGTTTGCGGTCGCGACTAAGAAAACAGGCTCCGTTTTTTCCTGCATCCAGGTCATAAGCCAGCCTAAAACTCGGCGGATCTCGGCACCTTCACCTTCCTGCGAGAGCGCCTTTTCGATTTCGTCTATCCACAGAACGACGGGAGCAAAACCTTCGATCGTCGCGATCGCCGATTTCAGAAGTTCTTCGACGCTCTGACCTTTCCTGAAAAGGTTGATGAAGTCGAGCCTGACGAGCGGAAAGTTCCAGATGTTCGAGATGACCTTGCTTGTAAGCGATTTTCCGCACCCCTGAACACCGAGCATGAGCATTCCTTTCGGCATCGGGATCCCGAATTTTCGAGCTTCTTCCGAAAAGTTGTTTCTGCGCTCGGTTATCCACTGTTTCAGGTCGTCGTAGCCGCCGATACCGGAAATCCCGTCGTCAACATTTATGACTTCAAGGATCTCGTTCTGCATGAGAAGACTTCTCTTCGACTGCAAAACGTATTCAACTGCTTGATTTTCCTCAAATTCTGCAACTGTATCCAGAAGGTCGTCGATCCTTGAGAACGGGAAACCTTTGAGATTTTCGAAAATTGTCTCTTTCGTCTTTTTTGAGAAGGGAAGAGCCTCTGTTTTTTCCGAAAATATAGAAAGGTCGGGTTTCTGTGTTTCTATCGCTGCGTAGCGCATGATCGCCGCCGGAAGAGCAGCTTCTCGGCAGAAAAGTGTGATGTCGGAAGTGCTTCCCTCAAGCGTTTCGAGCAGTGTCACAGCCTTTGCGTCGTCATCGAAAAGATATTCGCCGTAGGCAATGCTGAAACTTCTGTTCTGCCGCACCAGATCAAGCAGATGCGCAAAAAAATCATCCTTCGAAGCGGCATCCCACGGGAGCTTGTCGGTTCTGTTTTTGATGTAAAAAAGCGGATCGTCGCAAATTATGATTTTCAGCATGATTTCCTCCGAAAAACCGAAAAACGCAATATTTTACCCTCAGTTATTCTTGAAATAAAGTTTTTATCTGCTACCGTTGCCCGATGTTTTTGCTAATTCTTATTGGAGGAAAAAATGAACTTCAGAAAATTTGACGGTAATTTCGACAACATTGATTTTCTCAGCATGCTGATGATCGACATCAACGGCACGATCAGGCATGTGACGCTTCCCAAAGGTTATATTTCGGAAAAGATTTTTGAAAAAGGCATCGGTTTTGACGCATCGAACTTCGGTTACGCAAAAGTCGACAAGTCAGATATGGTCGCAAAACCCGATCTTTCGACGGTCTTCGTCGAGGAAAAGGAAGGACACACAATAGCTCACGTTTTCTGCGACGTTTATCTGACGACGGGCGAGCCTTTTGACCAGTATCCGCGCAACATCGCAAAGAAGACTGCGGTATATCTCAGGGAACAGAAGATCGCAGACGACGCGAAAGTCCTCATCGAGCTTGAGTTCCACGCTTTCGACAGTGTCCGATATTCAAGCGAGTATTCGCACAGCTTCTACGAAGTCCAGAGCCAGGAAGGGATCGGTCCCGATTACGACGATGCTCCGCGTTTCGGGATCCAGCAGGGCTACCACAGACTTACTCCGGCTGACAAATACTTCGAAATGAGGAATGACATCGTTGCGGCGATGGAAGCTGTCGGCATTCCGGTAAAATACCATCACCACGAAGTCAGCGCATCCCAGCTTGAGATCGAGCTCAACTTCATCAGCCTTGCAGAAGCGGGCGACAAAGTTTCTCTGGCTAAGTGGATAATCGTAAACGTTGCACGCGAGCACGGGATTTTCGTAACTTTCATGCCGAAACCGGTCTACAACATTGCCGGAAACGGAATGCACGTTCACCAGTTCCTTGTCAAAAACGGCGCATCCTTCTTTGCAGGCGATGGTCTGCACGGTCTTTCGAAAGAGGCTCTTTCATACACGGCAGGCATTATTGACCACAGTCTGACGGGATCGCTCCTTGCTTTCTCGAATCCGAGCACGAACTCCTACAAACGCCTTGTTCCGGGCTTTGAAGCTCCGGTAAGCGCGACATTTGCAAAAGGATCCCGCGAAGCATCGATCAGGATCCCGGGATATCTCGCAAAAGGTGAAGAGAGGATCGAATACAGAACGGGTGACGCGACAGCAAATATCTACTACTTCCTGAGTGCGATGATCCTTGCAGGTGTTGACGGCATCAAAAAAGGCAGAGATCCGCTTGAAAGCAACTACCACGATAAAGACAACGGCAAAATGTTCCCGCTCAATCTCAACGCCGTTCTCGACGGTCTCGCTGCTGACAACGAATACCTGATGCCCGCATTCCCGAAGGCTCTGATCGACCTTTGGATCAAAGCTAAAAAGGCTGAAGCGCGCTACGTCTACAACGCTCCGACGCCTCAGGAATACGAACTTTACTTCAATATCTAAATCCAAGATCTGAATTTCAAACCCTTGTTTTGTGAATACCGTGAGCTGATCGGCGTTGCGGAGTCATTTTTTCTTCAAATTAAATCATCAAAAAAACAAAAGAGTTTAGAAAATGACAGAAGAAAGGCAAGTTTTTGAGAGATGTTTCGCTTTGCTCAACATGACGACGAATCTGCAGGCGGGCAGGCCTAAGCCATGACAATGATGTCCCTCGCCGCAGTGGGGAGGTGTTCTGCCACCAAAAAATTTGGACACACAAAGGTTGGATGAGGAAAAATGGACTGTTGAAAAGAAAAGGAATGATTGTAAATCACAAGCGTGTTGCCAGATTTAAAAAAAAACGTAATATCAGTGCGGTTTGATTTTTCGGGTGAAAAAATGGCGAGATACATTGTTTCTGATGACGGCAAATTATTAGAGGATGATCCTGTTATATCCACTGCGGAGTATGAATTTCCGGAACTCGACAGTGCCGACAGGGCACGTTACAGCGAGCTGAGAACTGTCATCAAGGGGATCGAAGAGCGGCCGGCGGATGCTCCGGTTTTGAAAAAAGGTGAGATCGAAAAAATTTACGAAAGTCAGCTCAATTCGGCGCAGTGTGCCGCGGTTTTCGCACTCACGGGACCAGTTCTTGTCATTGCCGGAGCGGGGAGCGGAAAGACGCGGACGATAGTTTACCGCACGGCCTACATGCTTCAGAAGGGGATAAGGCCGGAATCGATACTTCTTCTCACATTCACGAGACGCGCTGCAGGCGAGATGACGGATCGCGTGAACCGGCTCATCGGCTCTGAAGTTGCCGACAGGATAACAGCGGGGACTTTCCACAGTTTTGCGAACATCCAGCTCAGGAAATACGGGCGTTTCATCGGGATCATGCCCAATTTCACGATATGCGATACTGTCGATTCTGCCGATATGATCGACCTTATAAAAAATACTCTCGACATCAAGAAAAACGGAAAAACGATGCCGAAAAAAGGGACGATCGCCGAGATCATAAGCCGCGCTAGGAACCATGCGAAGTCTATTGCAGAGGTGATCGACGGCTACTATTCGAAATACTCGGAATTTTCAGATGTGATCAGTCAGATTGCCGGAGAGTATGAAAAATACAAGGCGGAACGCAACATGCTCGACTATGACGATCTTCTTGAAAAGTTCCTGCAGCTTCTCGAAAAGTCGCCGGAAGCCCTTGAAAGGATACAGAACCGCTACGAGTACGTTATGGTTGACGAGTATCAGGATACCAACATTTTTCAGGGTAAAATTGCCGATCTTATCGCCGCGAAAAGCCGCAACATTATGGTCGTCGGCGACGATTCGCAGAGCATTTACGCTTTCAGAGGAGCAAATTTCGAGAACATTCTCCGCTTTCCGCAAAAGTGGGAGGATGCCCGTCTGATCAAGCTTTTCAGGAACTACCGCTCCGAAAGGACGCTTCTTGCCTACACGAACGAGATAATCAGGAATTTTTACGTTTCCTACGAAAAAGCGCTCGTTTCGAACATCGAAAGAGTGGGTGAGAGGCCTTGCGTAAAGCGTTTTCTTTCGGCTGAGGATGAAGGGGAATTTGTTGCATCGGAGATCGAAAAACTGCTTGAAAGCGGCATAAAACCTGAAGAGATCGCAGTTCTTTACCGCTCGAGTTTCCATGCCAACTTTGTTCAGGCATCTCTTCTTCGCAGAGGCATAGATTTCGCGGTATACGGCGGGATAAAATTCGTCGAAAGGCGGCACATAAAGGATGTTCTGAGTTATGCGAAGGTGATCCAGAATCCGAAAGATTCGGTCGCTTTGAACCGCATTTTCAAGCTCGTTCCCGGGATCGGTGCTGCAACTGCCGCAAAAATAGCGGAAAGTTTTGCCGAAAAAGGAACTCAGGCGATAAATGCGCATGCAAAAAAGAAATATTTTGGAGAACTTGTGCGCCTCTGTGATATGCTCGAAGCGGCTTCGAACGACGAACTTAAAATAACTAAAGTGCTTGAAATAATTATTGAATTTTATAAACCTGTCCTTGAAGAGCTTGAAGACGACTCCGATGACAGGCTGAAGGATTTTCCCACTCTCATCCAGCTTGCTTCGAAATACACCAGACTTGAAAATTTCCTCACCGATTTTGCCCTTGATCCGCCCGATTCTAAGCTCAGTTCGTCGAAAATCCCGGCTGACGCTTCGGAAAACCGCAACAAAGTGGTCCTTTCGACGATCCACAGTGCGAAAGGGCTTGAGTGGGACACCGTTTTTGTGATAAGTCTCAACGAAGGGAGCTTCCCGAGCGAAAAATCGATCACGAAAATAGACGATCTCGAAGAGGAGCGCCGCCTTTTTTATGTCGCCTGCTCGCGCGCCAAATCGCGCCTGATACTTACTTATCCGCAGATAAAACTGATGTACGGAAAACTCAATTCGACTGCGCTTCCAAGCCGGTTTCTGGCGGAAATATCAAATTCTTACTACGATATTCTTTAATCAGCAGATTTTCGGATCGATAAGGTAAATATCGTCTTTATCCATTGAATTCATGAGGAGATCGACCTCTTTTTCAAACTGGTTCATCGTGTCGGTCCCCCAGTTTTTCGTGATTTTCAGATATAACTGTGCCGTGACGTAAGCGTCGGAAAGTGCGCGGTGCATCGCTCCCATCGGCTTTAAATTGAAGTGGTTCTTCAAAGTCGCGAGCTTGAAATTTGCGGAAGTTTTCACCTCTTTGCGTGAAGCGAGAAGAGTGCAGTAAGTTTCAAAATTCTTGTTTATGCCGCATTCTTTCAGTTCGTAGCGCAGGAAAGATGTGTCGAATTTTGCGTTGTGGGCCGCAAGGATATCGTCACCGATGAAGTCGACGAAAAGCGGCAGAACCTGGGAAATAGTCGGTTTGTCTGCGACCATTTCGTTAGTGATCCCCGTTATTTCAACGATTTTTTCGGGAATTTTCCTTCCCGGATTCACCAGTGTCTGAAAAACTCCGCAAAGTTTGTTGCCTGCGAGTTTTATCGCGCCGATCTCGGTGATCCTGTCGCCGTAGCTCGGTGAAAGACCTGTCGTTTCAAGGTCAAAGACGGTGACTCCGTTACTCTGCATTCTGACCTGCCTTTTTTGCGCTTTTTTTTGCGCGGTAAACCATTATCGATTTTTTTGTTATGAAATAAGTCGGGATCATGGCGATGAGTCCGACGACCGCGCCGCCTATGCACATCGGAAGAAAAATGTCCGCCCCGAGAGCGAGAAAGCCTTTTGTCTGCTCGATAAAGCCGTCAAGTCTGAGGACATCAGTCATTTTTGTCATTATCGTGCTTGGCGTCACGACGTGATCCGCCGGATAGAAAAAAGTCCCTATCCAGTATATGAAAGCGTAGATCGGAATGACCGTGAGCGGGTTTGTGATCCAGACTCCAGCGACCGCAGCGGGTTTATTCGCTCTTTTGAACGGCAGGCAGACAAGCCCTGCAACCACCATCTGAATTCCCATTATCGGCAGAAAACCGACGAAAATCCCGAGCGCGAGCCCGAAAGCGATATCGTGCGGATCTGCATTGAGATGGATCAGATTTTTCCAGATATTGAGAAACTGTGATTTCAGGTCATACCACTTTATCTCTTTTTTATTTTCAGTACAGTCAGCCATTTTTCGATCCGTTATGAATAAACCGCAAAACCAAAAGCGGGGTATATTATCCAATCTTGAAAGAAGATAAAGGTTTTATTTTGGGAAAATTCAAGCCATTGTTCTGAAAACCGTGCGCTAATCAGCGTTGCGGACGACATGTTTTTGTTGAGTTTTTCACTTGTTTTTATATTTATTCTAAAATATTTTTCTCGCATCTAAATCAAAACTTGATTTATTTACAAAAATTTTTATTTTATTTATCTGCAATTTTTCTTTGATATATTTTGATGTTCAAATGAAAGAAAGAATTTGGATTTTGTGAAACTTTACTTGCAATAAACTTGAAAAATTGTCTATTTATGCAAGATATGTTGCATAAATCTCAAAAAATGATATGCTGAATTGCAGGAGGTGTGATTATGAGACTTAAAAGAGAAAGTTATTTAGAACTGATCAGACCTTATTATGATGTCGATTTGATCAAGGTTATAACTGGTGTACGTCGTGCAGGAAAGTCAATATTGCTTGAAACGATCAAAGATGAACTTGTTGAAAAAGGCGTGAAAGGTGATCATATTTTATATCTAAATCTTGAGGATATGGATTTTGATTTCATTCAGAATGCAGCGGATCTCAATCGTGAAATAAAAAACCGCATTCGCGATAAAGACAAATATTATATTTTTCTTGATGAGATTCAGCATATAGAGGCTTTTGAAAAAGCACTTTCTTCATTTCGGGCGACTCTGAACGCTTCGATTTTTGTGACAGGAAGTAATTCTACGTTGCTTTCCGGAGAGCTCGCGACACTGCTGACGGGAAGAACTGTCGAATTCGAAATTTTCCCATTTTCATTTTCGGAAATGAAGGATTACTACGAACTGATAGGCAGAGATTTCAGCGACGATATGATTTATGATTATATTAAGTGGGGCGGTTTCCCGCTGAGATTCGATTTTTATGATGAAACATCAGTCAAACACTATGTTTCAAACCTTTATGAAAGTATAGTAAAACGTGATATTATTCAGGAAAATTCAAAAATCGACAAGTTCGTTTTCAAGGACATTGCTCTCTATATTCTTGCAAATTCCGGAAAGGAATTTTCTGCAGAAAATATTGTTGCATATTATAACAGAAATTCTGGGAAAACTGTTTCGATACGGACGATTTACAACTATATCGACAGAATGAAAAAAGCATTCCTTCTGCACGGTGTGAGCCGGTACAACTTGAGCGGAAAGTCATCTTTGGGAAACCGTGAAAAGTATTACGCTGTTGATACTGGTTTCAGGATAATCAACACAAACACTGTCAATTTCGATGATACGTTTTTTCTCGAAAATATTATCTGCAACGAATTGATGTTAAGAGGATATTCAGTATTTACCGGCAAAACCTACAAATCTGAAGTCGATTTCATTGCAATCAAGGATGGCAGAAAGTGTTTTATTCAAGTGGCATATCTTCTTGCTGATCAACGCACGATAGATCGTGAATTCGGGGCATTTTCTCCGATTTCCGACGCATCGCCGAAATATGTTCTTTCTCTTGACAGAATAAATATGAGCCGTGCCGGAATAGCACATATCAACATTGTCGATTTTCTTCTGCACAGGCAGGATATAATGCTGACTTAGAGGCTGGCTTCCAGATTTGTTTTTTGAAACCGTGCCTATTCAGCGTTGCGGACACAACGGACAGAGTTTTCGCTTTCCATGCCGTAGCCGTTTACATTGCCGTATTCAAAAGCTACGCCCCATGCACTGTCGGGATAATCGGAGATAACGGAAGAAGACCAGTAATTGTCGGTTTCGCCGAGTTTGCTGTGCGGGATATCCGGATTAAAGCCGGGCTGTTCGGCATCGCAGTAATAGCAGGCTTCTATTGTCCAATCGTTGTCCTGCGACAAATGGTCGGGGTCTGATACCGCGCAGCTGCCGCCGGAAACTGTGCCTTCGCAATTCTGGATGAGCGTTCTCACTTCATCAATAGTCGGCAGACGCCAGTCGGAATATCCGCCTTCGGTCAAGTTGTCGCAGTAAGTTTTTGCAGGATAAACCATTGTATCGGAATCGTCATATTCGGCCCAAGACAACTCTTTTTTCGTTGACCAGATAAGCCCGCTTTGCGAATCCTTGCACGGGAATTTTGCATTTGCGCTGCATTCGGAAATTTCGGACGGTGTTTCCGACTCGTCTTCAGAATCGGATTCGGCACTGCCTGCGCAGTATTTCATAAGTTCGGAATATGCTGTTTCACAGGTTCCATATCCGTCGCAGTAGAATTTTTTGTCTGTTCCATCGACTTCATACCACATTTTCTCGCCTTCGGTACAATATCCGGCATCATGACCGTTGCATTTGCCGTTTTTGTAAAGATCGACTTCCGTACATGCTTTGTTACCGTCATTGTTACCGTTGTCGTCACTTTCGCTGCTGCTGCCGCATGAAATCATCAGAAACATAGCTGCACAGACAGCTGTCAGAACAAAAAACTTTTTCATACTAATCTCCTTAAAAAAGTTGGTAAAGATGTAAAAATATTAAAGAAAATACTTGACTTGGGTGAAACGGGGTTACGCTTTGTTAATAATTTGTGTTGTGTTGTGTTGTGTTGTGTTGTGTTGTCATCACTGCGCCTTCAAAACAAAACCAACAAAAAACGCGGAATTTTAGGGAAAGAGGAGTGAAATGCAAGTTTTTACCCGTTTTATTGAATGCTGCATAAACATAACGTAGTAAACCGGAATGTAGGCGATTTTTCCTTTCTGGCGGACAACTCTTTCGTTTGAGAGGACAAAGGCGCGTTTGGTGAGTCATATTTTCTTAAAAAACACAACTTTTCAATAAAATACGGCTCGAAAAATTTCTCTTTCAAACTTGAAAAAGATCTTTCATTTTATAATATCTCACGGTTTTATTCTTTAATTTTGGAGGAAACAATGGAAGTTACGAACAAGGCTGTCATCGAAACGACGAAAGGAAAAATGGTCATCGCGCTTTACGGCAACGAAATGCCGATAACTGTCGCGAATTTCATCAAACACATCGAAGCGAAATATTACAACAAGCTCATTTTCCACAGAGTCATCAAGGATTTCATGATCCAGGGCGGCGGAATGAACAAGTTCATGATGGAAAAATCGGCTATGCTCGACCCGATCAAACTTGAGAAAAGCCCGAATGTTCTCCACAAAAAATATGTCATTTCGATGGCGAGAACCTCAGATCCCAACAGCGCATCGAGCCAGTTCTTCATCTGCAACACCGACTGTGACTTCCTTGACGGACAGTATGCCGCTTTCGGAAAAGTAATCGAAGGAATGGATGTTGTTGACGCTATTTCCGATGTTGCGACCCAGTCTGTTAAAATTTATGACGATGTTCCAGTCGAACCGATAATGATTACCGATGTCTACATGCTGGCAGAGTAAATTCTATAAAGTTGTTCTTTTAGTTTTTTCACTACAACGGGTGTAAAAACGGGGCTTCTCCACGCTGAAACGGAGTTGTTCTGATAAAGCGGCTCGCTTTTGAAATCGAGTCTGCTTTCTTTGAAATGCTCTTCAAAAAGTCTGGTTTTGGGAACGGGCGAATATTCGTTTAAATACGGTCTTGCACCGATTTCTGCAACGATTTCAATGGTTTTTTCTACTTCTTCCACAGTCTGCCCAGGAAGTCCGCAGAGAAGGTAGACGCCGATTCTTTCACTTGTAAAACCGTGATCTTTCAGCAGTTTGACGACACTTTTTAGCTGATTGAGCGAAGTTTTGTCTTCGTAACGCGAAAAGGCAGTCTCAAAACCGAAACGGAGCTGCGGAAAATTGTATTTTTCCAGATATTTGCAGAGATCTTCGTTTATTTCACGCAGATGCAGACCGTTCGGAGTGTGGAAGCGGTAGACGTCATGCGGAAGTCTGTCCAAAAAATCGCGCAGAAGTTCGCCGTTACGCAGCATCAGGGCATCATCGTAAAAGGCGACATCGCAGTGACCGGTTTCTGCATGCCATTTTTCGAGGTTCTGGGCAAGGGTAGGTATATCTTTGTAAGAAACTTTCGGGTTAAAGATCACGCTTGAGCAGTAGGGGCATCTGTTGGGGCAGCCTTCGATGAGATTTGCCGGAAAAAAGTGAAGGTTTTTGAGATACTTCATCCCGGTTCCCGTGATATTTTCAGGGATCTGCGCCTTTCCGATGTTCACCGTGATATTTTTTCCTTCAAAAACTTCTGGCATAAGGATCGCCGAGATCCCGCCGATATCTATTTCAATTTCTCCGAAGATTTCTCTAACAAAATCAATCATTTTCAGGACTGAACGGTACCAGTAGGTCATTCCTGTCGAAATGTAGACTTTGTCGGGTTTTTCAAGCGCCGAAAGCGTTTTTCTGACAGTGTTATCGTTTGCTCCGAAGCGGTAGTATTTCCGCGGGATCATTTTCAAGCACTCAGGTTTTTCGATCTCGCGCTTCCAGTAGGAATGTCTTTCCCACGAGCGGTAGACCGGCGGAGTCGCGGCATCATCGCCTACAAAACTTCCGTCTAAAAAATCGAGGTAAACAACATCGTCACCGATACTTTCGTGATACTCCATGATCCTGAAAAGGCCGAGCGGAGCCGCCCACAGGTTGTAGGCCGTGAAATCTTCGACGAAAGGATTTATGAAAAGAAGTTTTTTACTCACGATTTTTCCCGGCTTCTTTGTCAGGTACGGCTTCGGCACCTCTTTTAAGGTTTTTAAGGTGATTTAAGTGAATGGCAGCGGCTTTTTTCAACCGCAGCAGACCGTCTTCCAACGTGACTTTCGGGCAGGCAATGTTCATTCTGAGGAAGTCTTTTCCGCAGTCTCCGTAAACAGATCCGTCTGTGAGGAAAAGCCCGGTGTCTCTTCTGATTCCGGCGGCAGAGAGACCGGTTTTTGAGATGTCGAGCCACAAAAGATAAGTCGCATTGCTTTTTACTACTGAAATTTCAGGGAGCTCCTTTTCAATAAAATCATAGACTCTCTTTCTGTTTTCCGAGACATATTTCCGCATCGCGTCGAGCCATCCCGCCCCTTCGTTGAAAGCGGCTATTGCGGCGGTGCAGGCAAAGGAATTGGGTTCTGCGATCTCGTCTGTGTTTAGGGCTCTCCAGACTTTGTGGCGCAGCACCGGATTTTCGGCGTAAACCGCGGCACTCTGCATCCCGGCCATGTTGAAAGCCTTTGTCGGAGCTATGCAAGTAATTGAAATTTCGCGGCAGATGTCGGAAACCGAGGCAAACGGAACATAATTTTTTCCGGGCTCGGTTATGTCGCAGTGGATCTCGTCCGAAATCACCGTAACATTGTGTTTTTTCGCGAGGATGCCTATTTTTTCAAGCGTTGTTCTATTCCAGATCTTGCCTACCGGATTGTGCGGATTGCAGAGGATCATCAGAGTCGTCTGCGGGTCTGAAAGTTTTGCCTCCAGATCTTCAAGATCCATGCTGTACGAACAGGTTTTCCTGTCGTAGACGAGCGGACTTTCGAGAACGCGGCAGCCGTTGTTTATGACGCTGTTGAAAAATACGTTATATACTGGAGTCTGGATCACGACATTTTCATTGGGTGTGGTGAGTTTCCTCACGATCGAAGATATCGCCGGAACGACGCCTGTGCAGAAGATGAGCCCCTCGCGCTTAAAACTGACACCGTGTCGGTTTTGCCACCAGTTCATGTAGGCTTTATACCACTCGTCGGGGATCACGGAATATCCGAAAACACTGTGTTCAATGCGTTTTTTTATCGCTTTTTCGATTTCCGGAGCGACCCTGAAATCCATGTCTGCGACCCACATCGGGAGCTCGTTTTCAGCGACATCCCACTTGACCGAATCTGTTCTGCGTCGGTTTATTACGGTATCGAAATCGTATTTCATGTTCACCTCAGCCATTCGGGCTTGTCAGAATTTTTGCCAATATTTTTACAGATAATTTTTGTTTTTGACGGATCGGTTTTGTCGCGCTCGATAATGAGTTCGCCGATCTCTTCAGCTTTTATCGTCCCGCTTTTGGGGTTCAGCACGCTTTCGATTTTTGTGGAAATCTCTGCTTCGACTGTGGAATACTCGAATGCAAGCGTTGTGTTCAGCAGTTTGCAGTTTCTCATAACGAGGTTTTCGATGTAGCACATCCCCTGAAGGCTTTCTATCGTACAGTTCTCGAATGTGAGGTTTTTCGAATTCCAGCCGAGATACTCTCCTGAAATGAATGAATCGCGGACCGTGACATCAACGCTATTCCAGAAAGCATCCTTTGAAAGCAGCTTGGAATTTCGCACAGAGACATTTTTCGCGCCGTCAAAAGAGTAGTTTCCGTCGAGAACGAGGAAGTTCACATCGGCGTTTTTGCAGTTCATCGCAAAGTAGTCGCCTTTCGCCGAAACATTTTTCATTTTTACGTTACGGCAGTTCCAAAGCGTTTCAGCTGCGTTGGTGAAAACCGCATTTTCAAGAGTAAGACCGTCGCATCTCCTGAAATTTTTCGGAGCCTGGATCACGGCATCCAGAATAGAAACGTCTTTTGAATACCACACTCCGGCGCGCGCCGTTTCAAACCATTTGCAGTCGCGGACCTTTATGTTTTCGCAGTACCACAGCGGATATTTCCAGCGGAACATCGAGTTTGCAAGTTCTATATTGCAGCTTTCTTTGAGCGGCGATTCCCCGTCTTCAAAAACTGAATCAACGATCCTGAGATCAGAACTCCCGAAAAGGACTCTTTCGCCTTTCAGGATTTTTTGCTTGATTTCATTCATTTTTCACCGGTAAGAACAGTTAAATCAACAATTTGCCGGATCATTATATTGATGAGAAACAGTTTTTACAATAAAAGCGGCAACTGTGTCCGTATTGCAAAAAAAATCGTTCGCGTTATAACAGCGGGTTTTTTTGAGCTGATGCAAAAAGTCTCAGCCTTTAAATAAATGAGGTAGATCATGCTTTTGGCACAAATACTTTCAGTTACGATATTTCTTGTGATGTTCATTCTTATGGTGACGGAAAAAATCGAGCGCCAGTGGGTCGCTCTCGGCTGTGCTGTTCTTACGGCAATTCTTGTTTTCGGAGTCGGGCTTCACAGTGCTGATGCGGTAATGAACACTCTGAACATAAAAACGATCCTCACAAAAAGTTTCTGGTACAGCGCGGGAGATGTTCCTGAAAACTCGGAAGGGATCAACTGGGCGACGATATTTTTCATTGCCGGAATGATGGTCATGGTCGAAGGAATGGCTGCTTCAGGCTTTTTCCGCTGGCTCTGCATGAGGCTCGCGAAACTTGTCCACTACAAAGTCATCGCGATTTTTATGACTTTCATGGTGATGTCTTTCGTCCTTTCGATGTTTATCGACAGCATCACAGTCATCCTTTTTCTCGCTGCGACGACGGTCGAACTTTCGCAGCTGCTGAAATTCAATCCGGTAAACATGATCTTAGCCGAAATTTTCTGCGCCAACCTCGGCGGTTCGGCAACGATGTGCGGTGATCCGCCGAATATCATAATCGGCACGAGTCTGGGATATTCTTTCGCCGACTTCTTCAACCACACCGGGCATATCGCGATATTCTGCCTCATTTTCACACTGATTTACTTTTTCCTTGTCTGCCGTAAAGAATACTCGGCTGCCGGAAAGGATATCGATTTTGCCAAAATTCCCTCTCCCAGATCAGCAATAGTAAGCAAAAGCGGCTTCAGCAACAGTTGCATAATCTTTTCGATCGCTGTCGTCCTGCTTGTAACGCACGCAGAAACAGGCCTCACAGTCGCAACGATCGGTTTGGGAATAGCGGTCCTCACGCTTATGGCTTCCCCAAGATATGCCACAAGGATTTTAAAGAACGTGGATTATAAAACACTTCTTTTCTTCATCGGGCTTTTCTTTGTCGTAGGCGGCCTTGAGCAGGCCGGAATACTTAAGATCATTGCAGATTTCATCGGTAAAGTATCGGCAGGGAACGCATACATCATGATCGCGATAATCATCTGGGTTTCGGCTGTTGCAAGTGCATTTATCGACAACATTCCTTTTGCCGCGACGATGATCCCTATCATCAGGTCGCTTTCTGCAACGACAGGAGTTTCACTTGAGACCATGGCGTGGGCACTTTCGATGGGAACAGACATCGGCGGCAGCGGGACCCCGATCGGAGCCAGTGCGAACGTTGTCGGCACATCGGTCGCAGCAAAGGCCGGACACCGCGTAGGGTGGGGAAGATACTGCAGGATCAGCGCGCCGATCGCGATCCTTGTCGTAGCGATAAGCACGGTCTATATTTTCATAAAGTATCTGTGATTGTTCTTTACTTCACAAAAACTTCACACTACTTCACGATTTACTTCACTGTTTTGTGAAGTTACTTTGCGAACACTTTTTTCGTATTTGTCAGATAGCGCGACTTTTTAGATGACAAATCTTCAATAAGATAGCCTTTTTTGACAAGATTATTCAAGACATTCTTTCTGAAATAAGTCGAAGGATGAACCCCTGCATGTTCCGCGATTTCTGTGACGGAGCGGCTTTCGTTAAAACAAAAAGCCAGTATTTTCAAATCATTTTTCCCTTCAAGAATTGCATCGGTGTATATTTCAGGAACACTGTTTTCATCCACGATGCCGCTGAAAGTTAGATTCGGCAGAACCAGCGTGAAAGAGGAGGCTGAAGAAGAGATGTAAGGCTTGTACTCGTCACCCTTTCCGGCATAATCGTGTTCGATCTTGTCAAAACCGGAACCTTTTGACTCCATATATCTGCAAAATTCAAGCACCGAGCATATAACTTCATTCCTGCGGCGCGGAATTATTGAAGAAATACGTGTTTCCTTCTCGATTTCACGCACTCCGAGCAAAGCTCCCGGAGAGGTTATTTCAAGACGGTCTTTGAACATATTTATCTCTATCTGAGATCCGGAAATGAAGTAGTTTCTGTGGGCTACGGCGTTCACCACACCTTCGGTTATAGAGCGGATAGGATATGAAAAATAATCGACCCGCCCGGTATCTTCCTTGCGGTATCCGTTTACCGAATGGTTTTGTATGAATTTTGTAGCAAAAACAATGCTTTCAAGGATGTTTCCTGTAAATTCCTCGCTTGCCAGAATGAGAGAACTCCCTTTTGTCGTTCCCGGCCAGAGCGTCGCCGTGATTTTGGTTCTTTCATCTGACGAATCGTCTTTAAAAAGCAGCGCACCGCGGGAAAGCAATCTTCTTCTATCCATAAAACCTATTGAAATCAAAGCCTTTTCCGTAAGTTCCGAATCAGTTTTCTCTTTATACACCTTAAAAAGGTCATTGAAATCCTCATGCCTGAAAACGACATCAGTGAACGGCTGATCGAACGGATTGCTGTCACTCATCAGGATAAGATCGCGGATCTGCTCGGAAGTTGCAAGAACCGAATTCCCGAAATTGCGCACATAAATCCCCAGAAGCCCTTCTTCATGCAGCATGACCGGAAGCACTTTTGACGGCTCGACTACAACTTCGATCACGAATCGTCCGCCGCACGGAACAGCCTTGATTTTGTATGCCACAGCAGGTTCGAGACGCTGTTTGATCTGGCGGTGGATCATCAGAACCGTTTTGTCGGCGGTATTGTGATCCAGCGCAACGACTTTGTGGGTTTTGTTTTCAACACCGATAAAAAGGTGCCCGCCTTCGGTATTCGCAAAAGCCGCAATCGTCTTCAACCAACCGATTTCCTTATTTTTTCCGGAATCGGAAACCCCTTCTTCAATAATCCCTTTAAACTCGTTTCTGCTGTCTTCAATATTGAGTCCGGGAATCAATTCATAAATAAACATTCTGCCTCCCAACAAAATTACTGCAAATCATTATAGCCGCAAAAACTGAAGAATCAAGCAAAAAGTGAAGTGAACTTCACACCACTTCACGATTTACTTCACAAAAACTTCACACTACTTCACGATTTACTTCACTGTTTTGTGAAGTTGTTTCCCTGTTTTCAACTCATCTATTTTATTGAGCTTTTATTGTGAGAACGCCGCACATTCGGTAATTTGGCGAGTTTTTATTCGGTGTTTAGGCTTTAAGACTTATTCAGGAGTTCAGATTTAAAGGGCTTTTACATTTGATTTTTCTGCTTTCAGTTTAAGAAAGCGAGCATGTCAGGTTATTTAAAACTGAATTTAGAAAACGATTTGTCAATCGTCCCAGAAACTTGAAAGAAATCCGAGAAATCCTCCGACAGCCGCACCGACAGCCGTGCCTACAACAGGAATTGCGGAACCTATCGCCGCTCCCGCTGCTGCTCCTGCCGCTGTGTGACCTGCAACTTTTCCGTTTGAAGGGATATCATCGCTGTATGAACTTGAAGTTGTTGTTTCCGCCTCTCTTTCCTTTCTCTGAGAATTTGAGTTATCAACAATAAAATCAATAAGTTGCGTGATATTGAAACCGTGAGCCGCAGAATAGAAAACCGGTGTATTTATGGTTTTGCCGGTGCTTTCTTTGATCCTCTGTCTGACAGAATCGGCCTTTTCTTCAAGAAATTCAGTAAGTTTAGCATCTGGTTCAGCCGCTCTGCCGTCCCAGTGACGCCCTTTCATTGCCATATCGGCCTGATTTACGGCAAAAAGGACATCATCAGCATCCAGTTCCTGAAAGATATAATTGTTGAGCAGAGCCGATATCGTTCCGAAATCACGTGTAGAACCGTCAATAACAACAAGCACCTTATCTATAAGTTTGCCGCTTACCCCTTTTTTTCCGCAAGGGCGGTTGAGATACGAAACTATTTTTTTCATGTGCTCGGCATCATCCTGCGGAGAATCGCCGAGTCCGGGAGTGTCATAAAAAGAGAGGTAGTCGTTGATTTTGTATTTGCGCACCTCTTTTGTTTCAGGATCCGCACCGAAGCCCACTTTGGCAGCCTCTTCTCCGAGAAGGGCATTTATAGTCGAACTTTTTCCCGCTCCGGTAGCTCCGATAAGCAGAATATTGAGCGGCGGGAACTGGAATTTCTCTTTCATTTCATCGACACGGTACTCTTTGAAATTGATTTCTGTCATTTTATCCTCCTTTTAGTCAAAAAAACTTCCTATAAATCCGACTAATCCGCCGACAGCAGCACCAACAGTTGTTCCAATAACAGGAATTAAACTTCCTATAGCCGCTCCGATCATTGCCCCTTCGGAAGTGGATTTCAGAGTATGCTTCCAGCCAAGTTTCTTCTGAATTTTCTCGGCGTAATCATTGGAATCGTTGCTTGCCCATACCTGCTGGTCCGCGTTGGCTTCAAGATAGGTTGCGACACGTTTTTCCTCGGGGATGCTGTCGATGATGTAGTAAAGCAGCTTTGCCAGGTTGTACGAAGGTTCCTGAGGCTGTCCCTCCTCTTTGTAGCCGGCGGAATATGAGATCGGATCGACTGAAATCCCGCAGCCGTTGAGGATCCTCTCGTGGACTGATTTTTCCTTCTCCTTGAGGAAGTTCTGAAGAGTTTCATCCGGTCTGTGGTTTTCGGCATCCCAGTGTTTGCCCTTCATGGCGATGTCTGCCTGGTTTATCGCGACAAGAAGACGTTTGTCGTTCTTTCCGATGCAGGGTGCGATGACCTTTTCGATAAGTTCGAAAGATGTTCCGAGATCTCTGCTGCTGCCGTCGAGAATGACAAGTGCCACATCAATAAGCAGATTTCCGTCGGCATCGCGTTCCGTAAGTTTTTTAATGATTCCTTCAGCGTGCCTTTTGTCGGCTTCAGGGCCGTCACCGAGTCCCGGGCTGTCCCAGAGAGTGAGACCGTTGTAGTCGTACTTCGTGATCGACATGGTCTGCGGATCTACACCAGTACCGACTTCGGCTTTTTCGATGCCGAAAAGAGCGTTGATCGTCGAGCTTTTGCCGCAGCCCGTAGCACCTGTGATAAGAATGTTCGCCTTGTTTTCGCTGGCTTTGAGCAGGTCTGACATAAGGCCGCGTTTTGCATCATCCGTAATCTCTTTGCTGTTTTTAATGTTCTCAAGCATCTGATCGTAAAGTTTCTTCATTTTTGTCTCCTTTAAAAGTTAAAAAAACAATCATCACACCCATATAAAGTGTTACAAAAACCGTTTTTCCGAAAATTTCCGCAAAAAAAGTTACAAAATTAAAAATTTCTCAAAAAAGCCGGTCTCAGCTTCTTTTTATATTGTATGGGTGGGCGTATATTGCCCAAGGCAGAAAAAATCTGAAAAAAATTTATCTCATTCTGAGCGCAGCGGTAACTCGGCAGCGCAAACATTTTGCGGAAAGCGCGGTTTTGTTACCATTTTTTGACGGAATAATGCTATTAGACTAATAAATTTACGTCATTTTCTTCAGATTATATCCCGTCAAATATAATTTAGGCTATATCGTGCCTTCCGGTATATTTTGCGTGGCTGATTTTCTTCAGGATTTCAGAATTGCTGGAAATTGTTATGAAAATCACTCAAAAGGATAATTGGATATCCCCTGCGGCTCAATCAGGTATTTGATGTCCAAGGATTATGAGTCACCATCTTTGGAATAATTATCAATAATCCAGTATCCTCCTCTGTTTGAACCTTCGCGATGTATTTGTTTGTCGCGTTTTAAACGCTCCACAGACAGTCTAACCTGTTTGTCTGTAACACCCAGTTTCAATCCGATTTCCGCACGTGAAATATATGGATTTTCCTGAATCAATTCCAAAACAGCTTTGTTTCTGGCAGCAACTTCGTTGTGTTTTGGTCTTTTTTCTGGCCCTTTTTCTGGCCCTTTTTCAAAAAGGACCAAATTCTTTTTCACCAAAGGAAGAGTCACTATCGTTTTACTCGGGCTGTTTTCACCGAAACATTCTTCAACTACAGGTTCGCTCAATCCTGCGCTTTCCCACGTTTCAAAAATATCAGGAACACCGCTTCCTGCATGTTCTCCGAAACCGATCAGATTCAACATTTTCATAATGTTTGCGTTTCTCGGCTCGGAATCTCCGCCGCGAAGCATCTGTTTTTTCCCGACAATCGCTGTTCCGGGATTTTTGAGAACGATCTTGTCAGGATATTTGTCGATGACAACACCTCGGGGCAAAAAATAATCGGCATTTACAAGACAGTTGACGAGTGCTTCTCGGACGGATTTGTGAATAATTGTTTCATCAACTCTCACCATGCCGTCAAGTTGAAAAGGCTTTTCAAGATCTCTTGTCAGTTTGGCGGAAACCATAGTGAAAAAATCAAACACATTTCCCGTCCAATCCGGTGACTGTGACTGAATTCTGTCTGTCCACCTGACAGAAGGCAGAGCATGATCTTTGTAATCTAAAAAGAAATTCGGATATTCTCTTGTAATAGTGTGTTCCAATCCGAACATCAGAAGTCCGGCGCAGGTCGGATGCATGTATTTATCCCTCAAATCGTTGCCTGCCGCCCCGATTCGTTCCAAAAATTCATCATCCGGAAGTTTCGACCATGCATTTCCGCGATGTTCGTTTTCAAACCAGATGCGATATGATTTGACAGATTCTTTGTCAAACACGGAAAGATCAAGATTTTCAAGAATTTTCATGTCCGTTGTCAATCTGCTCTGATCACGGAGCATTGCTTGAACTTCGTCTCTGGTGCAATGATAATCGCCTTCCAGCGTTCTTTTAAAAGTGCCTTTATAGATATCTCCGTTTATATAGACAGGTTTATGCTCTCTACTTGCCGCAGGAACATTGATAACCGCAATCACTGAATCCGCGATTTCGTAAATATTGACATCCCTTTCATCAAGAAGATTAACACTTACCTTCTTGGAATCGTTGATCTGATTCCAAAAATTCTTTATCAGTTTGGGAGCATCTTTCATTCCGGTCACAAACCAAGAACCATCTTTTCTTTCGCGGACTCCGCAGATAATCACACCTCCGTAAGTGTTTGCCATCGCTGAATAAGTTTCCCACAAATTTTGAGGAAGACCACCTTCCGCGGCCTTAACTTCGCGCCGATTGTCTTCTCTATATTTATCAAACTTTTCAATAACAAAAATTTCATCCATGGTTTCTACTTACCCTTAACAAAATAATTTAGAAATTCCAACAAACACCAACAACAATAATATTATACCAACAAATTTTGGTTCAGTCCTAAATTCTGTGGGATAGTCGAAAAGTGTAAAGATTTTTGAGAAAAAAATAGAAAAAAGAGGATTCATCCTTAAAATCTTTTTGACA
>CAJOMF010000022.1 GCA_905235605.1 uncultured bacterium
GAGCCGTAAAGATAACCCAGAACATGAGACCACACATGCTCCATCCGGTTCACATCGCCCAGGAGCGTTTCAGTCAAATCCGCTACATCACGTTTTCCGAAAAACGAAAGCGGAAGGACTCGGAGCCGTTCGGCAAGTGAAAGACGCATATTTCTGACTTCGCCGTAGACAAGCGAGTAAGTGTTGTGGTACTGCTCAAAATGCGTGAAAAGCGAGAGTAGTGCGAAACCTGCCACAGCCGCGCCGAAAAACGCTGCTTTCGGCATCTCTCCTCCGTCTGTGAGAACGAGCATGAACCGCTCCATTAGAAGATATAGGATCCCCATGCCGCCCATGACCGTAAGGTTCACGACAACCGTCCAGATCATCCCTTTTTTCGTGTTTGCCGCACCCTTGTCGGAGAGCGCGTATTTTCGCTTTAAATTTTCAGTGAACATCATAGTGACTCCTTCTGTATTTTCCACTGCGCCGCAGTGTTGTACTCTGCCCACATTCCGGCGTACAGACCGCCGGCGTCTTTCAGGCTTTCGTGAGTACCGCTTTCGGCGACCCGGCCGTCTTTCAGCACGATTATTTTGTCTGCGTTGACTACAGTGGAAAGGCGGTGGGCAATCATGATGACGGTCTTTCCGTGCGTGAGCTGTCTGAGAGCAGCGTGGATAAGGGCTTCATTTTCCGGGTCGGCAAACGCAGTCGCCTCATCAAGTACAACAATCGGTGCATCCTTTAAAATCGCACGGGCGAGGAGTATTCTCTGCTGCTCACCGCCGGAAAGGTAAGTCCCTTCGCTCCCGATAACCGTGTCGATTCCGTCAGGGAGTTTTTCGATGATGTCATCGCACTGTGCTTCGTGAAGAGCTTTCATAACTTCTTCCATCGTGGCTTCCGGTCTGGCGGCACGGACATTTTCAAGAATCGAAATTTTGAAAAGCCGCGATGATTGGAAAACGAACGAGATTTTTTCCATCAGCACTTTCTGTGCGATTTCCCGCACATTCACGCCGCCGACTTTCACTTCGCCCTCATCAGTATCCCAAAAACGGGGGATAAGGCTTGCCGCCGTGGTTTTTCCGCCGCCGCTCGGTCCTACGAGTGCGACAGTCTCTCCGCTTTCTGCAACAAACGAAACATCACAAAGCGCAGGACGGTCGTTCCCGTCGTAAGTGAAAGTGACATGACTGAACTCAATACCGTTTCCTATCGGCTCTTTCGGGTTTTTGCACTGTGGCAGAATAGGAGCATTCATCACCGTGTCGATTCTTTTCAGAGCAGTCGAAGCAAGCAGTGTCCCGCTTGAAGCGAACATGATTTTTGCAAGCGAAGTCGAAATGATCGCGCTGAACACCGCATAGAACGCAAAATCTGTTACGAATGAGGCGAAATTCCCTTGCAGAATGGCGGCAGGGGCAAGAAAAAGCACAAGCGGAACAAGGAAGATAAACGCCCCTTCCGTCACCGTGAGGTTCACAGACTGCGGAAACTTGCACACTCCGTCAGTATATTTTTCAGCCTTCCTGCTGTAATTGTCAATTGCCTCCTTGAACGCGCGGAACGAGTAGACAGTCTGCTGAAACACCTTGACCACCGGGATACCGCGCACATATTCCGTACCTGCTTTGGCCATCTCGTCTTGTGCCGTCTGGTAAAGCAGCATAAGTTCGGCATTTTTCCCGCTCATCATCATGCAGAGCATGGAAACAGAAACAACGACAGAAACCATGCAAGACGTCCCCATACGCCAGTCAAACACGAACATCAGCACGAGCATTGCTACGAACATTGTCGCCGTTCCAACGATGTCGGCAAGGTTGTGGGCAAGGAGTGTTTCAGTTTCGCTTGCTGCACCGTCGAGTTTGTTCCGCAGAAGCCCTGAGCCGTTCGAATCAAAAAATCCGAGTGAAGTTTTGAGCAGATGCTCCATGCCGCGCTTTCTTATGTTGGAAGCTGTTCTGAATGCCGCAAGGTGCGTACACATAAGTGCAGCAAAATAGACGAGGATCCCGCCCGTTGCAAAGCCGAATGCGATCCAGCCGTAACGCGCGATTCCCGATGCCGAAGAAAAGTCCGGTGCTGCCGCGACCAGATCCCGTACCACGAGCCAAATGCACAAATAGGGTACCATCCCTGCTGCCTGTGCTGCTGCCGAGAGAAACAACCCCGTGTAAGTTAGCGGCCTGTATGTACCGGCAAAAGAAAGAATGCGGGCGAGAGAAGAGTGCTTTTGAGCCATTTTCACCTCTTTTTTTTGAGAAAAATAAATTGCCGGATCATTTTTTCTACCACTCGAATGTAGCCCATCGGTCATTCATCTTTGGTAGCAGAAACGCAAACAGTTTCCCGCGGATGCTGTGTTTTTTCATTTCTTCATTGAAACTGTGCTCCTCTACAAGCCTGAATCCGTCAACAAGATCGGCTATCTCCTGACCTGAGTCGGTGCCGGAGACAAAATGTGCATTGGTGCTTTTTACGGTATCATGAAATTTTTCATTCTTTACCATAAGTTTGTTGTTCTGTTCTGCGATAAGTGTTCCTCCGTCGGGAAAATTTTCTTTCAGGATATTCAGGAAAGTGCGGATCTGTTCCATTGTCAGATACATGAAAAGACCTTCAGCCAGAAAGACGGGCTTTGTCTTTTTCTCTGAAACGGCTGCCCTGACAGGTTCGCACCACTTGAGTCTAATATGTTTCCTGCGATCATCGTCACTCTGTTTTTCTCAGAAAAAGCCTTTTTTCTTGCTGTGATAACATCGGGCAGATCCAGATCGAACCAGATGATTTTTCCGTTGTCAACGCGGGAAAATCTGTCGTCGAATCCGGCTCCGACATTGATAATTACCGTTTCAGGGTTCTTCCTGATGATCTCTTGCAGCTGCCTGTCAAGCATGACGGTGCGCGCTACGACTCCTTCGTGAGACATGAATTTGTCATACTTCGAAATGTCGATTCCGAGTGCGTCAACGATCTCAACGGCTTTGTTGTCTGTTATCCGCGGGTTTTTTACGCTTGCTCTCGCTTGCCTTGACTGCAAGCGGGATCAGTGCCGTTGTCTCAACATCTCCCAGCTGTAATTTCATATAATCCTCTTTGCTTCTGAAAATCTCATGTGCTTTTATGCCGGTTTTCTTACCACGCAGTGAAGCCTCATAAAGCCTCTCCGCTCAAAAAGTTCCATTTTAAGTCCTGTATTCCGGCATAATTTCTCTATATCGTTTTTCCAGTATATACGGACGTCGCCGTAACCTATAAGGTTCAGAACGGGCAGTTCGATATTGTTCAGGAACCAGCGTATGAGCGGATTGCCTGATGTCATGTCTCTCAGGATCAGTCTGCCGTTCGGACGCAGGATCCTTTGAACGCTCTCGAAAAATCTCTGCGGATTCGGATAATGATGAATACTCTGACAGCAGATCAGAACATCGAATGAATTGTCAGGAAACGGCGGATTTTCACAGTCTCCGACCAAAAGTTCAACATCAGGCATGTTTTTTGCCTTGGCGACTTCGATCATTTTCGGCGTCAGATCGATACCGGCATAGTGTTTGTCGGGATATTTTTCTTTCAGCAGAGAGAGCATAGGCGCGGTGCCGCATCCGCAGTCCAGAAGATCGTTAAAATCCTCTTTTTCCAGTTCGGCAAGCACGTCAGGATAGTCTTTCTGGCACAGTTTGTAGATTCCGGCCTGATCCGTTTCGTAAACATCTGCCGCTTTTGAAAATTCCTTTATCGATAAGTTTTTGTATTCACTGTCTTTCATGCTGTGTCTCCCAAAAAATCAAAACCAAAGGGAAAGAATCATTCAGAATAATGCGGCTTATCTGCTGAAAGTCCTTTCCCTTTATTTATTACACGGAGGAGGTTTGGTCGGGTTGAAATTCTGATGTGAATGAACGTGTTTTCAGCATTTAAAAATGCTTTTGACTTTGTAGCCGGTTTCTTCGACTGCCTTTCTGAGCAGTTCCTCGTCAAGCATTTTGTCGCTTTGGATCTGCGTGAGACCTGTTTTGTGCGATGATTTCACATTTTTCACCTTGAAATTGTTGCGGATCGCATCGTTCACATGTGATTCGCACATCGGGCACATCATTCCGTCGATTTCAAGGACGGTCGTATGAATCGAAGATGAGGCTTTTCCGTTTTTTAAACTGTGGCACGAGCCAGACATCGGGCAGCATGAGCAGCTGCCGCCGCACGAGGATTTTCCCTGTTTTCTGTTCCTGACAAGATTGAGGATGATGGCGGCAACCACCGCCATCAATATTGCCAGCACAAGGATTGTTCCCATTATTTGCCTTCTTTAACTGAAAGTTTGGTAGCTTCTCTGTATTGCTTGAAGAAAAGCATGTAGATCATCGTTGCAAGGCATGCGAAAGCAGCTATCATGAAAATCACGTTGAATACCGAGAAATTGCCGGTGAAGAGGTTGCCGAACTGGTTGATCATGAGTGCTACGGCATAGGCGAAGCAGCACTGGTAACCTATCGCGAACCAAGTCCATTTCGTGTTGTTCATTTCGCGTTTTATCGCACCGATCGCAGCGAAACACGGAGCGCAGAGCAGGTTGAAGACGAGGAATGAATATCCTGTGATACCGGTGAAAGTCTGAGCCATAGCTTCCCATGCGGTCATGTCGCCTGCGCCGTAAAGGATCCCCATCGTTCCGACGATGTTTTCTTTTGCGACAAGTCCGGTGACGGATGCCACTGCCGCCTGCCAGTTGCCCCAGCCGAGCGGAGCGAAGATCCACGCGATGCCTTTGCCGATATAAGCCAGGATAGATGAATCGAGCTGGTCTTCTGCGAGCATTCCGAAACCTTCTTCAGTCCAGCCGAAGAACGAGGTGAACCATACGAGGATCGTCGAAACGAGGATTATCGTTCCAGCTTTTTTGATGAATGACCAGCCGCGCTCCCACATCGATCTGAGGACGTTTCCAAGTGTCGGCATGTGGTAAGCCGGAAGTTCCATAACGAAAGGAGCGGGGTTTCCTGCGAACATTTTTGTCTTTTTGAGCATGATGCCCGAAATGATGATCGCCGCCATACCGATAAAGTAAGCCGAAGTTGCGACCCATGCCGAGCCTCCGAAAATAGCACCGGCTATCATCGCGATGAAGGGAACTTTCGCGCCGCACGGAATGAATGTCGTCGTCATGATCGTCATTCTGCGGTCGCGCTCGTTTTCGATCGTTCTGCTTGCCATGACGCCGGGGATGCCGCAGCCGGTTCCGACGAGCATCGGGATGAACGATTTGCCCGAAAGTCCGAATTTGCGGAAGAGTCTGTCAAGGACGAAAGCAATACGCGCCATGTATCCGCACGCTTCGACGAATGCAAGCAGGAAAAAGAGGACGAGCATCTGCGGAACGAATCCTAAAACTGCGCCGACACCGGCAACAATACCGTCGAGGATGAGACCTTTGAGCCACTCGGCACAACCGATCGCATCGAGGATCTTTTCAACGATAACGGGAATGCCGGGAACCCATGCGCCGTAGTCTGCTGGATCGGGTTCGTCAAAGCCTTTTTCCTCGAAATATGCAAGAGCTTCCTTGAAAGACATTCCGTTTGCTTCGTTTTCAGCATCGTCTTCCGCAACCTTGACTTCGCCGTCGTAAAATACATTGATATTCGAATGTTCGAGAGTCTCTTCGTCTTCCACATCGTAAGCGATATATGGTTTTTCAGGCTGGAGTTCTTTCGCGGCTTTCATTGTTTCTTCCGCATTGATCTCTTCTTCATCATCTTCGTTTTTGGTCGTCACGATGACTTCGTAAGCGTCGAATGCGTTGTGCGCCGCATCGTAATTTTCGGCTTCTTCTTCATAGGCGTCTGTTCCGATCCCTAAGAAATGCCAGCCGTCGCCGAAAAGTCCGTCGTTCGCCCAGTCGGTCGAATCTGCACCGATCCCGACCATCGCGATCCAGTAAATAAGGAACATAACTGCCGCAAATATCGGAAGTCCGAGCCAGCGGTTCGTTACGATTCTGTCGATTTTATCCGAATCGGAAAGTTTGCCCGCATTCGCCTTTTTGTAGCTCGATTTCAGGATCTCGGCGATATAGATGTATCTTTCATTTGTGATGATGCTTTCCGCGTCGTCGTCAAGCTCTTTTTCTGCAGCCTTGATGTCAGCTTCGATGTGATCGAGAGTGCTTTTTTCGATCTTGAGCATTTCAAGGACTTTGTCATCGCGCTCGAAAACTTTGATAGCATACCATCTCTGCTGCTCTTCGGGCATGCCGTGAACGACAGCCTCTTCGATGTGGGCGATTGCGTGCTCGACCGGTCCCGAGAACGAGTGCTGCGGGAGAGTTTTCGTCTCTTTTGCCGCTTTTACTGCAGCTTCAGCCGCTTCTGCGATGTTCGTTCCTTTGAGAGCCGAGATTTCGACGATCCTGCATTTGAGCTGCTTAGAAAGTTCGTTGATATCGATTTTGTCGCCCGATTTTTTGACGAGATCCATCATGTTGAGGGCGATGACGACCGGGATCCCGAGTTCGACGAGCTGAGTCGTGAGGTAAAGGTTCCTTTCCAGATTGGTAGCATCCACTATGTTTAAAATCGCGTCGGGACGCTCGCCGATGAGATAGTTTCTCGCAACGACTTCTTCAAGCGTGTAGGGCGAAAGCGAGTAGATTCCGGGAAGGTCTGTGATGATAACGCCTTCATGCTTTTTGAGTTTTCCTTCCTTTTTTTCTACCGTGACACCGGGCCAGTTTCCTACGAACTGATTCGAGCCGGTGAGAGCGTTGAAAAGGGTAGTTTTTCCTGAATTCGGGTTTCCGGCAAGTGCGATCCTGATTTTTTCAGCCATTTTTTCCTCCTACTCAACTTCGATCATTTCAGCGTCTTCTTTTCTCAAGGAGAGCTCGTAATTCCTGACTGTTACTTCGATCGGATCTCCGAGAGGAGCGACTTTGCGCACGAAAATTTCGACTCCTTTCGTGACTCCCATGTCCATGATGCGTTTTTTGACGGCACCTTCGCCGTGAAGTTTTACGACTTTGACCGTTTCACCGATCTTTGTTTCGCGTAGTGTTTTCATTTTTTATACCTCCAAAAAAATTAGACTTCAAACCATGATTTTCCGCGCCATATCCTCGTTGAGGGCGACACGCGATTCTTTGACCTTGACGATAATGTTTCCCGCAAGCGAATTTACGACCGTGACCGTAGAACCGACCGTAAATCCGAGATTTTCAAGATGATGCTTTACTTCATCGTTTCCGCCGATCTTTTTGATCACCTGTTCTTCACCTGCATCTGCCAAAACTAAAGGTATCAAGATTCTCTCCTATAAAAACTGCTTAATATGCCAAAACTCATTTCATTAAAAGAGCAAAATTAAATTAGCCGAAACTAACAATAATTAGCAGAGACTAATTGTCAAGAGAAAATTGAGAAAAAAATAAAAGTCTTAAAATTTCAGGAAAAAAGGAGAGCTATTTGTCTGCCGCTTTTTCGATGAGGATGCCGGCTGCAAAAGCTGCGAAGTAGCAGAGAAGACCGGTGAAAAATGTTGCCGAAATGCCGTAGAAAATAGAAATCGCCGTGGCGACGACCGAGCTTACAACGCTTGCCGCTCCGTTTACGCCCCAGAACCACGGAGCTGATCCGCTGACTTTTTTGTTGAGCAGAGCAAGTCCGGTGGGGAAGGGCATTCCCATGAAAAATCCTGCAAGTGCCATAGTCACAAAACTGTAGACGATGCGTGGAGCGATCGGCCATGAATTGAAGTAGGGAAGAATGAACATGTTTGCAGAGCCGACGGTAGCAACGACTAAAATAAGCAGTATGAAAAGTCCTTTGACACCGATTTTTTCACGCAGTTTTTTGCTTGTAAAGCTGCCGAGACCGCTGAAAAGAAGCATTGTGAAGAGAACTACGAGGATACTGTATGTCGGATGCCCGAGAAATACGGCGAATTTCTGGATGAGCGAGATCTCGATAAGCATGAAGCCGATTCCCAAAGCGGTGAAATAAGCTGTATAGCGGTTGAAAACTGCTTTTGCAACGCCCGTTTTCATTTTCGAGATCAGCGGGATTATGATGAGGAAAAGGGAAAGCATGACAACTATCGCGATGAGCCACATCAGGTTGTGTATAGCCATGAGGTTCGTCGAAAGAACACCTTCCGATTCGACGTTTTTCCCTGTGATAACGGCTGAAGGCTTAAGCATATTGAAGAAAAACGGGTTGTCATCTGTCGGCGGAGTGAGATCGAGCGGATAATTTGCCATGAAAGATCCGCGTTTTCCGGGAGTTATAATGCTCTTGAAATCGGAATCCTGTTCTTCACCGCCTGCAACGAGTATTTCAAAACCGTAAAGACCGGCAAGTTCTTTTGCCTGATCGATGATTTCTTTTTTAAACGGCCTTTTTGAGACGACGATCGTTCCGGATCCGAAGTGGTGTTCTATCGGGATTTCGGCCGGAAGATAGTCCATTGCGACAAGGATAATATGCTTTGCCGGTTCTTTCACGCCCGATTCAAGCAGAGTCTGATATGCAAGGTTGACGAGACGGAGAAGCTCGCCGGGGCGTTTCGGATAGTACCAGCGGCTCATTGTTATTGCACCGTGATCCGAGAGGCGTGAATAGAAGGTTTTCCAGGCTTCAAGTGTGTAGAGCGAGTTTTCAGTTAGAACGAATGCGCCTGAAGCGGTCGCAGCCCAGGAATCGATAAGGCTTGCCTGGATCAGGTCAAACTGCATGCTGCTGTTTTTTTCAAAGAAATTGCGCGCCTCGTCTTCGATAAGATGCACGTTCGGAAGAGCAGAAATATTATAGGTATAATTTGAATAAACCTTAGTGAGAGCTTCCAAAATTCGGCCGTTGATCTCGATCCCCCAGACTTCTTTCTGACCGAAGTGAAGTGCCGACAGGATGTCTCTGCCGCCGCCGACCCCGATGACACCGACTTTGGAATTCGGGAAAAGATAGTGTGCAAAGTTGGTGATGTCGTAACGCAGATGAATCAGTTTGGATATCTGCATCGTGTTTTTGGTGATTATCGTTGCTGCCGCAGAGTCTATTTTCAGATTTTTCTGCTCGACTTTATAATCGGGAAACTGCGACATCATTTTCCCGGAAATGCCCCAGCCGAAACCATTGCTGTTTGTCAGAGGCGCCACAGTGATACGGGAAAAAGGAGTCCAGCTTTCCCATTCCAGATTGTGTTCGACAGTTGCTTCGAGGACACCTTCGTCAACTTTTGTCCATTCTATCTTAAAAATTTTTGCAGCATGGTTGAAAAGAGACAAAACGATGATGCAGATTGCAAGAACAAGATCGGTTTTCTTTTTTGAAACGGCAAAAGCCGAAAGAAGTCCTAAACTTGAGATGAAAATTATCGCACTTACAGCATCTGTTACAGAAAGAAGCGAGAAAAATGCTATCGAACCTGCGGCTGCACCGGCAAGATCCGCCGCATAGAGCCTGTTTGCCTGTTTTATATACTTCGTGGCAAGTATCAGAGAGACTGCAACGCCTTCAAAATAGAACGGGACTGCAGCAACAGTATATATGAGTGCAGTTGTAAAATATCCTATGCCGGTCGAACGCGGCACGAACGGGATGGAAAGCAGCGTCAGCAGCGAAACAATGAGGGAAAATGCAAAAAAACGGCTGTATTTCGATATAAGCGTCCCGAGTTCTTCGTCCGTTTTTGAAGCGAAGTCGGCCAGATAAACTTTGACAGCTCCGGTGCTCATGCCCAGCATTGCGACTGATATCGCCATAAAAGCATAGTGATACCACATGGTTATACTGAAAATTCGCGTCAGGCTGTTTTCAAGCGCAAGACCTGCGAGCGACAAAAGGAAAATTGCGTAGTAAATAGATTTTTTCATCAAATGACTCCAAAAAAATCAAAAGCGGAAGATAATACAAAAAAGAGGATTTTAGTCAATTATGACCGGTTAAAGGGAATTTTCAGGAAAATTTTTGAATTGCAGGGCAAAAAAAAGGGCGCCGGAGCGCCCTGAAACCTTAAAGGTTATTGCAGCTGTCAGAGTGTTACGAGTGAGCAGCCGCTGGAATCCTTATCTTCCTTTTCGGTATTCTGACTGTCTTCTTCGTTCGGCTGGTCAGTGTCACCGGTATTGGTGTCATCATTGTTGCCGTCGGTCGGTTCTGCAGTCGGCTCAGCAGTTGGTTCTGCGGTCGGATCAGTCGTCGGTTCTGTGGTCGGATCAGTCGTCGGCTCTGTGGTCGGATCGGTGGTCGGCTCTGTGCTTTCAGAATAGGTGAAAGGAGCATCTTCGATGTCATAGCACTTTCCGCCGGCAACTTCTGATGAAGTCCAGTTGGAATCCACAGTAACCTCAACAAGTCTTACTTTGTTGAATGAAGCGCTGATCGCGCCGTTAGCATCGTTGAAAGATGTTACGTTTACTTTACCGCTCTTCTGGAAGTAACGTCTGCCGATACCGGTCATATTACCTTCATCGTCATACTCAATTTCTTCAAAAAGCTGCATACATACGGTGCAGTCAGCATAGTTCGTGTCTGCAAGGTCATATTCTCCGGCTTCGATTGCATCATAAAGTTCGAAAGTGGTGTAGTCGCCATTGGCAACAGCCGGGGTATGATGGAAATTGTATGAGTAGAAGTTGTATTCAAGGTCGCCCTCATATTCAGGATTGTTGTTAAGTGTGATCTTGGAGCATTCGTACTCTACACATGATGTCTGATCTTCGCTGCATGCAAGATCTCCGCAGCCGTCGCCGCAGGTGCCGCCGCAACCGTCGTCACCGCAGATTTTGCCGGTGCAGTCAGGAACACATACGCCGCTGTCGAATGCAGCTGATTCGATTTCAAAGCATGCGCCGTCTGTAACAAAATCGGTTGCCAGGGTCTCATCGTCAATAGTAGCTTCTGCGAGAACAGCCGTGATTGTTCCTTTAATTTCGTTTGAAGCATCAACTGCGTCGATTTTTAATTCTCCGCTTTTCTGATAGTAAATTTTGGAATAAGAAGCGTTTTCGCCCTCTCCGACTAAATCTGCCTGAAGAAATACACATTCAGTACATGTCGCATAAGACGAATTGGTTGTGCTGCCGAGGTCATAGGTTCCGGCAGTAATTGCGCCGGTCTCCTCATCCTGATAGAACTGCATCATCAAAACAGGATCAAAATCTTCATTGTTGGTCACATAAAAACTGTTGACTTTGTAGTGCGTGAAAGCACTCCAGTCAAGCGAAAGACCTGTGCATTCCTGAGCTGACAGGTTGAATGAAAGCAGGCATGCGAAAACTGCAAATGCCGAAACAAAAAGTTTTTTCATGTTTAATCTCCATAAAAAGTTAATGAACAAAACGTACTATTATAGTCCGGCTCAGAATTTTACAAAGTTTTTTTATTTTTTTTCAGAGAAAATCTGATTTTGATAAAAAAACGCCATAAATGTTGCATTTAAACTGCTTTTCTGTAAAATGTTTCGATTTTGGTTGAGTGGATAGTGTTTTTTTTGTTTTTATAGGAGGAGTTATGAAAAACGCTAAATTTTGGTTGATTCTCTTAGTTGTACTTGTTTCTTTTGCGGTTTTCGCTCAGGAAACACCCGATTCCGAAACTCCTGATTCCGAAGTTTCCGATCAGGATTCGGAAGCTGCCGATCAGGATTCCGAGCCTGCTGACCAGGATGCTGAAAATCCTGAACCGGAAGAACCTGAGTATGAAAACGGCAAAGGCCAGATGATCGGCGGAGAACCGGTAATGAGCTGGGAGGACGGCGGTCAGGATTTCTTTGTAATGTTCAACTCGAACATTGACGACAAAATCAAACTTTACGACGACACCGAGGAAAACCCGCAGGGCGATACCTGCGTCGAGGCAAGTTCGTTTACTCTGAACAACCTGCACATTCCGGAAGATGCCATCATCGAAAAGGCTTATCTTGTCTGGATGGGTGCAGTTGATCCCGAAAAGCTCGATCTGCCGACAGACAACGAGGTTCATCTTGCTTTCACGCAGACTTCCGACAGCAATGTCGAATTTGCGAAAAATGTCAAAGTCGGTGAAAAAGGCAAAAAACTTAACACTATGCCGAGTTTCGATTTCGAGGGGATCAGATTCAAACAGGAGTCTGTCAGAATCGGCTGCTCCGAAACATCTAGCGGTGAAGAAAAGAGCAATTTCGAAATCGGTTACTTCACCTACAGGGCAGATATTACCGACTTTTTCCAGGAAATTTACGAAATCAACAAAACAGCCGGTCACCAGGAAGGCACCGGCGAATACTACGGGACCTACACTTTCAGCGGTCTTGACTGCACAGAGCACGACGCTTACCGCTGCAACACGACGATGATCAGCGGATGGTCGATTTTCTTCATCTACAGGTCAAAACACATCAGACCGAAAAAGATTTACTTTTATAACGGTCTTGCTCATGTTTACGGTCAGGAATCTGTTGCGAACGTCAGCGGTTTCGAGCTTCCGTTAAATCCGGCTGTACGTCTTACGACAATGATCGGCGAGGGCGACCCGAGTCTTACCAACCCGAATCTGCCGCCGGAAGGCCTTTTTCTCAACAACACATACAGGATCCACAACAAATGCAACCCGATAACCGGAACTTACGTTGAAGTTTTCAACTCGGTTTCTTCGATCGTAAACTGGAATCCGGACGCGGCCGAAGAGGAAAAAATCATCTGTGTTTCGGGTCCGAACGACGAAGGCGTAAACTACGGTATCGATGTCGATACTTTCCTGCTTGACAGCGAAAAGGAGATAAATCTGCAGGAGCATCTTGAAAAAGGAAACACCGAAATGGCTGTCAAACTTTCGGTCAACCAGGATGCAATAGTTACGAACTTCATGGTTCTTTCGGTCGATATCAAAGGTTCGGATTTCGATATCCCGGATGAAGACGAAAAGTATTCATGTTCCTGTCCGGCTTCCGATCCGAAAGCTGAAAATTACTACTGTCCTTATGTAAACAAAAGCAAAGAGTTCTACTATCTGGTAAAAGTTCAGAACTGGGGAAAGGACGAGACCAAGGCTGTTTCGATTTCCGACGAACTTGACGCACAGCTCGACTATGTTCCGGGAACAACTGAATTCGCAACAAAGTTCAACGATAAAGGCGACGGAACCGACTGGACTAAAATCGAGGACAACGAAGGCGACAACAAATTCCCGCTTTCCGGCAAGGGTGTGAAACTTGTCGACAAAATGGTTCCGTGCACCAAAACTTCGTGTCCCGACAAAATCCTTGTCAGATACAAAGTCCGCCCGAAAACCGGGATCGCGAAAAACTATGTTTTTTCAAACATTGCCTTTATTAAAGATGAGAAGAGCGAAGAACCTTATAAGACCAACACTTCATACCCGCTTAAACTGAAACCTATGACTTGTGTGTCAGATTCGGAATGCAATTCTCCGACTCCGGAAATGTGCGGCGGCGTAAGAGACGACAAAGAATGCGGTGAAGGTCTTCCTGACTGTCCGACCGGATATGTCTGCGAAAACTCCAAATGCGTCGACAACCCGGAAGGAATGTGCAGCGATGCAGAAGTTACGCTCGCTCTCGGCAAAAACACTCCTCAGTCTGAAAATTCGATAATCATTTCCAGAGACAACGGCGGTCAGCCTCTCGTTCTCGGTCAGTTCACTCTTCAGGCTTCAGGATGTGAAGAGGGTAAGGTTTTCAATTTCAACGATATCCGTCTTCACTTCAACACGAGAAACAACTCCAAGTTCGAATTCTCCGATTTTGAACTTATTTACGATGCCAACGGAAACGGTATTTACGACGAACTTGAAGATTCGGTTGTAAGCGATCCAGATTCGACGACAAAAAATGCAAATTACATGTATATGTCGCTTAAAACAAACGCCAAGAAATATTACGGAAAATCGCTCAATTACTTTATTGTGCGCGCTAAGGTGAACTACAAGGATGAACAGATTCCGACAAACACGGCGTTCAATTTCTACCTTGAAGAAGGTGCTGTCAAAGTAAGCAGCAACGGAAATGCAGAAATTAAAGATGGTAATGAAGGATTTGAGTTCGCAACTTTCTATCTTGAACCTACGGGAGACTACTTCATCATCACAAGCGGTTCTCACGATCCGGCAGTTCCGCCTATTTCCGAGATGAACAGCAATATTCCTGTTATGCAGATCAGAACGAAATCTATAGGCAAGGCAAATACGATCAACAAATTCAAAGTCAAAGTTTCGGGAAGTTCTGTAAAATTCGGTGACAAAAACGGTATCACCGGTATTTCGCTCTGGCTGGACACCAACAACGACGGAACCGGCGATATCAAAATCGCTGAAAAGACCGCTTTTGAATCGGGTGAATCAACAACTATCACTTTTGACAAGTTCGAACAGCCGCTCAGCTACATTGCTGACGAAGAAAAATATCTTGTCATCAAAGTCGATTTCAACATGGTCAAGGCTGAACCGGCAATGTTCGGCAAAATCATTGTTCCGAAAGGCGGCATCACGCTTGAAGACACTGCTGCAAGTGTATATGAGCTTCCGCTCAACTCGAAAGAGTTCAAGTACGAGTGCAAAGAGGGTGACTCCAGCTGCGAAACTGCAAAGAAGAAAAGCGGCGGATGCGCAGTTCTTGAAGTTGAATCAGACAATACGAATATCATCGTCATTGCGGCGGTTCTTTCGGTTGCTGCAATGCTCGGTTTTGCACTTCTCAGAAAAAAAATCTTCTAAAATCTGCTGAAAAATCTGTTTAATAACCTCTAAACAATTTTACTTTTCTTTCATTTTGTGTTACTCAGCACCGTTTTTTGTGTTTTTAATGACAATTTTTTGCGTTTTCGCAAGGGGGAAACATGAAATCAGTTAATGTTCAGGAACTTTTGAAAAGGCTTGGGATCAAGAAGAAAAACTACGGTGCAACGACCGGTTCTTCGAAAGGTTGGCTCAAAACGACGGGAAAAGAGCTTGACAGCATTTCCCCGATCGACGGCAAAGTGATTGCAACTGTCGTTCAGGCAACGAAAAAAGAGTATGAGACCGTTGCTGCAAAGGCGAAAGAGGCATTCGAAAAATTCAAAATGATGCCTGCTCCGAAACGCGGACTTATCGTTCGTGAGATCGGTGACGCTCTCAGAAAGTACAAAAGCGACCTCGGTGCTCTCGTAACACTCGAAATGGGTAAGATCGCCGTTGAAGGAAGGGGCGAAGTTCAGGAAATGATCGACGTTTCCGATTTCGCGCTGGGCTTAAGCCGCCAGCTTTACGGCTACACGATGCACAGCGAAAGAGAAAACCACAGAATGTACGACCAGTATCATCCGCTCGGTGTCGTCGGCGTTATCACCGCTTACAACTTCCCGGTAGCAGTCTGGTCGTGGAACTCTCTTCTTGCAGCAGTCTGCGGCGATGCAGTCATCTGGAAACCGAGTTCAAAGACTCCTCTTACCGCAATCGCAGTTCAGAACATTATCGCTCCGATCGTTGACAAATACGATATCGACGGCATTTTCTCGCTCGTTATCGGCAAAGGCAGCGATGTCGGCGACACGCTCGTAAACGACCCGAGAATCCCGCTCATCAGCATGACCGGAAGCACGAAGATGGGTCGTCAGATCGGCGAAGCAGTTGCAAAGAGATTCGGCAGATCGCTTCTCGAACTCGGCGGCAACAACGCAGTCGTAATCGACGAAACGGCTGACCTCGACATGGCTCTCAGAGCTGTCGTTTTCGGTTCTGTCGGCACGGCAGGTCAGAGATGCACCACGACGAGAAGAGTCATCATCCAGAAGTCGGTAAAGGCGAAATTCGTAAAATCGCTCATCAACGCATACAAACAGGTAAAGATCGGCAACCCGCTTGACGAAAGCAACATTATGGGACCTGTCGTAGACGAACAGACTGTCAACGACCTCATGGAATCGATCAAACAGGTAAAGGCTCAGGGCGGCAAGATCCTTTACGGCGGCAAGAAAGTCACCGTTAAAGGCTGCGAAGGCGGTTTCTACGTTGAGCCGGTTATCGCCGAAGTAAAACACGACCTTCCGATCGTTATGCACGAAACGTTCGCACCTCTTCTTTACATAATCGAATACGACAAGATCGAAGACGCTATTGCTTACAACAACGAAGTTCCGCAGGGACTCAGCTCGGCACTCTTCTCGACTTCGCTTCCCAACACTGAACTCTGGCTTTCACACGCAGGTTCGGACTGCGGTATCGCGAATGTCAACATCGGAACGAGCGGCGCAGAGATCGGCGGCGCATTCGGCGGCGAGAAAGAGACGGGCGGCGGCAGAGAATCGGGCAGCGACGCTTGGAAAGTCTATATGCGCCGTCAGACCAACACGATCAACTGGGGCAAAACGCTTCCGCTGGCACAGGGCATTGATTTCAAAATTTAATTTGTAGGAGAAGAAAATGACAAACGCTATCTATTCGATTCCGCGTCCGCAGAATGAACCTGTTTACGCTTATGCTCCGGGTTCTGCTGAAAAGAAACTTCTGAAAGACGAACTTGCTGCACAGCTCAAACAGGAAGTCGAGATCCCGCTTATCATCGGCGGCAAAGAGATCAGAACGGGCAAAACGATGAAAGTCGTCGCTCCGCACGATCACAAACACGTTCTCGGCGTATGCCATCTTGGCGGCGAAAAAGAAGTCCAGAAGGCTATCAAATGCGCTCTTGAAGCAAAAAGAGAGTGGGAGAACATGGACTGGCACCAGAGAGCTGCCATTTTCATGAAGGCGGGCGAGCTCATTTCGCAGAGATACCGCTACAAAATGAACGCAGCAACGATGCTCAACCAGAGCAAGACCTGCCACCAGGCTGAGATCGATTCGACCTGCGAACTCATCGACTTCTGCCGTTTCAATTCTCACTATATGCAGGAAATCTACCGCAGACAGGATCTTCACAACGATAAAGGAACATGGAACCGCGTCGAATTCAGAGCTCTCGAAGGCTTCGTTCTCGCAGTAACTCCTTTCAACTTCACCTCTATCGCAGGAAACCTTCCGATGTCTCCGGCTCTTATGGGCAACGTAGTTCTCTGGAAACCGGCTTCAACGGCTCTTCTTTCCAACTACTACCTTATGAAGATCTTTCAGGAAGCAGGACTTCCCGACGGCGTCATCAACTTCCTTCCTGGCCGCGGCGGCAGCATCGGCGATCCGGCTGTTGATTCTCCGGAATTCGCAGGTCTTCACTTCACCGGTTCGACCTCAGTCTTCAAATCGATCTGGAAGAGATCGGCAAACAACATCGACAAATACCGTTCGTATCCGAGAATCGTCGGAGAGACCGGCGGCAAGGACTTCATATTCGTCCACAGCTCGGCAAACGTTGACGAAGTCGCAGTTGCGGCAGTCAGAGGTTCTTTCGAATATCAGGGACAAAAATGCTCGGCAGCTTCGAGAATGTACGTTCCGAAGTCGCTCTGGAAGCAGATCAAAGACAGAATGTGCGACATGATCAGCACGATCAAAGTCGGCGATGTAACCGATTTCAGAAACTACATGGGCGCAGTCATCGACGAAAACAGCTTCGACAACACGATGAACTACATCAACATCGCTAAAAAGTCGAAAGATGCAAAGATCATCGTCGGCGGGACCGGCGACAAGAAGAAAGGCTACTTCATTCAGCCGACCGTCATCGAAGCGCTTGATCCGCACTTCGTAACGATGGAAGAAGAGATTTTCGCACCAGTGCTGACCGTTTACGTCTATGACGACAAGAAATTCGTCGAGACGATGGATCTCTGCGACAAAACTTCTCCGTACGCACTTACCGGTTCGATCTTCGCAAACGACAGAAAGGCTGTCGCTATGGCTGAAGACGCACTCAGACACTGCGCAGGCAACTTCTACATCAACGACAAACCGACCGGTGCAGTTGTCGGTCAGCAGCCCTTCGGCGGTGCAAGAGGCAGCGGAACGAACGACAAAGCGGGCAGCAGCGTCAACCTTCTCAGATGGACAAGCCAGCGCGCGATCAAGGAAAGCCTTGTTTCTCCGCTTGACTACGGTTATGCATTCCTCAACGAGAAATAATCTAACCGCTTGATTTTTTTCATTTTATCCGTACAATGCACATTTGTGTGTTGTACGGATTTTTTTATGGTTTGAAATATAGCTTTACAGGAGGCAGTGATGAAAAAGGGATTTTTTATTCTGGTTTTTATTTTATTCCGGTTTTCGTCCGTTTTTGCGTTCGATCTCGATATCCCGCTCAAAAATTTTGAGGTGAGCGGTGTTTCTGTCGACAGAATAACACTCGAAAGCGAAGCAAAAAAAGTCACTGTTTTTGTTACAGTTTCGGAGAAATATCTTGTCGGTTTCAACGATGCTGAACTTGAAGAACTGAGCAGGCTCTATATCAACACATTGGTTTCATTGAAGATCGATTTTAGTCATCTGAAGATTATGCTTAGAACTGACAAAGGCGGAGAATATAAGCATGTGACCGAATTTCTGCCTAAACTGCCGCCTGTTCCGAAAAAGGAGGACGAGGAGGAAAACGGCGGAGTTCCGATGAAAACGAGAAAGACAAAATCCCTTTCTCCTCATGTTCAGCACGGGAATCTCTCCGGCGCACTTACAGGCAAAACTCTTTTTGTCAGCGCAGGTCACGGTTGGACTTACCATACGACAACTTCAAAATGGGCGACTCAGCGCGACATAAGCCAGGGAATGCGCGAGGATGATTCAAACGCTGAGATCGTGAGCTACTTTCTGATCCCGTATCTTCAGAATGCAGGCGGAATGGTTTTCTCGGCGCGGGAAAGAGACCGTCAGGAAAAAATGGTGATAGTAGACGACGGTGACGGCACAGCATATGCAGCACAGGACGGAATTTATGAAGAGAGCGGCAGCTGGACGGATGAAGGGACTGACGGTTACGGATACGGAAGGACAGTTTATCCGATCGAGCGCGATGTCAATCCGCTGAGAAGCGGCAAATACCGCTTTGCGCCGACTGGAAACGGTGCATGGGCACGCTGGACTGCCAACATTCCCGAGGACGGTTACTATCATGTTTATGTTGCTTACAGAAGAGGAGATAACAGAACTAAAACCGCTGTCTACACAGTCAGACACGCAGGCGGTTCGTCTGAAATTACGGTAAATCAGCAGCATCACGGGTCGACCTGGATCGACCTCGGCAGATTCTATTTCCGCGCCGGTATGTCACAGGAAAACGGTTCTGTAACGCTGAAAGATTCGGGCGAAAGCGGCAAATATCTCATTGCAGATGCTGTCCGTTTCGGTGGCGGTACGGGACTTATCAAGCGCGGCACTTCGACTTCCGGCAAACCGCGTTGGGAGGAATCGGCGACTCACAATGTTCAGTTTATGGGCGGAACGAGCGGAACAACTTACCACTATATTGAAAACGACCGTGATGACGATATTTCGGCAAGAAGCCGCTGGGCAGCATGGGAAAACGAAGAAGACAGTGATGATTCGCTTTATATCGCAATACATTCGAATGCAGTAGACAATTCAGATACAACTTCCGGGATTTCAACTTATATCTATAGTGCAGGGCAGGGCGGAGGAGTAGGTTATGTCAGCGGACAGGCGGCTGAAGGCAGCGAAGAACTCGCATCGCTTGTCCACAACAGGATTCTGAATTCTGTAAAGACATTGTTTGATTCGAGCTACAAAGAATACGGGCTCGGGCTTTACAGCGCATATTTCGGAGAGATAAATCCGACTTACAACAACGAAATGCCGTCAGTTCTTGTTGAACTTGCTTTTCATACTTCCAAAACGGATGCCCCGATGCTGAAGAATCCGAAATACCGCGACATTGCATCCCGTGCGGCTTATCAGGCGATAGTTCAGTATTTCGCACAGAAAGACGGCACAACGGCAGTGTTTTTGCCGGGCAGTCCGCGGAATTTAAGGACGAAAGTAAATGAAAACGGCTCGGTAACGCTTTCATGGGATGCGCCGGAAAGCGATTCACCCAACTATTATAAAGGTCATCCGGCTACAGGCTATTTTGTGCAGACTTCGACTGACGGAAACGCTTTTGATGACGGAACCGATGTCGGGAATGTGCTTCAATTCACCAGGAATTTTACTGAAAAAGAGCCGGTTTACTTCAGAGTCGTCGCATACAACGCAGGCGGAGTTTCATTCCCGAGTGCTGTTGCTGCGGCAGTTCCGGCAAAGCACGGTTCTCAGATCCTGCTTGTTGACGGTTTCGAGCGTATTGACAACGCCATGCCGCGCTTTAATGAAGGAACAAGTGCAAATCACCGCTACATTCTTGAGCACATCAACAGTTTCGACTATGCAAAATACTATGCGCCGCTTGTTTCCGAGCTTGGATATTCGCTTGATTTCACGCAGAGAAGCAATGTCTCCGGTATGGATTTATCAAATTATGACATGGTTATCTGGTTTCTGGGCGAGCAGAGTACTGCCGACGAGACTTTCAACCATAACGAGCAGACAAAAATCGCAGGGTTTATCGAAAACGGCGGTGCGCTTTTCGTAAGCGGTGCCGAAATAGGCTGGGATCTCGATTACAAAGGCGATGCGTCCGACAAAGTGTTCTTCAACGAAACTCTGAACGCTAAGTATGTCGTTGACGAATCGGGGCTTTACACTTTCTTTGGAATAAATGATTTTTCAACAATATCAGGTGCTTTTGACGACGGAACATATATTTTCCAGCCTGAATACGCCGATGTTCTTGCTCCTTTTGACGAAAGTGTCGGAAAAACGGTCATTTTCTATGACAATACACAAACACTCGGAGCAGGAGTTCTAACGAAAACAGATGACAAAAAAGTTTTCGTTCTCGGATTCCCGTTTGAGACTGTTCTTGAAAAGGATAATAAAATAAGCGTATTACAGCAAGTTTTGGATGAGTTTGAAATTTCGCCGAGAGAATACCCGGACGATCCGGTAGAAAACCCCGATGATGATTCCGACAGCGGCACTCCAGACGATGATTCTTCAGATTCCGATGACACTCCTGACGAAGATACTGCTGACACGGGAAATGAAAATCCGGACGAAGACAATGCCGATTCCTCAGATTCAACTGATCCGACCGATACATCGGATTCGAGTGATAGTTCAGATCCGTCCGATCCTGCCGATTCAACCGACACATCAGACAGCGCAGATCCGACTGATCCCGATGATTCAGGTGACACTTCCGAAAATGATAAAACGGATGAAGAAAAAGGCGGAAAAGGCGGCTGTTCGCTGCTTCTTTTTTAATATCTGATCCTATTTGAATTTCTTAAAGAAATCGCCAAGATCTTTGTTGAGTTTGTTGAACTTTTCGCCGTATTTCATGATCTTGGGTTCATTTGAATTGATGTCGTCTACGATTTTGTCGCCTTCGATTTTGCATTCTGCGGTGAACTCCGATTTTCCTTCGACACAGGTTTTGTTGAAGTTGTTGATTTTATTGAGATATTCTTCATAAAATCTGATAAAGTCCGAGCTCTCTTTTTCAAGTTCCTTCATCGTTTCGACGAGTTTGAGATAGGTATCGAGCAGTTTTTTGTTGTTTCTCTGTTTGACTGCTTCGGTGTTGTTCGGGCTGAAATCGATCTGCTGCTTAAGGAATGCGTTCTGCTCTTTCAGCCCCTGCAGATAGTTCGTTATTGTTTTCTGCGCGTTTTCGGTTTTTGCAAGGATGTTTCCCATTCCCGCTTTGTGGTAGTCGTTTTCAATAGCGACGAGGTTCATTTTTTCATCTTTGTAGGCCGCAAGTTTCGAGTTACCGTCGTTGAAAAGGTTCTCCATTTTGGTTTCCGCCGCCTTGCACTTGTCCATGTTGAGTTTCGTGACGCAGACGCCTTTTGCCTCGTTTATCGTTTTGAGCATCGAATTACAGGTCTGACGCAGAGCACCGTTCTGGAGCAGGACGCTGTTGAGTTTGCCCAGGAACTCCTTGCCGACCTTTGCGGAGTCGGGGGAAGCGCCTTTAAGCGACTGGTTAAGCGATGCTTTTGATTTATCGAAAACTTTTTTGTCCTCTTCGAGCCCTTTCTGCATCGCCTGAACGAGTTCCTTTTTCGCGTTCAGATTGGCAGAGATCTCTTTTGTGAACTCCTTTTTGCTCTCATCGTTGCTTCTTGCGTTGTAGTCTTTCGCTCTCTCTGCCGCGTTTTCCATCGTGTCGATATCGCTGTTGAAATTCTCCTTTTCGTCATTCAGCTTTTCCGCAGCGGTCGCTACCTCTCTGTCAAGCGTCTCGCATTTCGAATATTTGTCGTCTGTGTCAACGGTTTTGCACTCTTCGATGTAGTTTTTAAGAAGCGATTCGTATTCGGTGAGAAGATTTTTGAGGTCGGGAATACGCGATTTCGCCGATTCTCTTGCTTCGCAGTAGAGTTTGAGCTCGGTGACGACATTCCTGGAAAGATCGTTCTGAGACGGGTTTTCACACGCTTTTTCATCTTTTGAGAGCTTCTTTTCGATCTCTTCGACCCGTTTTCTGTCTGCCGCTATCTTTTTTGCCTCGTCTTTGTAAATGTCGGCATAAACAGCAAATGAACAAAAAAGAACCAGTAAAATCAAACACTTTTTCATGACTTCCTCCAATTTAAAAGTTCCTGAGGTCGATGATTTCACAAAAAACGGAATTTTGCAAATAAGAACAGTCCGGCTTTTACAGCAAACTTTTAAGCTGCTGCAGTTTTTCGGTGAATATCTTTTCGAATGTTTTGTAAGGCGCGATGTCGGTCATGTCGACGCCTGCATCCTTGAGGATCTCAAGCGGCGGTTTTGATGTTCCGGCTTTCAAAAATCCGTTGATATACTGTTCTGCCGGGATCTTGCCGCTTCTTACGCCTTCTGCGAGCGAAAGAGCGCCGATAAAGCCGACTACATACTTGTAAACGTAGTAGTTGTAGTAGAAGTGAGGAACGAAAGCCCACTCGTTCTTGTAGAGCTCGTCGATCTTCATGAGGCCGTATTCTTCGCCGTAGTATCTGCTCAGGGTCTGGCCGTAGATGCCGTTGAGGAATTCGGGAGTGAGGACTTCGCCCGCTTCGACTTTTTTGTAGATCGCATCTTCAAACTCAGCGAACTGCATCTGTCTGAAAACGGTCGCTCTCGCCATTTCGATGAAGTGGTTGAGGAGGAATTTCTTCTCTTCCTTATCCTGTGTAGTGTCGATAAGGCGGTTGATGAGCATGATCTCGTTGAAAGTGCTTGCTACTTCTGCAACGAAGATCGTGTACTGCGATTTTTCGTAAGGCTGGAACTTGTTGGAGTAGTACGAATGGATCGCGTGTCCCATTTCGTGAGCGAGCGTCGAAGCCGAATTGTAGTCGTCGATGTGGTTGAGAAGGACGTACGGGTGCGTGTCGTAAGCCATGCCTTCCATGTATGCGCCGCTGACTTTTCCTTCATTCGGATAGATGTCGACCCAGCCGTTTGCGGGATCCATCGCTTCCGCAATAGCTTTTCTGTATTCATCGGTCATGCAGGACATCGCCTCGTTTACGAGTTTGACCGAATCTTCGTAGGTGTAGACTCTGCTGTTTCCGCCTTTTACCATCGTTGCGTAAATATCGTGATATCCCTGATCCGGAATATTCAAAACTTCCTTTTTGAGTGCCAGATATTCGTGAAGTGCCGGCAGAATGGCGCGGACATTGTCACGCAGAGTGTAGAAGAAATTCGACGGAAGCTCGTTTTCCTTCATCTCCTTGTCGAGAGCGTCTGAATATTTTCTGATTTTTGCTACTGTCGCGTAGTATTTTGTCTGGTAGTGGAGCATCTTTGCGAGCGAATTCTTGTAGCTGTCGTAGGTCTTCCAGAAAACGTCGAATATTTTCTTTCTCGTATCTCTGTTGTCGCTCTGGCGGAATCTTGCGTAAGTCTGGATATTTGCTTCCATTTTTTCGCCTTCAAGCTCGATTTCGGGGAATTTCATATCAGCCGATGCGAAAGTGGAGTAGGTCTCGTATTCGCCGAGCGCAAGTCCGCCGAACTCAGCCATGATCTTCTCTTCAGGTTCGCTCAAAGTGTGCGGTTTGTTCTGGAGAATAGCGTCAAAGTATCTTGAAAAATCGCTGAAATCAGGGTCGTTTTTGAAGCCTGTCAGCTTTTCTTCGCTGTAGGAGAGAAGTTCCGGTTCCATGAATGAACTTGCCGCAGCCATTTTAGTCATTGCCGCAGCCGCCATGCCCGAAAGTTCCTGCCATCTGCCTACGCTCATGTCAACGTCACGGTTCCTGTCGGCGTAGCACTGGAGTTTTGCACCGCGCCTCATCGCGTCGCTTGAGATCTTGAGGGCTTTGAGAAGAGTTTCCTTTTCACCGAGTTTTCCGGCGAATTTAACGATTTCGGCAGTGTCTTTTTCAATGCACTGGAACTCGTTTGCGACTTCTTCTTCGTTTTTGTAAAGGTGAGCTGTCTGCCAGCAGTTTTTCGGGTCGACTTCATTTCTTTTCAGCATTTTTTTCCTCCAAATCAAATGTTCATAAACAAATTGCGCGGCATTATATTTTTTCTTGAGAAAAGCACAAACAAAAATAAAATTCTGCGGCTGACTTGATGAAAATCTGAATAGTAGGAGGTCAAAATGAAAAAACTCATCGTTTTGATTGGCTTTTTTATGATTTTGTCGCTTGCAGGCTGCGGCGGCAGCTCTTCAGGCGGAGAGAAGGGAGAAGGACAGGGTGATGGCGATTCCACACCGTTCAATGACGATGAAACTGCTGATTTCGAGGTCGTCAATGACGATGATTTTACGGAACCGGCGGAAGATGCCGCTCCGCAGACTTATGAGGAGTGGCAGAACGCCTACGCGAAGGCGGATGCTCAGGCTGAGAAGATTCTGGCTCCGTTTGTCGAGGCGAACACGAACTTCGGAATGAAGCTCTTCGCGAAGCTCAACGAGTATGGCGAAAACATCATGATTTCACCGCTTTCTATTTCAATCGCCATGGCGATGACTCTCGGTGGTGCCGGAAACAGCGGAACCTGCGACGAGCTGATGGATTTTCTCGGCTACAAGGCGGCGGGATTCGGCGATTACATGACGCTGAACGGGCAGTTCGACTTTCTTTTGCAGAGTCTGACCTATTTTGATGAGAATTTCGAGCTTTCTCTGGCAAATTCGATGTGGCTTGACGATGCCTTTTCGAAAAAGGTCAACAAGACGTTTGTGAACGATCTTAAAAAGTATTACGGCGCCGGCTATTTTGTCGAGGATTTCGCTGATTCGAAAACTGTCGGGCTGATCAATTCCTGGGTTAATGATGAAACAAATGGAAAAATTCCTGAAATTATTGATGAAATAGACGAAAATACGATGATGCTCCTGCTCAATGCGGTCTATTTCAGGGCAAACTGGATGCAGCAGGTCGACTCGGAAGAAGATCTCGAATCGGGATATTTTACAATGAGCAGCGGTGCAAAAAAACAGGTTCAGTTCTTCAGCGGAATGTTTCGTGAGCGCCGGTTCTACAACGGAGATATCGGGAAAGACGGTATGGATATCAGGATGCTGGCTGTTCCTTTCGGAAGACGCGCGGCTTCGATATACTTTTTCATGCCGCTGGATCCCGACGATTCTGTTGACGCTATGATTTCCGAGATGGCTGAAAACGGGATCGGAAAATATTTCGACAGAGTCAACAATGGTTACAAAGATTATACCGTGTTCAAGCTTCCGCGCGTTAAATTCAAATACGACGAGTCGATTGGGGACGAATTTTCCGAAATGGGGCTCAACAAGCCGTTTGATGAAAATTACGGCTTCGACGGGATTGTCCGCGACAAACTCATTATCAGCAAGATCCTGCACAACACATACTTCAGCATGGATGAAAAGGGAGTCGAGGCATCGGCTGTAACCGCGGTCTACGTTGAATGCTTAGGCGAAGACTTTGAGCCGACCCGTTTCCGTTTCGACCGTCCGTTTGTATTTGCTGTCCGCGACGACAGAACCGGCACGCTTCTTTTCATAGGCAAGGTCGAAAAGCCTGAGTTCGACTGATTTTTAAGCCGCTGTTTGTCAGAATTTTCTTGAGAAAAGCACAAACAAAACTAAAATCGCGCGGTTTTGTTTTTTATGGAGGGAATTATGGAAAACTGGACGATAGACAAAGTCAGAAGGACTTTTTTGGATTTCTTCAAAGCTAAAGGTCACACAGAAGTTGCAAGTTCGCCGCTTCTTCCGGCGGAGGACAAGACTCTGCTCTTTGCGAATGCCGGAATGAACCAGTTCAAGAAGCTTTTTCTCGGGCTCGAAAAGAGAAGTTACACCCGTGCATGCAGCGCTCAGAAGTGCGTCAGAGCGGGCGGAAAGCACAATGACCTTGAAAATGTCGGCTTCACGACGCGTCACCACACATTTTTCGAAATGCTCGGAAACTTTTCTTTCGGCGACTACTTCAAGGAAGATGCGATAAAATATGCATGGGAACTCGTCACCGAAGTTTTCAAACTCGACAAATCGCGCCTTTACGTCACGGTTTTCAGAGAGGATGACGAGGCTGAACAGCTCTGGCTCAAAAATACTGACGTTGACCCCAAACATATTTTCCGTCTGGACGAGCACGACAACTTCTGGCAGATGGGCGACACGGGTCCGTGCGGCCCGTGCAGCGAGATACATTACGATTTAGGCGAAGGCTTCAAAGTCGAGAAACCTTTCTTCGACAACGGAATGCCCGATTTCGACTGCGGCAGATTCGTAGAGATCTGGAACCTTGTTTTCATGCAGTTCAACCGCGACGAGACAGGCAGACTGACTCCGCTCCCGAAGCCGAATATCGATACCGGAATGGGACTTGAGAGAATAACTTCGATACTCAACGGCAAACTTTCAAACTATGAGATCGATGTTTTTCAGGATCTCATCCACTTCACCGAAGATCTGCTCGGAAAAACCGTTCCTGCCGAGTTCCGTTCAAGTCTCAACGTCATCGCAGACCACGCGAGAAGCACATCTTTCCTCATTGCCGACACGATCACGCCGTCAAACGAGGGCAGGGGATACGTTCTCCGCAGGATCATGCGCCGCGCCATCAGACACGGTCACAAACTCGGTTTCGACGGACTTTTTTTCTGGAAAGTCTGCGGTGAAGTCATAAAAATCATGGGTGAGCACTATCCTGAACTTGTCGAAAAATCTGAACTTATCCTGAACATCGTCCGCGACGAGGAATCACGCTTCAGACAGACGCTTGACAAAGGCCTGGCGCTTCTTGACGACGGCTTGAAAGAGATGCTCGCAAACGGAAGAAAAGAGTTCCCGGGCGAGCTCGTTTTCAAACTTTACGACACCTACGGTTTCCCGTCAGACCTCACCGAGACGATCCTTGAAGAGAAAGGATTCACCTTCAATCAGGCTGAATACGAGAAGGCTATGCAAGAGCAGAAACTCCGCGGCAAGGCTTCGTGGAGTGCAAAAATGGATTCCAAAAAGCTCTCCGCTGTGAAAGAACTTCTTGACGGCGGCATGAAGGAGCCCGTATTCAAAGGCTATGACTGCGAATCAGCTGAAGGAAAAGTTGTCGCGCTTTTTGACGAGGAATTCACGCCGAAAGAGAGCGTAAGTTACGGAAACTGCTACGCGATCCTTGATCCGATAGTTTTTTACGCAGAATCGGGTGGTCAGCTTGCCGATACCGGCAAAATCATGAAAAACGGCAAAGTTGCAGCAAATGTAGTCAATGCGATAAAAGTTCACGATATAAAAGTTGTTCAGCTCGAAGTGCTCGATATTATTAACAAAAACGACACTGTTTCTCAGGAACTCGATCACGAAAGAAGGTCTGCTACCAGGCGCAACCACTCGGCGACGCACCTTCTGCACCGCGCTCTGAAAATGGTTTTGGGAACGCATGTAAATCAGGCGGGTTCTCTTGTCGGCCCCGACAGGCTCCGTTTCGACTTCAACCACTTCCAGGCTATGAGCAAGGATGAACTCAAGAAGGTCGAGATCGAAGTCAACCGCATGATCGAGGCAAATTCCCCGCAGAATACCGTCGTAAAAGGGATCGAAGAGGCTAAAAAAGAGGGTGCGATGGCTCTTTTCGGTGAAAAATACGGTGAAAATGTCCGCGTCGTCACGATGGGCGAAAGCAAGGAACTCTGCGGCGGAACGCATGTCAGCGCGACCGGCGACATCGGTCTTTTCAAGATCCTGAAGGAAGAAGGGATCGCTGCCGGAGTCCGCAGGATCGAAGCTGTCACGGGGCTCGGTGCACTTGCTCTTTTCCAGGAATACGACGAAACGATCTCAGCAATTTCGGAGATGACGGGAAGTGAAAAATCGCTCGTTCTCAAAGGTGTCGAAAAGCAGATCGAAACTGCAAAACAGCTCTCGCGTGACCTCAAGGAAGCAGGCAGAAAACTCGCAGCGATGCAGACTGCTTCGCTTGCTCCGCTTTGCGAAAAGGACGGAACCAAGATCTTTGCTATAAATTCGGGCAAAAACCGCGCCGAATCGCTTGAGCTCGTCGATTCGCTCAAGGCTAAGTTCGACAACGCTGTCATTGCTGTGGTAGGCGACGATGCAGGTAAGGCTCTCGTCATAATTTCGGCTACCGGAGAGGCAAAAACCAGATTCCACGCAGGAAACATCCTTAAAAACATCCTTGTCGAGTTCGGCGGCAGAGGCGGCGGAAAACCCGACATGGCCCAGGGCGGCGCACCGGCAGTTGATTTTGACAAATTCATAGAATTATTGAAAAATATCTGAATTTTCAGTTAAAGTCCTGTTGAAAATCTTATAGGCTTTTGCCTTCGTAGGAGTGTTCAGGCTGTTCCTTACCAAAAACGAGAAATTCGGCAGGGTAGAGATCCAGCGCACGCGCCATGCGGTTGATGAGGTCTATTGTTGCTGCACTTCTTCCGTTTTCGACTTCGGAAATGTACGCGCGGTCGATCCCGCTCATACGCGAAAGATCCCATTGAGACATTTTTCTGAATTTTCTTAAGAATTTAAGCCGTTTTCCGAATTCGGCACGGATTTCATTATTTGTCAAGATACCTGCACCTTCATAAAAAGCCAAAATCATTCTACTATATTTATTTACCTTAAATATGTCAAAAGTTTTATTAAGACGCAATCTGATTAAACATAAATATTGAACAAGTTGAATTGCCGCCAATCTTTCTATCCGTTTTTTTTTTTTTTTGAATTTGTATTAAATATTTGTTTAAGGTGTGTAAGGAGCGAAACAGATGAACAGCAGTTTCTTATCATTTTTTGTTGAATAAAGCCAACAACTGAGTATATGAGAGTTGTTTCTTTTGTTCAGAATTAAAAAGTTCATTGTTTTTTAAAGTGGAGGTGAAATCGTGGTGAAATCCAGCCGGAATACTGTTTATGCCGATAACTCGTCAGGTTTGTCATCGAATTTTATCGACCGTGGCAGCTATATTGAAGTGAATCCTCCGATAGGTACAATCAGAATGATTCAAAAAGGAATATCCGAGTTTTCAATGAACTGGTATGACGCAATGGAATACGCTAAAAACCTGAAATTAGGCGGCTTCACAGACTGGCGCCTCCCGACAATCGGAGAGCTGAAAGAAATTTACAAAATCCGGGAGATCTGCGGGATCGAAAAATCTAACGATTCGTGGTTCTGGTCGTCATCTTCCTCCCCCGAAAACCCTGCATCAGCCTTGTATATCGGCTTCTTCAAAGGCATGAACGGGTGCAACGATAAATCCGGAAGTTTCGGCTGTGTCAGGTGCGTAAGGTGAGCTTCCTTCTATTTACCTAAAGATTTCAATCGTTTTTTTCTTTTAAAGAAAATTTGTTGACTATATCCAACAAAAATGATAAACGGCGGTGTTTTTTTGTTCGAGTTGAAAAAATAATTGGAGAGGCAAATGAAGAAATTTGTTTGTTCAACAATTTTGGTTTTCGCAGTTGCTTTGATTTTCGTATCATGTGGAAGCTCTGACAAAAGAGAAGAAGGCAACGCGGTTGCTAAATCTGAAGAAGCAAAAACTGAAGAAGAACAAATTCCCCAATGGGTAATGGACGGCGGAGAAAGTGCCTCTTCTGATGAGGAAATCTGTGCAGTAGGTCAAAGCGAAGCAGCAACAAAAAGAATGATCGGTCCCGCTATACAACATGCTGTATCCGAAGCCCAACTTTTACTTTGTCAAAAGGCCGCGATCTGGAATGACTGTAATCTTCCTAAATCAAAAATGAAAAAAATGAGTCAAAGCAGAGTCGATAAATTCGGCAGAATTCCTATTTATGTTTTAGTCTGCATAGACCGCAAGGATCTGGAAGAAAATAAAGAAAGAAGTGAAGAGACAACGGATCAAACTGATAAAACTGATAAAACTGATGAAGATAAGGTTGTCCAGTAAGGACTATTATTATTAATTTTTTCAATGGAGAGGAAAATGAAAAAATTCATGTTCGTATCAATGTTTGTTTTTGTTTTCTTTATGCCAGCATGTGCATCGGAGCAGAAAAAATCTGACAGTGCGCAGGCAGGTTCGACAAATCCGTTCGGTGATTCTTATGAAGCTCCGTGTCAGGTCTACGATGATGATGATTATTTTGCTGCTACCGGAATTTACAGAGGGAGTAAGTATGAATCAAAAAGGAGAGCTTCAGAAGTTCGCACTTGTCAATGCTCAGACTATATGCCGCATGAAGGTAAAGCATGCTTATCGCGGCATGGTTAGTGACTTTTCGCAGAGCCACGGCAACAACAGAGGCAACGACATTGAAACAAAAATCACTCAGGCAGGCGACCAGATCATCGACACTGTCATCAATGACACTCAGGCTAAATGCGTGAAATATTCGGGAGTCGGTGCTGACGGAATGATTGAAACTTATGTCGCAATAAAAATCCCGAAAAAAGAGCTGGCTGGAAAAATGGCGGATGAAGTTAAAAATGTTCTGACTGACGAAGAAAAGACAAAGATCGACTTCCACGAAGATGAATACAGAAAGCAGATGGAAGAGCGTTTCGAAAAATTCAGAGAAGAACACAAAAACTAAGAAAAAACGGCAATGAAAAGAAATTTTATTTTATCAGTTTTTATGCTGCTTTTCTGTTCGCTTGATCTTATGGCAAGTGAGCGTCCGTCATGGGCGGACGGCTTTTTTGCCGACCTCGAAAGATCCTATATCGAAGTCGTCAAATACAGCGGTTACGACTTGAATGACACCAGAGACAAAGCGATGCAGCAGGTCATCAAGCAGAGAAGCATGGCAACGGGCGTGGAATCCCGTGTCGTTACCGAAAACGGACAGATCAAAGTGGATAACGGGCATGATGTGATCGTAATGTCGAGAGTCCTTGCGGAATATGTCGAAAGGCACACTAGCGGCCCGCACCCATACACGGTCTATCTGCTTGTCCAGACGGCAAAA
>CAJOMF010000023.1 GCA_905235605.1 uncultured bacterium
GCTTTGGGGACACCGGCTACGAAAACCACCTGTTTTTGTGCCCGGTCCTGCCGTTTTGGGGACACCGGACACGGTCTTCCAACGTGGAAGTGATTGAGATCAGTTTTCTATCAGATTGATGTACCCGAGAAGGGCTCCCCAGTGATAGAAACGATCACTGTTCTCGACATCGTCTCCCTGACCGGTGACAGCGTTCCAGTTTTCATAGATGTAGCCTTTGGCCAGCCAATCCCGCATCAGGAGCTTGTTGGACTTCTCCGCGAACTCCTTCCGGACATCCTCGTATCCATATTCCCGTAACCCAAGATAGACCAGGAAGTTGGTGGGGCCCCAGATCCGGCCGCGCCAATAATCATTGTCTTGGAATGCCGGCGAGTTCCTCGGAGTGACCGGGACGATCCATTCACCCCAGAATTCATTGTCATTCGTCAGATGCTCCTCAACCATACGTCAGGCATTCTTGAATGGAACGAATTCGATGACTTGGAAGGCACTGTCGAAAAAGTCAACGGAAAATTCACTTTCGAACCGGGCACCGACTGGGCCTACAGCAACACAAACTTCATTATTGCAGGGCTTATCATCAACAGAATCGAGGGGAAAGATGCGGTTGAAGTGATCCGCGAAAAAATACTCGAACCGCTCGGAATGAAGCACACTTATATGCGCAATTTTGAAGAATATCCGCTCGATGAAAAGGCTCACGGGCACACTTTCGACGAATACGGAAACATCGTTCCTTACGAACTCAACGAAAATTTCTGGACTGCCGGAGGAATCATTTCGAATGTTGAAGACATGTTCAAATACGCTCACGCACTTTTCAACGGAGAACTTATTTCCCAAGAGAGTCTGGATCAGATGCTTGACATGGTCAAAGTTTCGGGAGTTCCCGTTTACGGACTCGCCATAATGTACGGCAACGGTTCACACGGCGAATTCTACTACCACGGCGGAGACGTCATCACCACTGCGGCAATGATGGCATACTATCCTGAAACCGGCGAAATCCACGTACTTTTCAATAACGGAGGCAGCGGCTCCGGCACACTCCGGCTTCTCAACGATGAGATCGAATTCATTCTCATGGATGGCAAAACCGTTGAAAAAGGAAGCAGTTTCCCCGATTGGGAAAAACTCATCAGCAAAGATGACGGAACTCAGATTTTCGCACTTTACGCACCGCTTCCGGACTATCCGGCTGAAGAGCTGAACGGCTCCGTCGGATACTTCGTCTATCCGGGAGACTACTATCCCGATTTTTACTGTGTGCACTACCTGTTCAAATCACAGATTTACGTAAAAATCATACAGGAATGCATGGAACCTTTGAGATACTACACCGATGATCTGAAGGTCAGAAGAACCGATATTGACATGTATCTCAGCGAGTTTGAAGCCGCTGTAGAATCGGGAGAGGCGGCGCATGAGTTCTACATCACGAAATACGATTATTTCTACGATATTGAGGGCGGTTTCGTCTCTAAAATATGCTACGACCTTGAAGACAGCGATCCCGACAAATATATGATGATTTCAAAAGTGACCCATCCGTCAGACCCTGAATTTTATCACCTCTGGGGCAGATCGAAAATGGCTGAAAGCGTGCGCGCAACAGGCTGCTACTGCCTGAATGAGAACAGTGAAGAGATCGAGTGCGCCGCGGACGATCCTACAGGCGATGAAACTGAAGCCTTAAACCCGCCGATATTACTTTTTTAATAACGCTTAATGGAGACTTGCATGAAAAAACTTATTATCACAATGATCCTTCTTTCAATGCTCTTTTTCGGAGCATCCTGCGGAAGTTCTAAAAAAGACAAGGAAGAAACTCCGGACACAGACAGTTCCGAAACAGATGCCGATATTGAAGACGGCGACACTGAGGAAGACACTGATGAAAACGACGAAGAACCTGACGAAGACAAACCGGAAAAACAGCCTCTTACAGAAGAAGAAAAGCTCGAAAGCATAAAAAATCTTGCAGAAGAATATCTCCATTTCGCTCACGGCACAGGCGTTGTAGTCGGTTACGGCTACGACAAGCTCACCTCTTTCGCTTTGGGCGTACGCAACAGCGAAACAAAAGAGCAGCTTCAGCCGGACGACCTTTTTGCTGTCGGCAGCATAACAAAAAATTTCACAGCAGTAACAATGCTTCTTTTGCAGGAAGAGGGGAAAATCGACCTCGACCAGACGATAGACAAATGGTTCCCGGACTTTGAAAAAGGCAACAAGATCACCGTCAGAATGCTTCTCAACCACACTTCAGGCATTCAGGAAATGACCGAAATTCTCGATCCCGAGGATATAGTCGAAAACGTCAACGGACGCTTCAACTTTGAACCGGGCACTTCGTGGGCTTATATAAATGCGAATTTCGTCCTTGCCGGTCTTATTATGAGTGAAGCAGCGGGAAAGCCGGCACACGAAGTCATCCGCGAGAAAATCATCAGGCCGCTCGGCCTTACACACACTTTTATGAGAGGTTTTGAAGAACATTCCGAAGATAATAAAGCGCACGGTCACGCCTACTATCCGAACGGAGAGATCGTTCCTTACGAATATGAGCACAAGGCATGGACTGCCGGTTCTCTTGTTTCGAATGTCGAAGACCTGTTCAAATACGGTTATGCCCTCTTCCACGGTGAGATCCTTTCGAAAGAGAGCATGGATCAGATGCTTGACATCGTTTATCTTCTCGGGGAGCCCGTTTACGGTCTCGGGACACAGTACGGAAGCGGTTCGCACAGCCAATTCTTCGGTCACGGCGGCGATGTTTTCGATTCGCATTCAATGCTTTACTACTACCCTGAAACAGATGAGATCCACATAATCCTCAACAACTTCAACGAAAGTAAGGATATGTATGTTCTCAATGACGAGATAGAATATGTCCTGATGAACGACCGTGATGCAAAAAAGAAAACCGAATTTCCGGAATGGGACGAGCTGATCGATTCAGATGAACACACGCAGATTTTTGCTCTCTATTCGATCATGAAAGACTATCCCGTCTACAATCTTGACTACGGCATCGGTTACTTTTCATATCCGGAAGACACCTACATCAACTACTACTGCCAGCAGTATATGTTCAGATATCCTGACGGCAAAGGCAGCACGATCGTAAAAATCGCTTCCGAATGCATCGAACCTAAAGAATATTACGTCGGACCGTTCAAAGTTCAGCGTACCGATATCGATCTTTATCTCACCGATTTCGAAGCTGCAGTCGATTCCGGTCAACCGATACAGAATTTCGCTGTTACAAAATACGATTATTTCTACGATCTGGAAAACAAATATGTCTACAAATACTGCTACTATCTCGAAGACAGCGATCCGGACAAATACATGGTGATTTCAAAAGACAAAAATCCGTCCAAGACCGAATTTTATCATCTTTGGGGCAAGGCAAAGATGGATGAAAGCGTCAAACTGACCGGCTGCCAATGCTACAATAAGGCCGGTAAAGAACGTGAATGCACTGAAGCAGACGAATATCCGCCCAAAGAAGATGAACCTGAAGAAACTCCTGACACAGAAATGCCTGATGAAGAAGTGCAGGATGAAGAATAGTCGCGCCTGATTTTTACCGGGATCACGTAATCTCGGAATCCCGAAGGCGCGAAACGGGATCACGTAATCTCGGAATCCCGACAGAAAATTGCGGCAGCGTTAAAGATTCCTTTTCAACAATTCTTCAAGTTCTTCTTTCGGAACGAGACCGACTGAAGTTTCAACTTCCTGCCCCTCTTTGAAAACTTTGACGCACGGGATGCCGCGGATTTTGTACTTGAATGAAAGTTCCATGTTTTCGTCGGTGTTTACCTTGACGAATCTGACATTTGCATTGCCTGCGTAGTCGTTCGAAAGTTCTTCGAAAATCGGTCCCAGCATTTTGCACGGTCCGCACCACGGTGCCCAGAAATCTACGATCGCGACACCTTTGAAATCGATAACTTCAGCCTGAAAAGTTTCTTCGTTTGCGTGAATAAGCATTTTTTCCTCCTATTTGAAAACTATCTTTTTGATGTTGTTTCTGCTCAGCTCGAGAACTTCCCTTTCAAGATCGGGATAGTCTTTTTTGCTCTCGTTTCCTTCGTTGCTGACCTGGATTTTGTAGAAAAATGCAGCTACCGGAGATTTTTCACCCTCGATGTGGATGAAGAAAACTTTGTTGTCTTCAATTTCAATCGGCTCTTTGCTTTCGCCTTTTACTTTCGGCACGATGTGGTAAAGCGCCTTCATCGAGCAGAACTTTCTGACGGGAACGAACCTGCCGTCTTCGAAGCACGAAACATCGTCACTGCTTTTGAAATCGATCTCTTTGATGTCTGCAAACTTGAGCATAAGTTCGTTGACGCCCTGCGCCGCCGAAATCGTCGTAGTCTCAGCTAAAGACTTGCTGCCGGGCTGCGCCGCCTCGATTTTTACGATCTTTCCTGAAATCGTTTTGCCGTTTTTCAACGTGATCGTCGCATTTTCGGCAAACAAAAACGATGAAACAAGCAGAATTACCGTAAACAGAAAATTTTTTTTCATGATAGCCTCCTTTTATTTTTTTGTGGCGCTTCCGTTATCCCGTAATAACGGTATTCCGTAATCCCGACAAAGTTTGCGCCACTATTTTCCATTTGCAATCTCCGTTTCCCACGGATGCTGTCTCATGTATCTGATAACATTCGTAAGAACGCGCTTTCTTGCAGCGATCGTCTGATTTTTCTTGTACTCTTCGTGGTTCGCGCGGCCTGACCGGCTTTCCGTAAAACTCTCTTCATCCAGGATCTGCACTTCAAACGGGAAGAAAAACCGGTAAATCGGTTTTGCCGGATTTATCGGGTCTTCCATAGTTATGAGAAGCCGGCTCGTGAGCTGGATCGAAGAGTACGAAGTCGAAGAATAGAGATTCGTCTCCTCTATGTTTCTTTTTGTAATTTCTTCTTTTTCCTCAGGCGGGATCTCAAGGTATCTTTCAAGAAATTCGGCAACGTCATCCTGCGACCATGAAGAAAGATCGTGCGATTTAAGCTCTTCAACGCCTTCGATGAAACGCGGAATGTTGACAACGTTGTTTTTTGTCCGGCTCGGCTTGATGTTTGCAAACGAAATGACGTGATTCGTCGCGAAATACCTGAGCACAAGGATGATATCGAGCTTTGTGTAGGTCACGATCCTCACTCCGACGCGGTCAAAAATATCGGCAGTGACATTCTCCTTTTTGTGGAGGAGTTTGAGAATCAGACTGTCGCGCGACTTGTCGTTTTTTATCTCGAAAAGTTTGAGCCTTATCGCGTCATCGCCGGTTCCAAGGAAGTATCCTCCGGCAGAATTGCCGTTGAGATGCGCGCTGAACCTTTTGTAGATCTGGTTTCTGATGCCGGGCATAAAACTTTTGGCAAGGTCGTTTTCGACATGCGTGATCGTATGAGCCACCCTCAGGATCGCGCATGCCCATGCCTGTTCAAGCGTTTTTTCCTTTTCGGAAGCCATGATGAGAAGGCTCACGATATCATCGTTGCAGAGAATGTCGGGCGGGATTATCAGAGTTTCGCTTTTCCCTTCAGGATCTTCGAGAAGATAGCTCTGAATAAATGTTTTCGCCTCACTTAGAATCGCAGAAACGGTCTCCGCGATCTTCGGATCGGTCACGTCGTAGCCGTAATTTTTGATGAAAGTAAGCCCCGACTCCCTGTCGTGGACGTTGAGCCTTTCGATGTCGATGAAACTTTTCTGTGAAAAAATCGCGTCAAAAAGCTCAAAAGGGAATTTCAGGAAATTTTTTTCAAGTTTGTTTTTAAGTTCCATTTCTCACCTACACATCCCACAGTTTGAAAAGGGCTGCTTCGTCGGGGATCGTCACTTCGATCGAGCCGTTTCCGGGGATCCTTTCGAGTTCGATTCCCTCATTTGAGAGGATTTTAAAGTAGATTTTCACTTTTTCGCCAGGTTTCAGACCAATTTTTGTTGAAAAAACGGTAAATTCCATCACTTCGTCGAATGCAGCCTCTCCGGCTCCCACGATATCGGCGATCTTTCCGGTTTCATTGCTCGAATGGATCATGAATCCTGTTTTGTCGATCCTCACCATCGGAAGGGCAAAATCGATGTTTTTGTGATCCATCATAAAACCCTTGATGACGTATTTTTTGTGCTCGTAAAAGTGCATCGGGTTTGTGAGTTCGATCCTGAAAAACAGGTTGTCGCGGTTGAATCCGTAAAGGATCTTGTCAACAAGTTTGATCGAATTGTACATCGCGCCGCCCGCTTTCTGCGAATTTTCAAAACGCCCGGCCCCTGCCCATTCGTAGTAGCCGTTGTTCCTGCCTGAAATAACGGGGTCTATCTCGGAAGTCGGCTCGACGATGAGGTTTGCAGCTGAACCGGAAGATATCGGAATGTCAAGAAATGTCGGATAGTTCATTCCGAGCAGGTTGTAGACGCGGCGCAGATGACGCCTGAAAAGCCGGTCGAAAAGCCAGTCGTTTTCAGTCGAGAACTGCGGGCCGTACCACCAGAACCAGTCGCTTCCCTCGGCACGGTAGAGGCAGCGCATGACTTCGGAATGTATCTGCGGCTCGACGACGTGATTCTGGCTGTATTTCGCGTAAAAATCTCGGACACGCTTGAGATAACCCCACGCAGCGTTGTCTTCTTCGTTTCCGATCCAGATCTCGTAGTTTCCGTTTATCCACGAACCTGACCAGAGGCTGTTTATGACCGGAAATTTGTCTGAGCCCCTATCCGTGATCTCGGAATAAGTCGTCGTTTTTATGCCGTTGTCACTGCTCAGGCGTGTGAAAAGTTCTTTCAGAAAGTGTTCTCCGTTGTCAGGATACGATTCCCACGCGTTTTCACCGTCCATGATGACCGAAACGACCGGTTCAGAGCCGTTTGACGGGAAGTTTGCAACCGCGTTTTTCACGTAGTTCACAAAAATGTCGGCAGCTTCATCGGGCTTCATCTGCGAAAACGAAAAACCGAGAAGGTCGGAGAGGTACTTATCCCTGAAAAATATCGTAACATCCTGATTTTTCCCATTTTTCAAAAGATACGGCGTGTACAGCACCTGCGACTTGTCGTTTCGTCCGAGCGATTTCATAAGTATCGTTTCGTCGGTCGCGAGCCATTTCACACCGGCTTCGGCCGCAGCTTCGATGATCTCGGGCGAGACCGAACCTTCAGCCGGCCACATTCCGTTCAGAGTACGTCCCCAGGTCTCCTCGCTGTAACGCTTTCCCTCTTCCAGATGCCATTTGGCATCTTCGGGATATGAAAACTTCGCCGGAAGCGGCTGCGAGGTGCTTCTTTTCGCGATATCGGTGTCGTAAACAAGGGGAAAGATCGGGTGATAGAATGGAGTAAACGAAATTTCGATCACACCTTCGCCGGCAAGACGTCTGTAAAGCGGGATTATGCTGCGCAGGACTTTGCGCTGTATCTCAAGCAGGTCTTCTTTGTCGCTTTTTGTGAAACCGCAGTCCTTTCTGTCAAGTTCACGCAGCTTTTCAAACTGTTCGCGCGCCGTAAAACCGAACCATTTCAGGTTGAAAAGGATCTGAAGATCAAGGATCTCGTCATCTGAAAAAAGTTTCGCCGTTTCGACCCAGTCGAGTTTTTTTTCGTAACGCAGACGCTTGTTCAGAAGCTCGTTGTAACGCGGCGAAGTGCGGACCAGACGATCCCAGTTGAGCATGAAAAAATTCTTTATGACGAACGCTTTCTGTTCTTCCTTCATCTCGGACGGATCAAGAAGCGTATGCTCGAGCCATGCATCAGACACATTGTTTTCAGCGTAGTCCTTAAGCTGCTCAATAAGCGACGGAACGACATTCACAACACCTTTCACGCCGTATTTTTTCATCGCGCTCGGCAGATCGAGGTATCCTTTCAGCGCGTGGAGACGAACCCACGGCATCAGATATTTGTTTCTGAGGCAGTCTTTGTAGTAAGGCTGGTGCATGTGCCACAAAAAAACGAGTTCAGTCATGGACTATCTGTCCTCCTGAAAATTGTAACCCTTGGGAATTACTACGATTCCGTCTTCGGTAACGGTAAAGCCGCGCTCAGCATCCTTCTTTAGGTCGAAGCCGACTTTCGTATCGGGCGGAATGACGACATTTTTATCGACGATGACGTTTTTAAGCTCGCAGTAACGCCCGATCTTGACGTTGTTGAGGATGACGCACTGGTCGAGTCTGCTGTAGCTGTTGACTCTGACGCCGGGCGAAAGAACGGAGCGGTTCACGCTGCCGCCGCTGATGATGCACCCCTCGGAAACAAGCGAATCGGTCGCGATCCCGAGCCTTTTGTGCTCTTTGTCGGCAAAAACGAACTTAGCCGGCGGCATGTTGACTTCGGGAAATCCGAAAATCGGCCAGTGGCGGTTGTAGAGATTGATCGCGGGCGAAACAGAGACCAGATCCATGTGGGCGTCAAAGTAGCTTTTTATCGTCCCGACATCGCGCCAGTAAGGCTTTTCATACTCGTTTTCATCGGGCATATAGATCGTGTTTTTGAGGAAATCGTAGACGTAAACGCGTTTGTAGGGATAAAGCGCCGGAATGACGTTTTTGCCGAAATCGTGCTCACTCGCCGGATCTTTTGCGTCGTTCGTGACCGCGTTGACGAGAACTTCTCTCGAAAAAAGATAGTTTCCCATGCTGACAAGGGCATAATCCGGATTTCCGGGGATCGGTTTAGGATTTTTCGGCTTCTCCTCGAAACCCACCATCCTGTAGTCTTCGTCTATCTCGATCACGCCGAAAGCACTAGCTTCTTTGATCGGAACGGGCAGAGCCGCGATCGTCATATCGGCATTTTTGATGTTGTGGTAGGTGTACATCTGCGAAATATCCATTTTGTAGATGTGGTCGCCGCTGAAGACAAACACATTTTTCGGAGACTCGTCGCGGATAAGATTGAGATTCTGATAGATCGCGTCGGCACTGCCGAGATACCAGTTTTCGCCGGTACGCATCTGCGCCGGAACCGAGTCAACGTACTGATTGAAGCGCGGTGAAAGGCTCCAGTTCCGCGAAATATGCTGAATCAAAGAGTCGCTCATGAACTGCGTCAGAACTTTGATCTGCATAAAACCCGAATTGACGAAGTTGCTCAGAACAAAGTCGATGATACGGTAGGAACCGCCGAACGGAACCGCCGGTTTCGCCCTGTCAGAAGTAAGCGGAGCAAGCCTTTTGCCCTGACCGCCTGCGAGGATCATTACAAGTGCCTTTGACATTTTCCCCTCCGATTTATCTGGTTAAAATCAGTAAAACGCCCAGAAAACAAAGTATTATACTTAAATTTTAAAAAATTTCGACCTTTTGCGGAATTTATTTTTTTGGAAGAAATGAATTCTCCGCTCTCCGCCGCCCAATATTAAAAAATTTTTGCTTTTCCGTTTCAATTCATTACCATATTGCGCATTCGATTTTTTAAGGAGTTGATTTTGTTAACAGAGAATAAATTTTTCAGGAATCAAGAATCTGCGTTTAATTATACGTAATTCAAACGTAAAAATCAAGTTTTTCAACCAAAAAAATTCAAAATTTTTCAACAATTTTAGTTGTTTTTCATTATCTTGCGGCGCCTTGTCTTTTTGTGAGACGTGTCAGGTCACGTCTACGGGATGTGGCAAATAATTGCGGTCGGTTATCGCATATAATATCCGGATTTAAATCAGCCGTTACCAAATTTGCAAAAGAACACGATATAATATTTGCATGGCAATCCCGTTTTCATGATCACATAATCAGAAATCAGAAAGAAATGGATCTGATTGCTGAATATATCGAAAACAACGTGAGAAAATGGGAAGAAGACTGTTTCTATTGTTAGAAATTTACCGACTCGTGAGAAGGCGTATTGTCAACAATTTCAGGAATAAGTTGAGGGAACTGGAAAAATCTTTTTGTCGGAGCGCACGCGGCCCGCGTGCTGAATTTGCGGGCGAGCCGCCCGCGCTCCCAGAAGAATTGCCGAAATTAAGGTCAGTTCTCACCTCGTATTTAGCTTATTCATCGAAGGCAAATTCATTCAGGATCGTGATAAAAACACTGCATCCTCACCAGTGGTTGAAGCAGTTTTTCAAATTGTACAGGACAAAAGCTTCATTCGTTGAAGATATAGCATTTGGACATAAAAACATCATTACCAACTTTTTTTAGGAGAGAAAAATGAAAAGATTTTTGATGTTTTTAGTTCCTCTGTTTTTATTATTTTTCATTTTTTGCTAACAATTTTTTTACTTTACTGGACTTTTCAAAAAAAAGTGCTACACTTTCCCGTTTTTATCGCAGATAATTTCTGCGGTTTTAGGAAAATTTGTTTTTTTAACCAAGAATTGGAGGAAAAAATGAGATTTCTCGCTATCGCTCTTTTCGCTCTGTTTTTCGCTGTATCATGCGGCTCTGCAGAAAAGAAAGCTGAAGAAGCTCCTGCTCAGGCTGAGGCTCCGGCTGCTGAAGCTCAGGCTGAAGCTCCGGCTGAAGAAGCTGCTCCTGCTGCTGAAGCTCCGGCTGAAGAAGCACCTGCTGAAGAAGCTCCTGCTGAAGAAGCTGCTGAATAAGCAAACAAAGCTTTTTTCTTTTCCACCCTGTTTTGAAAACTTCGGTTTTTAAAGCAGGGTTTTTTTTATCCTTAAATTTTCAGAGTAGTTTTTTTAGATTGTTTTTATCGAGAAATTCCGTGATTTCACGCATTCTGGCGTGATCATCCAATGAAGCCGAAAATATCGCGTCATCCGTTGCGACAAGGAGTTCCCGCTCTTTGTTGAACATAACAATCTCTTTTTCAGTCAAATTCACTGCAAGCGAATTTTTGCAGTTTATACAAGCAGCACTGCCGACTTTCGCATTCCCGCTTTCGTCTTTAGGCAGCAGATCATAGTATGCGAGCCAGCTTCCCACATCGTTCCAGCCGAAATTTCCGGGAACCGTAAAGAGCGGTTTTTCAGTTTTTTCCATCACGGCGTAATCGAATGATATCGACCGCAGCGACTCGTAAACTTCACGTTCCGGCATATCGAAGGATTTGAGCGGATTCAGCGTTTCATAAATATCGGGAGTCAGTTTTTTGAACTCGTCAAGCATCGGATCGAGCGAAAAAATGAAAATACCGCCGTTCCAGAGGTAATTTCCGCTTTCGACAAATTTTTCGGCCTTTTCAAAACAGGGTTTTTCTTCAAAAGATCCGACTCCGAAGATCCCGTTTCCGGCAGCCTGCCCTTTTTTTATGTAGCCGAAACCGGTTTCGGGATAAGCCGGTTCTATCCCGATCGTTCCTATGCTTTCACGGTTTTTTTCAAGGAATCCGAGTCCCTGCTCAACGGTTTTTCTGAATTTTTCAGGTTCTGCGACATAGTGATCAGACGGAAGAACAAGCACGGCTCTGTCTTCACAGCACTTTGATTTTATAGACAAAAGCGAAAGCAGAATGCACGGAGCGGTGTTTTTTCCGCAAGGCTCGTAAATAACTTTGACGCGTTCATATTTTTCAGCATCGCGTTCGATTTCGGTACGCTGTTTTAATGAAGAAACTATCGTGATTTCTTCTGCTAAAGGCATTATTCTCCCGATCGTTTCGGCAAGGAGCGTTTTTTCGGAAAAAAGAGCCAAACTCTGCTTTGCCTTTGATTCTCTCGAAAGCGGCCAGAACCTTTTTCCGATGCCGCCCGCCATTATTACGACAGAAAGTTTCATCACGCTCTCCCGTAAATATCTTCGATTCTTTTTACATCGTCTTCGCCGAGGTAGCTTCCGAGCTGAAGTTCGATGATCGTCATAGACGAATCTTCCGTTTCGGCGCGGTGCTTTTCACGCTTTTGAATCGTGAATACAAGCCCTTTTTCAGCTTTGAACCTGCGCTCTCCGATCACAACAAAGCCGCTTCCCTCAGCGATCATCCACGTTTCGCTTCTGAATTCGTGCGTCTGCAGACTCAGTTTCTGGCGAGGTGCCACAAAAATGCGTTTTATTTTGTAATCGTCGGCACTTACAAGCGTCTTCCACCATCCCCACGGACGTGTGTCGAACGATTTAGTGTTGATGACTCTGTGTGTGTAAAAATCGCAGAGTTCACTGACCGAAAAAGCTGCGATATCGCATTCCGAACAGTTGAGACCGTTGATATTTTCGACCAGACCGGCGTACATTCCTTTCAAATCGAAATCAAACGAATAAAACACGAACTGCCTGAAAAACGCCCTGTTGACAAACGGCAGGAACGAAAAAGTATGCAGCGCATCGAAAGTATTTATATCCGTTTTTGTTTTTGAGCAGAGTTTTTCAATGTCGCGGATCGAAAGATTTTTAGTGTCAAGAGCCGAAATATCAAGCATTTCGGCATAAAAACCTTCACGCGAATTTACTTCAGAAACAAATTTCTGAATAAAACCGATTGTGAATTTCGAACCCTCAGTCAGTTCGTTCGCAGCTTTGGTAATAAATAGAATTTTCATTCATCCTCACGAAATTAAAAACATGAATAGTTTTCATCATATTTTCTGCACCATTCATCGCTTTCGCAGCTTTTCATCACGCACCGGGATCCTTTGCACTCATACAAGGAATTCGGGCAATCGTCGGCAGTCTGGCATGTAACAGTGCATATTTTCAAGGTTTTTCCGGCATATTCCTGCGGCAGGCACTTGTAAAGGTCTGAATACGTCGTAGCTTGGCATTCAGCATCGCTCAGGCATCCTGTATAGACGCACAATCCGCTTTCACATTTGTTGTTGTCAAGGTCATAGGCATACTGCGTAGAGCCATCTCCGTAAAGATTGCAGTCCGCCGCATTCGAGCATGTCGGTGTGCATTCCGGATAACCGTAAGCACCGTTTTTGTTGCAGCGGTAAACTCTGCCCGTTGCCTCTGTAACAGCTCCGTAGACTTCATCACATTCGGCATCGCTCAGACAGCCGAGATAGATACATTTGCCGTTTTCGCACTTGAAGTTGTCTTCGTCGTATATCGCACTCGTTCCTCCTGTAAGACAGTCGGAAGCGGTCGTGCAGGCATACTGGCAGAATCTTTCAGCCGCAGGCTCTTCCGGTTCCTGAGGTTCGTCCGGGTTTTTGTCTGCGTCGGGTTCCTTTGAAGGTTCTGCCTGCTCAGCCGGATCCGTTGAATCAGCCGGGTCAGCCGGATCCGAAGGTTTTCCGGAATCTGCATGATCTGTATCTTCCGAAGTGTCAGCTGAATCAGCCTGATCTGCAGGATCTTCCTGTTTTCCGGGTTTGACCGTATCGCTGCCGTCTCCGCACGAAATTACAAAAACGAGCAACAAACTCAATAAAAACAATACTTTTTTCATTTTACTTCAACTCAAACCAATATTGATAAAGTTCCGAATTATTGTTGATCATAACGTTTGAAACAGTGACATTGTATTTGACGTTCGGCTTGATCCCTTCCGCATACCAGCGCAGATTGTTGGGAACGCCGTAACCGTCAGTATCGAACTCTATATTCTTAACTTTCATGGTTTTGTTGTTCTGATCGACTATCGCAATCGTCGCGGTAGAAAAAACGATCCCGGTTCCGTTGGAATACTTGCTGAATTTATCCTTTATCACGGTGAATGACATCATGACATTGTCGTTGTAAAGTTCTGCCGGATAGGTTTCAAAAGGATATGCGACAAATTCGATATCGGTATCGGAAATATCCTGCTGATCATTCGGATCGTCCCTGTTTATGACCTTTACCGCCGAACCGAGAACGAAATGTCCGTGACCGTCTGAGTAGTCGGCACGCCCGAACGCTATGCTGTTGAGCCACGGATCGATAAACCAGCGCCTGTGCCCGAGCGTTGTCGGCGGGACTTCGTTTTCTTCAGTCATAAAACCGTCAACTATCGTCGCACTGTCTGTTGCAGAAAGATCGTAATTCGTTGCCGCAGCCAGACTTATATTGCTTGAATAGCAGCCGTCGTAAGCCACCTGTGACCAGCATTTCCACGAACTTTCCGGAGTGTGGCTGAGATTTTCGTTCGCCGCGATGATGAGCGCACACTCTCCCGTCATTTCATCGTAAGCGTCATCATACTTTACAGGTTTCAGCTTGTGTATCGCGCGGAGATAGTTGATTCTGTTCAGAACTTTCAGCCTTTCACTGTCAGACGGGATGCCCGAAGTGCACGCAGCGACATCAGGCTCAAGCGCATAAATTTCATCTTCCACCGTGTTCTCATCAGGATTTTCCTGATTTTCATCGGGCTTTACGCTGTTATCGTCATCGGAAACAGGATTTTCATTTCCGTCATCGTCACCGTTTTCAGACTCTGAATCTTCATCGTTTACGGCATTGTCTTCATCCTGTGAACCGGTTGAGCCGCCTGGAGTTCCGTTTTCATTTCCTGTTGCACCGCCCGGTCTCGGGGCATCATCAGGACGTTCCACCGCATCATGATCTTTATCAGTTGTTTCAGAAGGATCTTCGTCCACATCCTCGAAACCGCCGTAAACATTACTTTTGTCATTGTTACTGCATGCCGCAAAGAAAACTAAAACAAAAAAAGTTGCGAAAAATATTTTTTTCATGCGTCCCTCCACAAAAAAAACGCATTATTATAGCAGATTTAAAAAAAAATCATAGAAAATGGCGTCATCTTGAACGAATGTGAAAGATCTCAGAGATTCTTCGCTTACACTCAGAATGACAGTCCAATGTTATATTCCCAGATTGAAATAGAAACTGACATCGTGTCTGTCTGTCAGGCCGTAACCCGTTCCGAAAATCCACATCACCGGAGCCCGGTAAATCAAATATGTCAGAAGTCTGATCTCAAAGCCCGTAGAGGCCGAGAAATGACCTTTGAAGACTGAAACATCGTCCGAAATTGTTCCCGCATCGAAAAAAACCGCACCCTGAATATTGCGGAACATCAGCGGAAATGCGCCGAGATTGCTTTCAAGTGAAACGATGTGAAAAACGAGTTCGTTCTTCGACAAAAAGGCGTGATGCCCTTCAGCCGTTGCATTGTTGAAGCCGCGCAGAAGCAGCGAAAATGAGTTCCTGCCGATAAAATTGTTCATATCGCTGAGCTTCCGGTCCTCCTCTGCGCCGGTGACGGATATCCTCTCGTCTGAAAGGAATTCCATATAAAACGAATTTTTCGTAACAAAACCGATTTTTCCGGTTTCTGAAAGAAGAAAACTCAAAGAAATCTCAGGCGCAAAAGCGAGTTCTTCCTGTTTTGTCAGGAAAAGTTTCGAAAAAACGACCGGAGCTGAAAACGAAAAGTTGTTCATCGGCTCGCTTAAAAAGCGGCTTGACGAATTGAAATTGAGAGTAAATCCATAGCTCAAACCAAAACTCAGAATCACGTCATCATCGTCTTTCGCCCTTATCTGATGCGGCTGAGCAGGCTCTTTCACATCCATGATGACGCCGCCTATCCCTGCGCTCCAGCCGATAGAATGTCCTACTGAAACGACATCAGAAAAAGCACCGGCTGCCGGATGAGTAAAAACTCCCGTTGATGAAGCTCCCAGCATGAGACGGTCTGTCAGAACGCGCGAAACATCGGGATCATCTATGTTTTCAGTCTGGTGCGAATAGGTAAAAAAGGTGCGGAACGAAGGCAGAACAGCGTCGTCGTAATAATCCAGAAGGACATAGTGTCTGCCGCTTCCGCCGAAAGTTTTGGTGTAAGTAATGTCGTAGGAGCGCATCTGGTCGTTCGATTTTCCCATCACGGTCGCACCTATCATCCAGATGTCAAAATCAGTCGAAAACTGCGGATACCAGAGTGACGGGAACATTCCTTCATATCCTTTTGCCTTTGCAAGCTCGTGTTTTAATTCAGCTTTTTTACCTTTTCCGATCACTTTCACAACTGCCGGAGACATTGTTTCACTATTCGCTTTGATATCGCAGGAATCGGGATAGTAACCGTCGTTGTCGAATGTGAGATAGTAGACTTTTCTGTCCTTAACTTTCGGAAAAAGCGCGGGATAGGGCGGTTCGCAGAGTTTTGAGACCTCGTTTGTGCCGAGATCAAGGCGCATAGGCGTGATGTTAGCTCCGTTTTCGCTTGAAAAAACAAGGGTTCCGTCGTTTTCAAAGTAGACGCTGTACTGCTCGCCGTCGATCTCTATTTCACGAAGTTCTCCGCTTTCACTATCAAACAGGAATATGTTTTTTTCGCTTTCGAAACGGTTGCCGGTGAACGCTATCACTCTGCCGTCTCCGGAAAACGAGAGGCTGTATATCGAATCTATCGCCGGAAACTCCCATTCTTTCAGGACTTTGCCGCTCATGTCGATGCGTGTTATGCGGTTTATTCCGTCTCTGAAAGAAGTGAAAAATATATCGTCGTTTTTCCCGAAAAATGCTTCGAGGACGCTGCCGTTTTCTGTCAACTGTTGTATTGCGGAATTTTTTTCTTTCAAAAAAAGTTCTGCACGGTCGAACCTTCCGCCGTTTTTCACACTCCGGGTAAAAATAACTTTCCCCTCTTTTTCTGCGAACGATTCTATCGAGCTCATCATACTGATTTTACTGATCTTTTTTCCATCATAGCTGAAAAGCGCCCTTTCCGACTGATTCGCTGCAAAAAATCTGTAGTCATCTCCGAGCAAGTCGGCATAAACTCTTGAAAAACGCTTTTCCGTCCAGGGTTTAGCCCTTTTTCCGGTCTGAACTTTTTCTTTGTTTTCGCGGATAAAATCTTTGTACATGCCGTAGATCGACTTATGAAACGCCATTTTTCCGGCGCGTGTCATAAGAAACGGAAAAAAGTCGTCGCTCAGCTCCTCAAAAAACCTTTTCATCCCGTCCGCACCGACATGATCGATGAGATATGCATAGAAAAAAGTGCCGTAAAGATAAGGAAGATTGCCGCCGAGCCAGTGGTCTGTGACGCCTGAAAGCCCGCCCAATTTGAGCTCAGTTCCCGCATCGAAAAAGGAGTAAAGATACTTTTTGTAAAGCGGACTGTTGAGCCTCCCCTTTCCTTCCGAAACGCTCTCGCTGTAAACCGCTGCACCTTCGATCATCCATGTCGGAACAGTACCGCCGATGAAGTAAAAATCACCGAAAATCAGGTTCATCACTCTCGGAAAACCGCGTGCCTGCCCTATCTGCGTCGAATGGGTGTATTCGTGGACATGCAGACCGAACTCCCAGTTTTTGTAACTTGAAAGAGTCGAATATCTGTCAGGCGGATAAAGGTATAAAAATATTGAGTTTTTCATAAACGCATTCGACCATCCGTTTGCCGTGTCGGTCTCCCTGTCGTACACAACAGCGATCTTTTTTTTCGGAGTCCAGCCGTAAAGCGCTTTTATGAACTTCTCCGACCTCTCCGCATCGGCAATGAGGCGGTCGATCACCGAAGGATCAAGGTTCGACGAAAAATAGAGGATCTGATGCTCTGTCTCGTATTTCGAAAAAGTGACAGCTTCTTCGGCTAAAAGAGTGAAGGAGAAAAAAAGAAAAATTATTGAAAATATTACTTTTTTCATATCAGCAGATACAAATCTTAAAAAGCACAAAAAACTCAATTATTGTAGGAATTTCGGCTTAAATGGCAAGAAACTTTGTCAAGTCCATCAATACAAATTCGGACTTTTCATCAATACAAATTTGGGACTTTATATAACTTCTGCGGGTTTTGGGGAAAATTACATTTCGTAGCCATTGTGTGGTGCGGTTTTGCAAAAGCTTCAACGTTTTTCATAGGACTTTTGCAAGTTTTTCTGAAATTTTGCGATTTTTGCCGTTTACACCGCTTCAAGCAGGAAGTAGTGGATTTAGACCTCGCTCTTGCTCGTTATGACAGAGCAGCTCCCAGGGCTTTGCATGCTTCTATTGCTGCATTATCCGGAGCTTCGTTGCAGATTACGCAGTCACACGCAAGATTCGCTCCCATCTCTTTACATGAAGCCTCCCAGTTCCGCATCCATTCGCCGTCACCCCATCCGTATGAGCCGAAAAGAGCGATTTTTTTGCCGCCGAGTTTTGCGGCACAGGCATCGAACATCGGTTTAAATTCACCGTCCTCAAGCTCTTCAGCTCCCATTGCAGGACAACCGAATGCAATTGCATCGAATTCATCCATTTTTGATTCCGAAAACTCGGATGAAGTGAAAAGCGCTGCTTCCGCGCCCTTTTCTTTTACACCTTCAACAACAGCTTTTGCCATAGCTTCGGTGTTTCCTGTTCCGCTGTAATAAACAACTGCGACTTTACTCATTTGACAACCTCCTGATAAAATTAAACAAATTATATATTGCCATCTGCAATCGCCAAATGTTCGACTGACAGACCGCGACCTAACATCTCGCTATAGGCATTTGTACATTTCTGATATTCGTCAAAAAGTTTCCTTGCTGTTTCTTCATCCCCATAGACTTTCCAGCATCCGACAAACTTACATTTTGACGAATTGTTTATGAAACCGCTGACATCCTCCGGAGGATAGCCGAGAAAAAATCCTATTTCATGCGGAAACCCTTCGCATACTCGCAGTTTTCCGACAAGATGTGCGACACAGCTCTCAGGCTTCTCTGTGCAGTATCCGAGCTCTCTCAGAATCCTGCATGTCATGGAATTTTTCAAATCGCGAAGAAGATGGGCAGGACGATAAAGATAAAGCAAAGCCCTCTTGCCTTTGATCTGCAACGGCATAAGCCTCAAACCTTTTTTACAGAAAAGAGAGTTGAAGTAACTAATTCGCCCGCAAAGCTCCTTTTTATCAGAAAAACAGCATGAAAACATATTCGCAGTTTTTATTCCGGCAAGCGTCGGAGAGCAGTATTTAACAATCATATTTTCGCAAATCATATTAACCCCAAAATCAAAGATCTGAGACGACATTCACAGCTTATTAAATTTATTTTTTCTTATTTAATTAAATTAGAAAGAACTAATTCACTTGTTTATATTGCACAAAATAGCAAATATGTCAATAAAAATTTTTTTTATTCCAGATATTGACAAAATTTTCAAATTATATTAGTATGAGCTAATCAAGTCGTTCTTTCAAAAAAAAAAATACTAGCTTGTAATGTGTATGAAAAACTTTATTTTTGGAGGTAAAAAATGAAAAAATTTTCACTTGTTTCGACTTTGCTTGTTATGGCAATTTTCGTTGTATGCTGCGGCGGCAACAATGATGATGACAAAAAAACTTCGGAAAATTCCCAATCTGCAGAAACCGCAGATTCTGACAATGAAAAAACAGATGCAACCACTGAAGAAACAAATCAGTCCAACGAAGAAGTCGATGCGGAAACATCTGCCACTTCAAAAGAAGAAGCAAACGAGGATGATTCAAATCCAGAAAATACTACTCTTTCCTGCAAAAATGACCTTTGCACAGATTTATCAACCAATTTGATGTGGTCTCCAAAAACCACAAAATATATGTCTTGGGACGAAGCAAAGGATTATTGTGAAAATTTGGAGGAAAACGGTTATTCCGACTGGCATCTTCCTACAATCAGCGAACTCAGGACATTAATTCAAAATTGCGAAAATACGATAACAGGCGGCACATGTCAGGCAACAGACAGCTGTTTGTCTTTTGAATGCAGAGATACTTCGTGCGGCGGCTGCGAAAAGACTGCAACTTCAAATTACAGCAAACTTGGCGACAGCGGTGACTTCTGGTCATCATCTGAACTTTCAGACGAAGATGGTGCATGGTACATATGTTTCTGCCACGCAGATGTTAATATCGGTTCCAAAGATACCAAAAACCGTCTCAGATGTGTAAGATAATATTCTGATGCACAGATCTTATCGTTAAATAATCATAGAATTTCGTTAATATTTCTCAGTGTTTAATTAAAAGTTTATATCGCTTCAAGCAGGAAGTAGCGGATCTCCCAGCAGTCCGCGATCTGTTTCTTTTCCCATTTGGTTTTTATCGGTCTGTCGTCGCCGCCGTATGGAAGACGCTTGAAAAATGCGCCGGTTTCAGCGATCTCCTTTTCCATAAATTCGGCGTATTCGGGGTGATCTGTCGCAATGAAGAGTTTTCCGCCTTTTTTCAGGCGGTTCCTCAGCATGATGAGGTTTTCAAAGCGGACAGTCCTGAATTTGTGGTGCTTTTTCTTGGGCCACGGATCGGGGAAGTAGATGTGGATCGCGTCAAGAGATGCAAACGGAACAAGTTCGCGCATCACGGCAACCGCTTCAAAGCAGACGATGCGGACATTATCCTGGTTGAGCCTTCTTTTCAGATTTTTTTCGCCGCGCAAAAAGAATTTGCGGCTGTATTCAATCCCTAAAAAGCCGGTATCGGGTTTTGAATTTGCGTATTCGCTTAAAAAGTGACCGCTGCAGAAACCGATTTCGGCTTCAACGCGCTCTTTGCCGAAAAGTTCTTTAAAATCAAATGTTTTGTCTGCAAACTCCTCAAGCGGGATCTCAATGCGCGAGCTAATCATTTTCACCTTCGTAGATTTCGATGTCCGGAAGATTTCTGTATTTCTGATTGTAGTCGAGCCCGTAGCCGACTATGAACTCGTTTCTTATGTCAAAACCGAGGTAATCGACTTTGACTCTGCCTTTGTTGACCTCTTTTTTCTCGAAAAGCGAGCAGATCTTCACCGATTCAGGTCTGACTTTTTCTAGCTCCTTGAGGAAAAACGAAAGTGTCGTTCCGGTATCGACGATGTCTTCGACGATGAGCAGGTTCCTTCCTTCGAAGCGGGCAAGTTCGCCCTGATCCATCGAGACGCTGCCGCTGCTTTTTGTTCCGTGATAGCTCGAAAGCCTGATGCAGTCGAGTTCGACGCGGTGTGATTTTATCTCTCTGAAAAGATCGGCTCCGAAAAGGGTGCTCCCCTTCAGAATGATGAGGAAAGTAAAATCCTTTCCAGCATAATCTTCCGTGATCTGTTTTCCGAGTTCTTTGACTCTTTTTTTGAGTTCTTCGGCACTGATAAGCGTTCTCATATCAAACCCCGATAGTAAATGAATGTTATAATTGCGGCTGCTATTGCAAGAAGCAGTATGAAAAGGACGATTTTTCCTGATTTTCCACGGCGCGACGACTGTTCGGCGAGTTCATCCCAAGCTGATTTTTTAGGCTCTCCGGCAGGTTCTTCAACCGGTGCTGCAGCAGGCTCATGACACTCTGATTTCCCAGTATTTTCAACAACTTCAACTTTTTCTTCAGTCAGGTTTTCTTCAATTTCGGCAGCTTTTCCGCATGACCGGAACCAATCCGGCAAAGAAAACCGGCAGACAGTATCTACATTTTCGACCGATATTACAGATAATTCGTAAAGCTGCTTCAAATAAGCCGCTGTACGCAGCATGTCGCCTCCGCACGAATCGATTATTACACTGATTTTGCTTCCGGTCCCGATATTTCTTATGACCGGATCGATATCGTCCGGCAGCTTGTTCAGATTTTCAACGAATTTAGCAAAATCGAGATAAACCGTTGTATCAACAGGCGGAAGAAAACGAAGAAGCGCCGAATACTCCCTGAACCATTCGACCGATTTTTCGATTATCTTCTTCTGCGGAATGAAGATGTTCCGTTCGGCATCGATATCGCCGTAATTCACCGAAAAAGTTCCGTCCGACCACGAAAGGATCTTGTAAAGCTCCTTCATTCCGTCTTTGTTGTCACCGTCATCTGTCTCGGCACGGACAACATTTCCGGAATCACAGAAAATCACGCCGTGCCTCTCTGATGAAGAAGAAAATTCGACTTCGCCCGAAGATTTGTTTTCAAGCATGATACTTAAAATATTCAGTACCGAAATATCGGAAATATCACCTTCAGGCACTGTTTCTTCTGAAGCTGAAGTGTTTTTAAGTTCGTATTCCCCGAGGATTTTCTTAAGACTTTCAAGTAAATCATTGATAAAAAGAGGCTTTGCCAAAACAGCAGCAGCCCCCATGTCCAAAGCAAGGATCTTGTTTTCGACATCCCGCGATGACGAAAGGAAAACAAACGGGATCCGCATCGTTTCAGGATTCATTTTGACTCTCTTCATAAAGTCGATACCGCCCATTTTCGGAAGGATCATCTCGGAAACGATAATGTCCGGTCTGAACTCAGAAATGATTTTGAGTGCATCTGCCGAATTGTCGGCGACAGTAGTCTCAAAACCTTCGCGCTTCAGCTTTAAGCTCAGAATCGAAGCCACCTGTTCATCTGAATCGACAATAAGGATCCTTTTCATTATTTCTTTTCTTTGATTATAGATTCTATCATTGACTCAAAAAATTCAGCCGGTTTTGCACCGCCGACCTTTTTGCCGTTTACGAAAAATGTCGGAACACTGCGGAGATTGTTGCTGCCCGCCTCGCGGATATCTTCGGAAACAGCCGCTTCTGTCTCCGGTTTTGCGATTTCAGCCTTGACTTTCGCCCAGTCAGCACCGATTTCTTTTGCATAAGCCTCGAATTTTTCTTCCGAATTGTTTTTCCATTCGTTCTGTTTCGCATAGAGGATCGAGGCCAGCTGGAAGAATTTTTCGTCCCCGTAAAGATTTTTTACGGCATGGGCAAAAAGAGCCGCCGGTTTAGCCTCTTTGTGAAAACCGAGAGGCATGTTTTTATAGACAACTTTGACATCGTTTTTGTATTTTCCGGCAACACTTTCCAAAGTCGAAAAAGCCTTACTGCAGAAAGGACACTGAAAATCGGAGAATTCGATTATTGTTACTTTCGGATTTTCTGCACCTTTAACAGCCTCTTTCCCGCTCAGTTTTATCGAATAAACTTTGTTGGGATCTTCGTCTGCCTTGCTGCCGTTGGTTTTTGCGACCGCAGGTTTGCCGTCTTTAATGATTTCGCGGTAAAGAGCATCGCCTTTCAAACCCTTGCCTTCAGCTTTTTTCAACTCTTCGTCGATAACTTTCTTGAAAGCATCTATCGGGAGAGCGCCGCTTATGAATCTGCCGTTTACGAAAGAAGCCGGCGTTCCGCGAAGACCGAAAGACGCTGCGACTTTGAGGTCTTCCTCGACAAGTTTTTCGATCTCTTTGCTTTCCATATCCTTTTTGAGAGCTTCCCAGTCAGCCGGGATTTCGGCTTTGCTGGTTTCAAGCCACTCTTTGAAATCGGGAACGCGGTTCCACTCTTTCTGTCTCGTGAAAAGGAAACTGTAGACTTCCCAGAATTTTCCCTGCTTATGCGCTGCCGCAGCAAGATAAGCGGCATCTTTCGCCTTTTTGTGGAAACCGAGCGGAAGGTTTACGAAAGCGATCCTTATTTTGCCTTCATAATCTTTTTTGAGCTGCTCATAGGTGCCGTAAAGACGCGAGCAGAAAGGACATTCAAAGTCGTCGAAAAGAACCATCGTGACGAGCGCGTCATCCGTTCCCCAAATCGGAGCGTGGGCAGGGATCTCGACCTTGTAGACATCCTGCGAAACAGCCGGGGCTTCTCTTTTCGGCGGGATAAATTTCGTTTTTCCGTTCTTTACGATCTCGGCGTACGGATCTTTCACCCCTTTTGCCTTGAGCTGCTCTCCGGCAACGATCTGCTCAGTTATAGTCTCTTCGATCTTTGCGTTGTTCGCGCCGACGATCCTGATACCGTTGATAAAAATCGTAGGCGTTCCGCGGACTCCGAAAAGCGAACCCTGCGCGATGTCTGCCTGAACTTTTGCAGCGGTTTCAGGCGAAATCCTGTCCGCATTGAACTTGTCCATGTCGAGTTTGAGTTCTTTTGCGTAATTGACGATACTCTCTTCATTGACGTTTTTAACGTCGCTGTAGAGTTTTGAGTAGTATTCCCAGAATTTACCCTGATTCTGTGCCGCGACAGCCGCGTAGGAAGCCGGTTTCGCCCATTTGTGGAAACTGAGCGGAAAATGCTTGAAAACATATCTGACTTTACCGTTGTAGCGCTTCAGCAGACTTTCCATCAAATCTATGCTCCGTTTTGAAAACGGACACTGGAAATCGGAAAAGTTGACGACCGTGACAGGTGCATCCTGCGGACCTCGGAAAATCGCAGTTCCCAAATCGACATTATAGATTTCCTCCTTTTTGGAATTCTGCTCTTCATTGGCTTTCACATTTTGATTAGCATTTTCCTCTTTTTTTGTGCAGGCGGAAAAAAGCGGAACCAAAATCAGGAAAAGAACAAACAGTGATTTTTTCATGGGATCCTCCTATTTAAGGGTTTTCTCGAAACTGTCTTTCAGCGTGACGATCCTGTTGACGACGATATGATCCGGCGTCGAATCCTTGTCGATGCAGAAGTAACCGACTCTTTCGAACTGGAACTGCTTGCCTATTTCAAGGTTTTTGAGGTTGGTTTCGGCATAGGCATCAACGATCTGAAGCGAATTTTTGTTCATGTTCTCGATGAAATCGTGCCCTTCCTCGACTTCAAACGGATCTTCCATTTCGAAAAGATTTTCGTAGATCCTTGCCTCGATTTTCAGGCAGTTGCGGGCATTTACCCAGTGGATCGTTCCCTTGACTTTTCTGCCGTCGCTCGACCAGCCGCCTTTCGTTGCGGGATCGTAGGTGCAGTGAAGTTCCTTTATCGAACCGTCTTCGTTTTTAATGACTTCGGTGCAGGTGATGTAGTAAGCCGAGCGGAGTCTGACCTCCTTTCCGGGAGCGAGCCTGTGGAATTTTGCCGGCGGCTCTTCCATGAAGTCCTTGCGCTCGATGTAAAGCTCTTTCGAAAAGGAGACGAGCCTTTTTGCCGAATTTTCGTCTTCCGGATTGTTGACTGCTTCAAACTGCTCGGTCAAGTCGTCAGGATAGTTCGTGATGACGACTTTCAAAGGCTCGAAAACACCCATGAATCTCTCCGCTTTCTTGTTGAGGTCTTCTCTGACGCAGTGCTCGAGAAGTGCAAGCGAAACAGTGCTGTTCCTCTTTGCGACACCTACTCTTTCCGCAAAATCCCTGATCGATTCCGGCGTGTATCCGCGGCGTCTGATTCCTGCGATAGTAGGCATTCTCGGATCGTCCCAGCCGGAAACGTATTTTTCATCAACGAGTTTTTTGAGAAATCTCTTGCTCATTACAGTGTTCGTGAGGTTGAGGCGGGCAAACTCGATCTGCTGAGGCTTCTTTTCGATGCCGATCGCATCCAGGAACCACTCGTAAAGCGGCCTGTGCGCCTCGAATTCAAGCGTGCATATCGAATGGGTGATCCCTTCGATCGCGTCGCTCTGACCGTGCGTGAAGTCGTAAGTCGGATAGATGCACCACTTGCTGCCCGTTCTGTGGTGGTTGACCTTTCTGATGCGGTACATGACCGGGTCGCGCAGAAGGACGTTAGGATGAGCCATGTCGATCTTTGCGCGGAGCATGTATTCGCCTTCGTTGAATTCGCCGTTTTTCATCCTTTCGAAAAGTTCAAGGTTCTCTTCGACAGAACGGTTCCTCCACGGGCTCTCTTTTCCTGCTCCCGTCGCCGTTCCGCGGTCGCGGCGCATCTCTTCAAGAGTCTGCTGGCAGACAAAAGCCTTTCCTTTTTTTATGAGTTCGACCGCCCATTCGTAGAGCTGATCGAAATAACTTGAAGCGTAAAGCACTTTATCGGGTTTGAAACCGAGCCATCTGATGTCATCCTGGATCGAATCGACATATTCGACATCCTCTTTTTCGGGGTTGGTGTCGTCGAAACGGAGGTTGCACTTGCCGCCGTAGATCTTCGCCAGACCGAAGTTGAGGCATATCGATTTTGCGTGGCCGATGTGCAGATAACCGTTGGGTTCCGGCGGGAAACGTGTCTGTATTTCCTTGTGTTTTCCGCTTTCCAAGTCGGCGTCGATGACGGCACGGATAAAATTCACAGATGATTTTTCTTCAGAATTCTTGATTTCACTGATTTCTTCACTCATTTTTCACCTCAAAAAAAAGAACTTTCCACAAACGACAAAAAATTTCAGGCGGGAATTATATCCGCTCTCTTTTCGCGGTCAATTTAAAAAATAAACAGACAAAATTTAAATTTATCGCCGGATCCAAGGATAAAACTTGAAAAAAAAACAAAAGTCAGTTTAATACCTGCAGTTTTTTTTCAGAGTGATTGTTGGAGGAAAGATTGAAAAAGAAAATTTTTATTCTTGCATTGATGATTTCTTTTATACTTCCGGTGTATGCCGACACAGTTTTATTCATGAAACCTGTCACGAAAGAAATCGAAAAATCTGACGCAAACAAGATCATAAAAAATCTTGAATCGACCGTCAGCTCGAAGCTCAATTCTGTAAGTTACAAAGATGTTTCCAAAGCCAAACTCAAAAAATTCGGAAAATGCGGAATGAAACCGGAGTGCTGGTCCGAAAACGCAACAGATGAGGATTTCCAGTATGTCCTTCTTTCGCTCATCAGCATGAATGACGAAGAAGTAACCGTAAGACTCGTTCTTATCAACATCGAGGATGAAGAAGTCGTCGATGATTCCTCAAAAACTTATGATTATGCCGACGACGCAAATGAAAAAGCGATTTTCGCGCAGATCAAAAAAATGTCTGCTTTCAGCGAGATAAAAGGCGGCAAAAAATCGAAAAATGATAAGGAAGTCGACAAGCGCACAAAAAAACTCGAAGAAGAGCGCAAAAAAAGAGAGCGTGAACTTGAGAGACAGCGTGAAGAAGAAGCACGTCTCGAAAAAGAGCGCAAAAAAAGAGAGCGCCTGGAAGAAGAAAGACAGAGAAGAGAGGAAGAAGCTGAGATAGCACGTCTTGAAAAAGAGAGAGCAAGAAAGGAAGCCGAGAAGAAAAAAGAGCAGGCAAGCAAGAAAAAATCTCTGAAAGACAACGCTGAAAAACTCGAAAGAGCACGCGAACTCGTTCTTGATATGTGTGCACAGGGCAAATACAACGCAGCAATCAAAGCAATCGTCAAAGTCGGCGAAATCAAATGCGAATGCGAAGAAGACGCAAAAGTTCTGGCACTTAAAACCCAGCTTCTCAACTTCAACAAAGTCCGTGAGCAGATCCTCAAAGGCGTTGAAGTAAAGAACTCCTCGCTCATTCTCGACAACATCGAAGCTGCAAAAGCTCTCGACGAATCGATCGTTGAAGGCGGAACCGAATTCTCGCAGAAAGTCGACAAATACGCGGCTACAGGCTGGCTCGCACGCGGCAAAGAGATGGAAAAGGCGAACAAATATGTCGAAGCAAACGAAGCTTTTGAAAAGTGCGTCGAAATCGATCCGGAAAAGGCTGAATGCAGCGACTGGCTTAATTCAAAAGACAAGATCGTAAAGGCGATCTACGACAAGGCAAGCGTTATGAAGAACTTCAACCCGACAAAGGCAAAAGAACTTCTCCGCGCGATCCTCAAGATCGTAACCGCTGAAAACGAACATTACAAAAAAGCTGAACAAGATCTCCAGCAGCTTGAATACTAAACATTTTCCTTCTTCAATCATTCTTTTTCTGTTAACTGCATCCCTTATTTCATGCACTTCCGAAAACCGTTTCGTTATATGCAGAATTTCCGAATACGACTGCAACTACGAGCATCATGTACCCGGCATCATAACAGTCACCAAAGGAAGCAGCCGCCTTCATTATATTCTGACGCAAAAAGGGCTCGAAAAAGCTGAAATCAAAGAGGGAGAGCCTGTTGCCTACAATTACGAAACCGAAACATTACTCGTAAAGGAAGCAACTGATTCTTCGATCGATATTTTTACGGTTGACACTGGAAACGGAAAAGAACTTTCATCCAAAATCCCGTTGAAACCCGGGAAAACACTCAGCGAAAAAGGAAAAACCTTTTATGCTTTTCCGAAACTGTTAAGCGGATGTGTTCAGAATGACGGCACGATAGCTCTGCTTGTCCAGCATGAAAATCTGCTTTCCGACAGCAGAATAAACGAACCGCCGTACCCGGAAGATGGAAACACCGTTTCTTTGTATATCTACGAAAAAGGAGACGCGAAAAAGCTGAAAAGATATTCTTTTCCGGATGATGAACCGTCAGAAAGCGGCACGGGCGATTACTTCTGGGAAGAGCCGAAACTGCTTCAATGCATCGGCAAAGAAATTTATCTTTTTTCCGAAAAAAACCAGGCGAACGAAATTTCTTTATTTTACAGATCCCAGCCGAACTGGATTCTGGGCAGGATCGGTTTTGATTCCCGAAAAGATGACGCAAGCATCATCGACACAGCGCTCATAGCCTACGACAACATCATTTTCAACTACTACTCAAAAAAAGAAAATACCGTCTACACCTCAGTAAAATCTTCCGAAAAAGATAAGGCAGTACTGCGGATCACAGGTCTGAAGGAAGGATACGAACTTCCTGAAGAGCCGATTGAAAGGGAAAACGGTGATTTTCTGTTTTCCGAGACACCTGACGGAAAACCTCTCATCTTTTTTGTAAAAACAAGAAGCCATCAGGAAGAACAGAGGATCGAACTTCTAGCGCTTTAGTATTTATTCCTCAAAGCCATCCGTCTTCTTCGGTTTCACCAAATTCTACCGATGATTCATACAGTGTCCCGCTGAAAACCTGATAAAGTATGCCGTCAAAGAAGTATTGTCGTCAATAGCAGGATTGAAACCTACACTTTTGCCGTCAGCGTTTCATACAGCTTAAAAAGTTCAGCCACAATTTCAGCTTCTGTCATTTTCAGATTGAAGCCGTAAGCGGACAAAACAGCTTTGTCATTTTCCTTATGAGCTTTGCGTAGTTCTGTCGGCATCAATGTTTCATCGTACAAATCTGCAAGAGACGAATCAGGATATTTTGCGCGGGCATCTAAAATCGCCTGTGCTGCCTCTTCGATTTTTGTTTTAAAATCCATGCCCCGCCTTTTAGGAGAGATGTCTGTATCGCTGCCGGAGAGGTCTGGCCACGGAAAGTTGTTGTAAACGATGTCTTTGGAATAACGGTATCTGCTTTCAAGACGCCCGCAGACAGCACGCATCCAGGCGTTGTGAACAGACGAAGTCAACACCCCGAAATGATAAAGCGTGGCATCCGGAACTACAAAATTCAAATCAGTTGAAATAGTTTCTCTGTCAAAGAATCCAATAGGAACATATCTTCTACGTTCCGAACTTACTTTCGGCAACAGCAAAAAATATTCAGGATTGTTTGTTTCGCGGAAAAGATGCGGCGTTTCGGCAAGTTTTCTTCTGCCGGCATCAGGTGAAGATTCTCGGTCGGTTCTGCATGCTTCAACTCGCCTGTAAACTTCCTTCATCCCTTTTATTTGAGCAGGACTTGCGTTTACAAGCCAGAGACAGTATCGCTTTTTGTTATTGATAAATTCTTCCGAGCCAAGCAGGTTTTTCATATATTTGACAGCCATAGGTTCCTTTTTTATGAAATCATCATATTCATTCGCCTCAATAATAAGATGACCTCCGTCAGCCGGTCTGTTTCCAGTTGTCATTGGAGGAACAGCGCAGAGAGGGGTAAGCCGGCTTTCAACAAATATATTCGGTGAATCAATCAAATAGCAGTTGATATTTCCGGTTTCAACAAACGAGCCATCAGCACTAAAAATCCGTTTCGGAACAGATTCTTTGCTTAGCTCAGAGTTACTGTATGAAAATCCGATAATGACACAATGAACATGTGCTTTTTTGGTAGATTCGGAATCCCAGCGGAAAGTGCGCCATGCAAAATCAAAACTGATATTAAAACGTTCAAAAATCGGCTTCCAAACGCTTGCTACCTGTTCACCCTGCGTGATTGAGTTTGTTGAAACAAAGGCGCATTTTGTTTTTGTTTTGCAAATCAACTCTGCCGCTTTGAAATACCAGATTGAGACATAATCAATCTTTCCTGCTGATTTATAAGTCCTGCCGTGTTCATCAACAAAAACAGAAAGGACATCTCTTTTTTGTTCAGCTGATTGATAAGAGTATCCCACGAACGGCGGGTTTCCCATGATGTAGTCATAATGATTTTCTATTTGTTTTGGCTGCGGTTTTCCGACATTCATCTCATTTGTGATCAGATTGATTTCTCCGTATTCGACATCCTTTTCTTTTACCATCATAGGATATATCAGATTCGTTTTTTTCGCTTTTATTGTCGGGATTTCTGCTTCTTCGTGCAAATATCTCCAGTCCATCCTGAGAGCGTTACCTTCCACAATTGTTGCACTTGTCGAAAGCGGCAAAAAATCAAGATCCTGTTCGACAATTTCTTCGGTTTCCTTCATCATTTGCGATTCTGCGATCCAAAGTGCGGTTTTTGCAACTGTTACTGCAAAGTCGTTGATTTCAATGCCGTAAAACTGCGAAATTCTAACTTTTATCGGCGAGAAATCGCTGCTAGACAAAAGCATCTGCGAGCCGTGAATGATTTTCAGGCACTCGTTTTCCAAGCGTCTCAGTGAAATATAGGTCTCGGTTAAGAAATTGCCACTTCCGCAGGCTGGATCAAGGAAGGTCAAAGATGCCAGTTTATTGCGGAACTGCTCCAATTT
>CAJOMF010000024.1 GCA_905235605.1 uncultured bacterium
GTCGAAATCGCGCACGACCTCGGAAAAAAACTCGGCGAAGAGCTCGATTATCCGGTTTATTTCTATGAATACGCGGCTACAAGCCCCGAAAGAAGGAACCTTGCGACTGTCCGTTCCGGCGAATACGAAGGTCTTGAAGCAAAACTCAAAGATCCTGCATGGAAACCCGATTTCGGACCGGCGGAATTCCGCCCGACAAAAGGTGCAACGGCTGTTTCAGCGCGTGATTTCCTCATCGCTTACAACATCAACCTCAACACGACGAATGCGAAAAAAGCAAATGCGATCGCTCTCAGACTGCGCGAGCAGGGTTACCCTGAAAAAGACGCGGACGGCAACCCGAAACTTGACGCAAACGGCAAAAAAATCATGCATCCCGGCATGTTCAAGAACTGCAAAGCCATCGGCTGGTACGTCGATGACTTCAAAAGAGCGCAGATCTCGATAAATCTCACGAATTACCACGTCACGAACATGTATCACGTTTTTGACGCGGCAAGCAAACTTGCTGAAGAAAAGGGACTCAGAGTCACGGGAAGCGAGATCGTCGGCGTTCTTCCGAAAGAAGCTCTTATCGAAGCAGGCATCCACTACCTTGAAAAACAGGGAACATGCGCAGGTCAGAGCGAAGCCGAGCTCATCAAAATCGCTGAACAGTCTTTAGGCTTAAGCGATGTAGTAAAATTCAAACCCGAAGAAAAGATAATCGAGTACATGGTGAAGGAGACAAAAGGACTTTCCGACATCACGGTTACCGAATTTTCAGATCTTCTTGCAAGTGACGCTCCGGCTCCGGGCGGCGGCTCCGTTGCAGCTCTCTGCGGCTCTTTAGCTGCGGCTCTCGGAAGCATGGTTGCCAACCTTACCTACAACAAAAAAGGCTACAAAGAGCACAATGAAAAGATGAACTGCGTTGCGAAAGACATGCAGATAAGAAGAAGGGAACTTCTCAACCTCATCGACGAAGACACGAACGCCTTCAACATCATGATGGCGGCGATGAAAGCTCAGAACGCGGCTAAAAAAGGCTCTGACAAGGCTGCGATCGCTGAAGCTGATAAAAATATGGACGCAGCAAACAGATACGCGATTTCGGTTCCGCTTCAGGTCATGGAAAAGATCTATGAGCTTCTTCCCAACCTTAAAACTGTCGGTGAATTCGGCAACATCAACGCTGCAAGCGATGCCGGAGTAGGTGCGCTGCTCGTTCAGGCAGGTGTCAAGGCGGCAGGTCTCAACGTCAAAATCAACCTCAAGAATTTCGCAAAAGACGATCCTTTCTACGGCGAAACCTTCAACGCGATGAACAAGATCCTCGCAGTTGTTGACAGGGAGGCTGAAGAGATCCTTGCAATCGTTGACAAAAAAATAAGTTAGTTGATGAAACTCAATTCGATTTTCCAATCCATTCAGGGCGAAGGGAGATTCCAAGGCTATCCTTCCGATTTTATAAGGTTTTTCGGCTGTAATCTGAACTGCTCATACTGCGACACGAAATATACTCTTTCGGGTGATTCATTCTATTTCGCAACTCCTGAAGAAGCGGCTGCAAAGCTGAATAAAACGGGTGTTTTCGATCTCTGCGTTACGGGCGGTGAACCGATGTGTCAGGAAGATGAACTTCTGAAATTTCTCCTTCTGCTTTCAAAAAAGCGCATATCTCTTGAAACCAACGGAAGTTTTGAGCTGGAGCCGATTTACCGCGCTTTTTCGGCTGCAAAAACCGATTCTCAGCTTTATTTTTCGACAGACTGGAAAACTCCGGGATCGGGAAATCCCGTTTTTGACGAAAGCAACATTGATTTTTTGAGAAAAAGCGGTGCAGGGTGGATCAAATTTGTTGTAGAAAGTCAGGAAGATCTTGATTTTGTTGAAGAAAAGCTGAAACTTCTTGACGGGATCGAAACATACTTAAGTCCTGTTTTCGAGCAGGGAAAAGAGTGGTTTTCATCAGTCGAAAAATTCGTCAAAACTCACAAAAATATAAGATTGCAGCTCCAGCTGCACAAAATTCTGGGTATAGAATAAAAAGAGGTAATTCATGGATAAGGCTTATTTTTCCTACGAAAATTTCAAAAAAGACGATATCCGCGGCGTTGATGCAAAGTTCGAGGCGCAGAAAATAGCGTTCGCTCCGCTTGCGTTTCAGGCTGTGAATTCGATGCTTGAACTCGGAATCATGAAAATCATCGAAGATTCCGGCGATTCTGGCATAACGGCTGCTGAAATAGCTGAAAAATCGGGAGTTTCGCTTTACGGGATTTCGGTTCTTTGCGAAATGGCGCTCGGAATGAACGTTCTCAAACTTGCCGCAGATTCAGATGAAGGAAATGAGAAATTCGTTCTCGGAAAAATCGGCTGGATGCTCCTTGAAGACGACCTTACCCGCGTAAATTTCCGCTTCACGAACGACATCTGCTTCAAGGGCTCTTTCGATCTGGAAGAATCGATAAAAAACGGAAAACCGGAAGGGCTTAAAGTCTTCGGCGACCAGTGGGTAACGGTTTACGAGGCGCTTTCAACTCTTCCCGAAAAGGCGAAAAAAAGCTGGTTCGAGTTCGACCACTACTATTCCGACATAGCCTTTCCCGAAGCGCTTCCGATAGTTTTTGCAGATAACCCGGAAACGATAGTCGATATCGGCGGAAACACGGCAAAATGGTCGATCGCGTGCTGCAAATACGATCAGAATGTAAAAATGATAATCGCCGATCTTCCGGGGCAGACGAAAGTTGCTGCCGAAAACGCGGAAAAAGAGGGCTTTGCCGACAGGATTTCCTACTGCGAAGGAAATATTCTCCACGAATCGACGAAACTGCCTGAAAACCCGGACGCTTTCTGGATGAGCCAGTTCCTTGACTGCTTCTCGCTTCATCAGATAACGAAAATAATGAAAAAAATATACGTTGCGGCTAGCGTAAAGACGAAAGTTTACGTTCTGGAACCTCTTTGGGACTGCCAGAGATTCAACGCTGCGGCATATTCGCTTCAGGCAACTTCTCTTTATTTCACTTGCATCGCGAACGGAAACAGCAAGATGTACCGCTTCAAAGAGCTTTGCGATGCGATATGCGAAGGCGGCTTCAAACTTGAATGTGCGCACCACAATCTCGGTTCGAACTCTTATTCACTGCTTGTATTCAGAAAGGCATGAGCGAAGTTTTTGTTTCAAAGCCGGTGATGTGGGCGCCGGGGCTTGAGGATGACCCGGAAAGGTGGAATGAATGGCTGGCTGTTGCAGCTGATATCGAAAAATCGAAGGCAGCTCCGAAACTTGAATATACCGATCCTCTTTTCAGACGCAGGCTGAGTCAGGTTTCGAAAATGACGGTTCATGTTATTCACGATTTTTACGAAAAATACGGCTTGGATAAGGATACAAAAGTGATTTTTGTTTCGCTTCGCGGAGAAATCGCCCGCGAATTTTCGATAAACAAAGGGATAATCGAAGAAAAAACGATCCTTCCGGCAGGTTTTTCGCTCTCTGTCTTCAATACTCCGGTTGCTCTCGCAACTATCGCTTTCGGGCTCACCGGCGGATATTCGGCGGTCTATCCGTCCAAAGGGGATTTTTCTTCTGCCTTGAAAACGGCTGTCGTTCCGGTTTTATGCGGCTCTGAGAAAAAGGTGCTTTTAGTTTATGCCGACGAGCTTGTTCCCGAGTGTTACGGCGTTGATTCGACTCCGCTTGCATTTGCCGCTCTTTTAAGTTCCGAAAAAGCGGAAAACAATGTTGAATTTGCTGATATTATTGAAGAAAAATCGCCGGTTGATTTTTTGAAGGCTCTTTTGAAGAGGTGCGGAAGCGATGTTTAAAACTCCATCAAATCTGCCGAAGATAAACAGCTTTTTCTGGTACTCTTACCACTCGCTCGGAAAAATTGCCGCGATACTCTACATCGTTTTCGGCTCGATGGTGATCGGATTCCTTATTTTTCCCGTCATCAGGCTTTTTTCAAAAGACAAAAACGACTTTTTTGTTAAAGCGAGAAGGTATGTTTCGAATGTTTTCAAACGCTTCCTTTTCATGCTCAGGATAACAGATATCGTCGAAATGAAAGTGCCGGAAATGGAGCGCTTAAGCAACATGAAAGGAAAAGTGATAGTCGCAAACCACCCGTCGCTGCTTGATTTCGTCTGCATGACGGCTCTCGTTCCGAATGCAAACTGCATCGTCCGCGCAAACCTGACGAAAACGCCCTATGTCGGCATAATCAGCCAGATATACATCACGAATGACGAGAATTATGACGATCTTTTCAAGGCGTGCAAAGAGGATCTCGACAACGGCAACAATGTCCTGATCTTTCCTGAAGGAACGCGTACTCCGCGCTTCAAAAGAAACATTTACCAGAAAGGTGCAGCACGCATTGCCCTTCACGCCGGATGCGACATTCAGCCTGTTTTCATCGGCGGAAGCGACAAATACGGTCTCGGCAAGCACGATCCGCTCTTTTCGTATAACCCTGTCGAAGAGTATTTCTACGATTTTCAGCTTCTTCCCGAAATAAAAATTTCAGACTATGCAGGAATGCCCGCTCCCGCAGCGGCAAAGCGCATCACCGATAAAATCGAGGAAGAGATCCTTGCAGCAGATGCGGAATACAGAAAGAACAACACAGAGTGCAGAACTTTCAATAACGTTTAAGTTTTACCAGCTAAATTCAATAAATTATCTTAAAATCATCAAAGCTTACATCAAAATCTGCACCGGAACCTGTCCTGAAAGAGAGGCGGCACAGCTGATTCCGCCAAAAATCTTCCGTCATCTCGTCACCGAATTCGATCGAGATGCCTGTCCAGTCTGAGATCTCGATCTGATTGTAAGAATAATTGCTTGATTTGATAAAAGTTTTTGTATCATCTGCATATTTGTATTTTAAACTGTTTTCCCCGCATACGAGCTCGGATGCAATTTTTGACAGAGCACCTGTTTTTAACTTGAATTCGATCCTCTGAGGGAGCGGAGTTTCTGGAAATGTTTCAAACTCATCGGATTCAAATCCCGGCTTGTTCCTGCTGTTCTGCGGCTGAGTAACCCTGAGGGCTGACTCTCCGTTTCCTGAAGTTTCCTTCTCTAATTTCAGTGTTGCCAAAGCACCTTCGCTCTTCTTCCATCCGAGCGGTAAATCATCGACCCAATTCTGCATATTTCCGTTAATAAATTGAGGTTCATTCTGGTTTGGCAGCTGCTCATCAGAATCGGCAGTTTCTTCATGATCATCATCCGCAGAAGGATCGGTATCTTCATCAAGATCGGCAGTCTCTTCATGATCATCGTCCGCAGAAGGATCGGTATCTTCATCAAGATCGGCAGTTTCTTCATGATCATCGTCCGCAGAAGGATCGGTATCTTCATCAAGATCGGCAGTTTCTTCAGGATCGTCATCCTCAGAAGGATCAGGATATTCCCCCTCTGAAAAATCGAAATCCTGAGATTCGCCATCATCATTTTTCCCGGCAAAATCACTGTCATTCTGCTGATTGTGGTTGTTTTCATCTTCCGAATCGGCTCCTGCATTGTCAGAATCGTTTGTTTCATGGCTGCTGTCGTAGCTGTCAGAGTCCGAAATGTCAGAATCTGATTCGTAATCGTCAGCCTGTGATGCAGAGTTGCTCCCCATATCAGGTTTATCAACACCGCAGGAAAACAGCAAAAGTGTAATTGCTGAACTTAAAAAATAAATTTTAAAAATTTTCACATTGACCTCCTTTAAAATCGTTTATTAAATAGCATAAATGCAATATTTATATATTGAATAAAATTCAAAAGTCAAATTTATTTTAAATTATAGTGAAAATCTTTTAATTGTTTGATTTGTATTTTAGGAAAAACAAAACTTGATTTTTTTTGATTTTATATTCATAATATATTTGTAAAGAGTTCCCTTTTTATTAAAATATAGAATGAAAATGTCTGTTGCCTGCAATAGAAATAAAAGGGAGGTGTAAAAAAGGATTTAGTGAAGTATGACGAAAATTTGTTTGAAAACATTAAACATGTGAACGAATACGGACAGGAATTCTGGTATGCAAGGGAATTGCAGCCGTTGCTGGAATATTCACAGTGGCGATATTTAAAAGAAGCCATTGAGCGTGCCAAAACCGCGTGTGCAAACAGTGGACATGATGTTGAAGACCATTTTGCGGAGGTGCGCAAAATGGTCGAAATCGGTTCCGGAGCAAAACGCAATGTCGATGATTATGAACTTTCCCGCTATGCCTGCTACCTTATCGTAATGAACGGAGATCCGCGAAAGGAAGTCATCGCGTTCGGTCAGACTTATTTTGCAGTAAAAACGCGTCAGCAGGAACTTATTGAAGATTATGAAAAACTGACGGAAGAACAGAAGCGCTTGGCTATCAGAAACGAGATGAAACGGCACAATATCGCGCTTGCCGATGCTGCCCACAAAGCTGGTGTCCAGTAGCCGATCGATTACGCTGTTTTTCAGAATTACGGATATATGGGGCTTTATAACGGACTTAAGGCGCAGAACATAAAGGAGCGCAAAGGTTTGGAGAAAAACCAGAATATCCTTGATTTTATGGGAAGTACGGAACTTGCCGCCAATTTGTTTCGCGCAACGCAAACGGAAGAAAAACTTCGCCGAGAGAATATTAGGGGCAAAAACGAAGCAAACCAGACACACTACGAAGTCGGCAAAAAAGTCCGTCAGACCATAGCCGATCTGGGCGGCACCATGCCGGAAGACCTTCCGACACCCGAAAAAAGCACCAAGCAGATCGAAAAAGAACAGGAAAAGAAAAAATCGAAGATAAATAAGAAGCGCTAACCGCAGTCAGTGAAATCCGGAACGATAAGAATATGTCGAAGAATCAAGCTATTGTGTTGTGAGATCGGAGAATTAAATGGAAAATTGTGAAAATCAAATTGTTTTATTTGAATCCTCGGATAAAGTTGTCACTCTTGATGTTACTGTTGACAAAGACACCGTCTGGCTTACACAGTTATAAATGGCCATGCTGTTTGATGTGGAGAGAAGTGTTATTAGTAAGCATATAAGTAATGTTTTCAAGGAAAAAGAGGCTGACGAAAAAAGCAATGTGCATTTTTTGCACATTGCAAATTCTGATAAGCCGGTCAAACAGTATAGAGCGCGGAAGCGGAGTAACGGCAGAAATCTACACTCATACGCCGAATGAACAGCTGCAGCTTGATATTCAGCGGCACAACAGCCAATATATGCCGATACCGATTCATGTCTTTACACATTCGCACGACCGTTTTCTGTGTATTGACGATACCGTCTATCACATCGGAGCTTCACTGAAAGACTTGGGCAAAAAGTGGTTCGCCTTCAGCCGGATGGAAATCAATACTGAATCTTTGCTGGAAAAAATGTGAAGTTTTTTGTCGGAGCGCGGGCGGCTCGCCTGCAACAAAATCAACTCTTTGTTTTGTGAAAGTGTGCATTAATCAGCGCTACGGACGCAACGGACTTTATATTTATGGTCCTTATTGTAATTTCCGACCTCGCCTGTGTCGAAATTAACCCGGAAAGCGACGATAGCATCTTCTGACCTTGCCGATGAAGACCAAAACCAACCTGAATCACCGAAAGATAAGTTTAATCATTAAAAGTGCAAGAATTCTCACAAAAACTGATATCCTTGCCTCAAAAAAAGGTTTTTGTAAAATCGGGCGGCTGTTTTGGAACGAGGGGCGTGATGTTTGAGAATGCAGGCGAATATCTCAGTTTTTTAAGAAATGTTCCTTTCGATTTTTCTGCTTTCGAAGCTGTTCGCGAAAAAACGCGGAAAGTCGTGATAAGTGTCGGAAAATCGGCGGCTTATATGTATGAAAAGTTTGTTTCGCAGTACCCTGAAGCGCTTTCTTTGCCTGTTTTCGCGGTGCTTCCAATGGGAAGTGAGACGGGAAGCCTGAAAAAGGAAAATGTCGTTTTTTCGAGCCATCCGCACCTTACGGAAAAGAGTTTTGAAGCGGCTGAAAAACTGATAAACTTCATCAAAATTCATGAGCCTGAGAATGTGATCGTACTGCTCAGCGGCGGCAGTTCGGCGCTGATTGAAAAAAGCGCTGACGAAAAAGAGGCAGTAGAAATCAATGAAAATCTGCTTAAAAGCGGTCTTCCGATAACCGGAATAAATAAAAAAAGGGGAGAATATTCGCTTATAAAAAACGGGAAACTTGCCGGAATGTTCGGCAAAATAAACTGGTTCGTCTTCGTTGCGAGCGACATTCCGTTTGAAAACGGTGAAAAATTTGTCGGAAGCATGCCGTTTTTCAGGGATGATCTTAAAAATACGTACCTTTTCAAGTGTGCTGACAGCGATTCACTTCACGATGCGCTTTTGAAACTGCTTCCTGAAAATACGGAGTCTTTCAGGCGTTTTACCGGAAGTGTTGACGAGCTGAAAACCCTTCTTTTGATGAGAATTGAAGTGGGGGCAGAGGCTGTTTTAGTTACAGGCGAGCCTCTTTTGAAAATCGATTCAAAAAATGCGGGAACAGGCGGCAGGATGAGCCATTTCGCACTGACGATGCTTCCTTTTTTGAAAGCCGGAATGAAACTTTTCGCCCTTTCTTCCGACGGGATCGACGGAAATTCGCCTTTTGCCGGTGCGATCATCGAAGGCGGTTTGAAAAATATACCGGAAAACGAAATTTTGTCTGCGCTTGAAAATTATGACTCGGCAAAACTGCTTGAGAGATACGGACTGACGGTAAAAAGCGGCTATACCGGACTCAATCTCAACGATTTCGTGATTTTTTTGAAAAAAAACAGGTTTTAAAAACCTATTTTCCGCTTTCGATTTTTTTAAGGTATTTTATTTCGCTCATCGAAAGCGCCAGCGGCTTGTAACTGTCGGAAAATTTTGATTTTAATAGCGAATACAAAAACGGGACGACAAAAATTTCCGGAATTGAGGCGAAAAGAAACATCATCAGGAGATTCTGCGTCTTGTTTTTCATGTTTTCGTCGCCGTAAGTGAACATCGAACAGTTGTAAAGAAGAGATGAAACAAGGGAAAATCCGGTAAAATATGGAACGAGGAACCATTCGGTGAACGAAAGCAGCAGAAATGCCGAAGCGTAAAGCTGAAACACCATTCTGACGTCGTTTGCTCCCGCGATGAATCCGATCATCGTTATTATCGCAGACATCAGATAAATCGAGACTATCCCGCCGAAAAAGCAGGCGCACTGCTGTCTGCGCGGAATTTCCTGCCACTGCTCGTTTCCGAGAAGGATGATCCCTTCTTCTTTCGATATTTCGTCGAGGCTGATGCTTCCCATGTTCGCAATGTTCGTCATGGTGAAATCGGACGAAATGAACTTGCTCTCGATGATGTCGATCACTTCTTCGATAAAATCTGATGATGAAGATTCTTTTCTTTCTGCAGGTTTCGAAATGAAGGGGATTTTCCTTCCGCAGCCTTTGCAGTAGTAGAAATTGTTGTTTTCGCTTTTACAGTGCGGACAAGTCGTCATTTTCCTTCCTTTTCGCTGCCTGAAATGTTGACGGGCTCGTGTTTGAGAGCCTTTGCGATGATTTTTGCAGCTTCAGCCTGATTCATTGCCGTTTTTTCCGGGAGAAACCACAGATCAATAAGTATTTTATCGTTTTTCGTTCCTTTTATATACCTTCCGTCAAAGGAGAGCAGGGGATCTTTTTCGATCTTCTTTTCGACATTTTTTATCGCGTCGTGGATGAATTGAGCCTCTTTGATGTTTTTCGCAATGATGTTTTCGTAAAGCTCGCCGGTGTATGCGATCTCGTATGCGATGTTCGGGATCCTTATGAAGTAAAGCATCTTGCTTTCTTCGAATTTCGTGCGGTAGAACTTTTCCGCCTGATTGAATACAGGCTTGAAATCCTTGATGTTTTCAAGCGAACTTAAAACCATGTTCGTGAGTTTGTTCATGTTTATGAAAAATGTGAGCGAAATAGAAAGGTCGAACTTGTCGGCGCCTAAAACGAGATTATCAACGACTTTTCTTTTGAAGGGAAGCCCCATCAATCTCATTTCAGTATAGTCGAGGCTCATGAACTGCGAATTTGCCGAAGCTGAAATTTTGCCGGAGTGAAGGATTTCCATTAAATCTTCACCGAGCCTTTCTTCACCTTTTTCATCGGAGTAAGCAAAGTTGGGAACTACCTGCAAAAACATGAAATCATTGAGAGTTTCTATCACGACGTGGCTACTTTTAAGCGCTTTTCCTATGATCTCGTCGATCTTTTTTTCCTGCTGATTCCCTTTCGAATTTTTGATAAGTTCATCGTAATTCGCGGGAAGTTCCACCATCGGAGCGACGGGAAGCTGCCTCATTTCGAGGTCGTCAGGAAGAGACTCCTGAGCAGAAAGAAGCGTTCCGAAAAAGAATAAAAGTAAGAAAAAAACGATTTTTTTCACGTTCACCTCCACAAAAAGCGAAAGATTTTATTTTTCCTGAGTAAAGAGTCAACAACAAAATTGAAAAGGAATATGAATTTTTGCGTATAAGGCTTTTTTTAAACTTGTTTTTCATTTTTTTATCTGCTATCTTTTCGAGAACTGACTGGCAAGAGGTCTAAATGAAAAAAGTATGTTTTCTGATTTTACTGTTCCTCGCTTTTTCGATTTCCGCGGCAGAAAAAAAGCCCGAAGACTTTTCTCTTTTGCGGAAAGTGACCGACGGGACTTTGAATTATTCAACGTTCGAGCTCGTTATCACCGGAAGCGGCATCCCCGAAACTAACGTCACGAACCTCAACTCCGCACGAATAACGGCTGAGAAGGCTGCTGCGGCCAACGCAAGGCTGAAGATCGTGAAGGTGCTTTCCGGGCTCACTCTTTCGGGCAAAACGAAAGTCGGGGCATACTTCGAGGAGAAAGGGGATCCCGATTTTGTTGACAGGCTCGTAAATGTTGCAGACATAAAGGATGTGACTTACGAAAGGTTTTATTCCAATTCATCGGTCGATGTGACTTATAAAGTCAATGTTTCCGGATATTTGCGTAAAATAGTCGAAGAGGGACGCGCAGAGTTTTCAAACAAAAAGGAGACTGTTGCAGCCTCTGGCGACGAAGCGGCAAAGACGAAATCAGTTTTAGTCATAAATTTCAAAACGAAAGTCGAACCCCAGCTTTTCTTTTCCGTTGTTACCGAAAAAGGTGAAAAAATCTACGACATTTCGATGAGTAAAGAGACCAGCAAAAGCCCGGTATCACTTTTTTTCGCAAAGAAAAAGGCTGAAAAACTGATTGAAAAAGAAAAACTTGAAGGTGAAATCCTTTCAGTTCCCGCATTTAAGATCAGTGGCTCCGAGATCGTTATAAAAAACAGCGATGCCGGAAAAATAGCGGCTGAACTCAAAAAAGAGTGCTTCGAAGAAGGAAAGATCGTTGTCGTTTCGGCGGAATAGCGGCAAAAATTTCTTAATAAAATCAAATGGTTGTAAAATTTTCGGGGGGGGTAAAATTTTCTCAATAAAAATCGGATTTTGTGGTACTCGCAACTGATTTCTGTCAGACTTCAACTTGCAGTGACGGTTCCTTCTATTTTTTGGATTGGGAAGCCTGTGAACATTGTTATTATAGCGTTTTTGATGATCCTGAACACACCGACAACAACGCTGTGATCGGAGACAAGTATGATTCACCTGTCCTGACGGCAGCAAAGTCGACTGGTGCGAATGCGTTGCTGACGATAAGGACATTTTCGGACAGAAATGGAAATGCGCCGACAGAGTCGATCTGAACTGCCCGAAAGAATAAATTACAAATCCGGCGGCTGTTCATCTGAAAATTGCAGGCTGGCAACCCGCATTCCGGTAAATATACTTCCCTAAATTTCTGCCACATACTATAAAAAAGTCTAAATTCTGCGCTCAGATGTAGTTTTGACAGAAAAAATTTTGCGCTCAGCTGTAATTTAGGCGAAAAAAATTTTGCGCTCAGCGGTATTTTCTTGAAAAATGCAATGAAATCAGTATGATTGCGGTGTGATTTTGAGAGGAGGTCGTTTTGGAGAAAATTTTTAAGAGAAAAGCTTACGAAAAAATGCTTAAATGGAAGGTTGAATCCAACGGAAAAAGTGCTTTGCTGATAGAAGGTGCAAGGCGTGTCGGAAAGTCAACTCTGGCAAGGCTGTTTGCTGAAAACGAGTATGAATCATACATCCTTATCGATTGTTCCAAGCTGTCGGCAGAAGTCAGGAACCTGCTGGATATAGGTTTTTCCGATCTCAACTACTTTTTCATGCGGCTGCAGATTCTTTACCGCGTAAACCTTTATGAACGCAAATCAGTTGTCATTTTCGATGAAGTGCAGCTCAGACCTGATGCGAGACAGGCGATCAAGCATCTTGTCGAAGACGGAAGATACGACTACATCGAGACCGGTTCGCTTATCAGCATCAAACAGAATGTGCAGAATATCGTTATTCCGAGCGAGGAAGAGCGTATTCAGATGTTTCCGATGGATTATGAGGAATTTTCGTGGGCGGTCGGCGATACTGCCACGATTCCGATTCTGAAAAATCTTTTTGTAAGCCGCACTCCCTTGGGAGAAACCGTAAATCGCAAAATCATGCGTGATTTCAGGCTTTATATGCTGGTCGGCGGTATGCCTCAGGCAGTTGAGACTTATCTCGAAACAAACAATCTTCAGGCTGTAGATGCTGCGAAAAGGAGAATCATCAATCTCTACATTGAAGATCTCCACAAGCTCGATTCAACAGGTAAACTGCGCGCAATGTTCCGTGCGATACCCTCTGAACTCGGCAAATCAGAAAAGCACTATCAAGTGACTACGGTTGTGGAAAACATCAGAAAGGAAAAGACTTTTGAACTGCTGGAAACGCTTTATGAAAGCATGATCGTCAATATCGCGTACCATTCTTCTGATCCGAATGCCGGACTTGCTTTGAGTCGGGAAACTACACGCTTTAAAATGTTTATGGGCGATACGGGGCTTTTCGTGACTCTTGTCTTCTGGGACAAGGATTTTACCGAAAATATCATCTATCAGAAGCTGCTTTCCGATAAACTTGAAGCCAATTTGGGCTACATTTATGAAAATGCCGTCGCGCAGATGCTCCGTGCTTCGGGTTATGAGCTTTACTACTACACTTTTCCGGCATCAGGAAACCACAGTTATGAAGTCGATTTTCTCTTGTCGAAAGGGAATAAGCTGGTTCCGGTCGAAGTCAAATCTTCCGGATATAAAACACATAAATCTCTGGATGCCTTCTGTGAAAAGTTTTCTTCGCGCGTATCTGAAAGGATCCTGCTTTATACGAAAGATCTTCAGAAAGACGGTCAAACTACATGCCTTCCTGTTTACATGACTCCTTTTCTGTGATTGAAAAAAAAATAATAGCTAAATCCGACGGCTGTTCGATGCTGTTTGTCTAATTGACAGAATAGCGGCAAATTCTTGACAAAAGTACATAATTTTTAATAAAAAAGCGCCCGTAACGCGGCTTTTTGAGGTGATATGGCTAAAACAGCTTTTGTTTTTCCCGGCCAGGGTTCGCAATACGCCGGAATGGGGCGGGAATTCGTAAATAATTTCAAAGTTTTTTCCGATGTTTTCGAAGAGGCTTCGGCCAGGCTCGGTTTCGATCTGCTCAAAACGGTGACTGAAGGATCTAATGAAGAGCTGATGCAGACGGAAGTGACGCAGCCGGCGATACTCACGGTTTCAAAGGCGATCCTCGAAGTCGTAAAGCAGGAATTCGGCGTAAACAGCGATTTTACGGCGGGACTCAGTCTGGGTGAATACACGGCGCTCGTTCATGCGGAAGCTTTGAATTTTTCTGATGCTGTAGCTCTGGCGAAAGAACGCGGCAGGATCATGCAGGAAGCTGTTCCGGCAGGTGTCGGCGCGATGGCGCCGATAGTCGGGCTTACTTATGATGAAGTTGCTGAATTTATTAAGGAAATAAAAGGTCTTGGGGTTGTTGAGATTTCAAATTTCAATTCTCCCTCGCAGGTTGTTGTTTCGGGAAACACCGAAGCAGTCCAGGCGGCGGTAGATTTCATAAAGACGAACGCGAAAAAAAGGGTCAAGGCTCTTTTTCTTCCTGTGAGCGCTCCTTTCCACACTTCGATGTTAAAAAGCGCTTCTGAAAAATTTGCGGAAGTTATCGGAAATGTCGAGGTTTCGCCGATGGATCAGCCTGTTCTCTCGAACGTGACGGGACTTCCTTACACCGATAAATCGGAAATAAAGCTGGCACTCGTAAAACAGTTCTACAGCACGGTGCTTTGGAAACCTTCAGTCGATTTCATGCTTCAAAACGGAGTTGACAGTTTTGTCGAAATAGGTCCGGGAACTTCGCTGTCAGGGCTTGTCAGAAAGACTGCGGCCGCGGCGGGAATTGAAGTGAAAATTCAAAATGTTGAAAATATGGAAACTTTTAAAAACCTGAATTTTTAGGAGAAAGTCATGTATTTCGAAAAAATCGCGGACATCGTAAGACATCATCTTGCTCTTGATGAGAATATCGAGATCACACCGGCATCGTCGCTGAAAGGTATGAAGATCGATTCTCTGGATGTCGTTGAAATCATTATGAAAATAGAAGATGCTTTCGAAATCGAGATCCCTGATGAAAAACTCAAGGAATTCCAGAATTTGGGCGATATCGCAGACTACATCAAATTGGTAAAAGAGTCTTAGTTCATGCGGAAAAGAGTCGCTGTCACCGGTCTTGGATGCGTAACACCTTTCGGGATCGGAAGGCGCGCGCTTTTTGAGAGCCTTGTTGCCGGAAGATCGGCGGTATCTCTGATTTCTTCATTCGACACATCGGATTTCAAGACAAAAATAGCGGCTGAGATAAAAGATTTCGACCCTGATCCATACTTTCCGAAAAGCGAAACGCGCAGAATGGACCGCTTTACGCAGTTTGCCGCAGTCGCCGCAAAAGACGCGCTTTTTGATGCGAAAATCGATTTGAACCATCTTGACAAAAGCCGTGCCGGAATAATTCTGGGAAGCGGTTTCGGCGGGATTTCGACCACTTTGGAGCAGCACAAAAACCTGCTTGAGCGCGGTGCGAGAAGGGTCTCTCCGATGTGTGTCCCGATGATGATCCCGAATATGGCGGCCGGGAATCTTGCGATACTTTTTGGTCTGCGCGGCCCGAATGAAACGATATGCACGGCGTGCGCATCTTCATCTCATGCGATCGCTGCGGCTTTCAGGATGATTAGTAGCGGAAAGGCTGATCTGATGTTCTGCGGCGGAAGCGAAGCACCTGTAAATCCGCTTGTTCTTGCGGCCTTTTCATCAATGAATGCCCTTTCAAAGCGCAACGGCGAGCCTGAAAAAGCGTCTCGGCCTTTTGACAAAGAGCGCGACGGATTTGTTCTGGGCGAGGGGAGCGGGATAGTGATTTTAGAATCTTTCGAGCACGCTCTTTCGCGAAATGCCAGGATTTATGCCGAGATTGCAGGAGCCGGAAGTTCGGCCGACGCTTATCACATAACTTCGCCCGATCCCGATGCAAAAGGTGCTGAAAGCGCGATGCGTGCGGCGCTTCTCGATGCAGGAACGGATGCTTCGGAAGTCGATCTGGTCGTTGCCCACGGAACTGGAACTTTGGCGAATGACCCGATTGAAACAAAGGCAATCAAAGCGGTTTTCGGCGAAAAAGCTTACAAAACTCCTGTCATTTCAATAAAATCGATGATCGGGCACACTCTGGGTGCGGCTGCGGCGCTGGAAGCTGTTGCTGCTGTTTCAACGATTGCTGAAGGCGTGATCCCGCCGACAATAAACCTTGAAACGCCTGATTCCGAATGTGATTTAGACTATGTTCCGAAGTTGGCGCGGAAAGCCGAAATAGAATGCGTTATGACCGATTCATTCGGCTTCGGCGGTCAGAATTCAGTTCTTATTTTTAAATCTGTAAATAGTTGAATTTTTTAGATTATTCGCCGTAATTTTCGCGGACGAAGTAGTTGTTGCCGATGAGCAGAGCCTCTTTTTTCGCTTCATCGATATCTGCGAGCATCATCTCGCGGGCAAGTTCTTCGACTGTTGTTTCTGCAATCCAGCCGAGTGTTTTTTTCGCTTTTTCGGGATTGCCGAGAAGGATATCGACCTCGGTCGGGCGGAAGTATCTCGGATCGACGCTGATTACGACCTGACCTTTTTTGATTTTGATTTCTTTAGTAAATTCAGAGAGTTTTGCTGTGTCGATATCTTCGATGACACCTTTTTCATCGACTCCTTTGCCTGTGAACGCGATTTTCACTCCGACGCATTCGAAGACAAGTCTTACAAAATCGCGGATCGAAGAAGTCCTGCCGGTGGCAATGACGAAATCATCAGGTTTTTCGTGCTGCAGAATGAGCCACATTGCCTTGACGTAGTCACGCGCATGTCCCCAGTCGCGCTTTGCATCGAGGTTACCGAGGTAAAGCATATCCTGAAGAGCGAGGATTATCCTTGCCGCGGCGCGGGTGATTTTTCTCGTTACGAAAGTTTCTCCTCTGCGCGGAGATTCGTGGTTGAAAAGTATGCCGTTGCTTGCGAAAATTCCGTAAGATTCGCGGTAGTTTACAGTTATCCAGTATGCATAGATTTTTGCTGCGCCGTACGGGCTTCTCGGATAGAAGGGTGTTTTTTCGCTCTGCGGGATTTCTGCGACTTTGCCGAAAAGTTCCGAAGTTGAAGCCTGATAAAATTTCGTTGTTTTTTCCATTCCCAGGATCCTGATCCCTTCGAGGAGCCTCAAAGTGCCCAAAGCATCGGAATTTGCGGTGTATTCGGCTGTTTCGAATGAGACTTTTACGTGCGACTGCGCCGCTAAGTTGTAGATCTCGTCGGGTTTCACTTCCTGCATGATGCGGATGAGATTCGTCGCGTCGGTAAGATCGCCGTAGTGCAGCTTGAATGCGCTGTTTTTATCGTGGATGTCTTTGTAGATGTGGTCGATCCTGTCGGTGTTGAAGGATGAACTTCTCCTTTTTATGCCGTGGACTTCGTAACCTTTTTCAAGCAGCAGTTCCGCCAGATAGGAGCCGTCCTGCCCGGTGATCCCCGTGATAAGTGCTTTTTTCGTCATGATTCCTCCAAATAAAACAGCAAAAACGCAGAATTTTATTGAGAGACGGTTTTGAGTCAAGAACGGAAGTTTTTTTTATAAATATTTGTTTTTTGAGCCGACTTTTCAATAATAATACGACTTTTGTTTTGTGAGGAGATCATGAAAAAAATCCTGCTCATAATGGTTTGTTTAATATCGGTTTTTCAGCTTTCCGCCGTTGAAGATGCCTCTCTTATTAAATCCGACGAGACTCAGAAAAGTTACGAGCGCAAAGCTGTCATGGGCTTCGGTGACATCGGTTTCATGCAGGATTCGGTGAGGATCCCGATGCGCTACTGCGAGATCAACGAAAAAGGCGAGGGAAGATGCATCCCGTGGAGTTTCAAAATAAACTATCCGCTTGACAGCAGGGAAAAACTCAAGGCGGCGAAGATTTTCTACCAGTGGACGATTACAAACCGCTTCGACAAGATAATCCTGGGTGACAACGAGGCTTTCATGCGGACTAAAGGGGGCGAAGTGAGGATCGGTCTCGGAGGGCGCATCCCGACTTTCCGCTCCGGAACGAGCGACAGGGAGTCTTTCAGAAGACATCTCGAGCACTATCTCAATTCGGATGTGAGAAAAGTTTTCGGAAACCTGCTTGATGCAAGTGCGGAGCAGAGGTATTCCGAGCTTTCCGAGAAAGAGCAGGAGACTTTCATGGTGACGAAGGCTAAGGAACTCGGTCTTTCGGCGGCTTTTGTCAAAAATCTCCTCAACTCATCTTATGTTTTTGCGGCTCACGTCGCACCTATCGGAGGAGACGGCAGAGTCATCCGCTCCAAACACAAATCGGCGGTAAAAGGGCTTCACTACTATTCCTTCGATGTCGAGATCGAGCTTTCGGTGAACGTCGTTTTCATGATCTACCGCTACAACTATGAAAAGAAGCGCTTCGAGCATTACGGCGATATCGTGGGTCATTCAGGCAGGATCTCAGGTTCTACCGATACCGCACTTCAGATAATCCCGACACCTGCGCAGGTAATGTCAGTTTTCAACGATGTTTTCCGCACTGCGGTCAAAGCTGCTTCGGTGAACGCAAACTTTCAGCTGAAACAGGACGACAATTTCGCGATTTTCATGCCTGTCCGCTCAACTGACGGCAAAAAGATCGAAAGCGAGTTCGGAGTTATGGAAGATATCCGTGTCGACCATCCTTTCGAAATCTTTGAAACGGTTGACGGAAAAACTCAGCGCAAAGGTTTTGCCCGTGCCAGCGATGTTTCTCTAAACTGTAAAGACGGTGGCCAACCTACAATTATCAAAGTTACGAACGGTGACGCTGAAGAGGGCGACCAGCTGCGCGAATATCCGTGGACTGGACTTTATTTCAACCTCGGTTTCGAGACGGATTCTGTCAAAATTATCGGAAATAAAAGCGGTGATAATGCCGGAAACATGTTCGCTTCTCCTGGGCTTCACCTCGGAGTTGATGTCGATTTCGGCTATGTCATGAACAGACCTGCTTTGAGCGAATTTTATTTCAGAGCGTTTCTCGATCTCAATTTCGGATTGAATTCCGACAGCGAAAATGTAGAACCGGATCTTTTGGGCTGGTTCGGCGGCGGAGTCGGCATCGCAAAAAGGTTTTATACCGGCGGAGCGGGATTTTTCATAGCTCCGGCTATTGACGCGTCATACCATGGCACTCTGAATGACAACTGGGATTTCCAGCGTTTTGTCGTTACGCCGCAGCTGCATTTCGGTTTCAGCGCAACTCCGAGTTTTGACTTCATCATCAAAGGAGGTTGGAATGTCGGATTTCTCACAAATGCCGAATACGAAAAAGAGGATATTTCCGCAAGATATTCGGGTTTTGTCCACGGTCTTTACGTATCGCTTGATTTCAATTTTCATCTTCCGGTCGTAGGTGCGATGGCGAGAATGTACAAGCCGGCTTCGAATGCGTGCAGATAAAGAGGTAAATATGTTCTGGTTTGACTATAAATTTTTTTGATTCGGAGGAAAAAATGAGAAAATTTTTGGTATTCATGCTTGTTTTGGCGCTTTCTTTGGCCGGTTGTTCCAATAAGTGCGATTTCAAAAAACAGCAGACACCGGCTTTGTACGAGGCTTCTTTTGTTGAAAGTTCCGGAACGGGCGAAATGATGATCAAGGCGACAGGTATAGGCTGCTCGGTCGAAGAGGCACTGGAAGAAGCCAAAAAGACTGCCGTCTGGTTCGTTTTGGAAGGGGGTGACAAGCCGATCCTCAAGACTCAGGCTGAAAAAACGAGAGCTTACGGGCTTGAGATCCAGATGTATGCTGATCCGGTGAAGTATATCCGCTGGGTTTCCGACATTAAATCGAAGAAAAAAGAGGGAGGCAAAACGAAGGTCACATATCTTTTCAAGATCGATGTAGCGATGATCCAGCAGGAACTTGCGGCGGCTGAAATAATCACGTCTACTGAGGATTTGGGTGAGAGCATCGGTCTTCCGACGATCTCGGTTTTTGCCGACAAGGGCGGCGATTTTGCGAAAACTGCGGTCAGTGCGCTTCAGGAATACCTGCAGGACAACTCTTTTGAAGTTTACAAGGCGGCTCAGGGCGACACTGTCAACAAGATCGTTGCAAAAATGGCTGCTCTCGAAAGTGCCGAGACCGATCCGATGCATGACATGGCTTTGAGTTTCGGAACAGACATCTACGCGAAAGTCAACTATTCCGGTGTTAACGGAAGTGTCGGCACGAAGGCATCGGTCGCAGTCGAAGTTTTTGAAACGGCGACCGGCAAAATGCTCGGAACGACGACCGGATATTCGGCTGAAAGGCGTGTTACCGACGCGAATGCACTCGTTCAGGAAGCGGTAAACGATGCAAGCGCCAAAGTCATCAGCCAGATCCGCAAAGAGTGGATGAAAATGAGCAAAAAAGGGAAACCTTTCAAACTTGTAGTCCTTTCCAACAGCACTGACGGCGCGGCAGTGAGTGATGCGGTTTACGCTGTGCTTAAAGGACTTTCAACAAAGCCGGTAAAACCGCAGGCGGGCGGCAAATCGACATTTTCATACATCGTTTATCTCAAGGATATTCCTAATGCTTACGAGTTTTTCATGGCTCTCAAAAAGGCTTACAGCGGCCCGGGACAGCTTGAGAAAGTGAGCGACGCAGGATCTTTCCTCGTCATCAAGGCTGCCGGGAACGGAGAAGTCGAACTTGTAATAGAGTAGGGGTTAAATGAAAAAGGTGCTTTTTTATAACTCGCTGTTTTTACTGCTTGTTTTTGTTGTTTCGTGTGCTACTGCAGCAAAATCGGAAAATTATGAAAGCGTTCGACAAAATGCCTCGGATTCTTTTGCCGGACTTGAAGGAAAAGAAGCGGCTTTTGATGAGGCGGAGAGCGCTGACGATGCTCTTTTTGCGGCAGTTCTTAAAGGAACGGGAACCGGGGAAGACGAAAAATCGGCTAAAAACGACGCTCTTTCTCAGCTTGCGAATTCAATAGTGACAGACATAGTTTCCAAAACTGTGATAACGCAGGAGGAGCGCGACGGCAAATATACCGAATCGCTTAAAAACGACATACTTATCCGCTCGAATGTCTTTTTGAAAGGGGTCCTTTTTACAAAACCTGCAAAAAAGGAGGGATTTGTTGAAGTAACGGCGTTTATGACTCGTAATTCGACAGTAAATACGATAACTTATCTTCTTAAAACCATGCCGGAAGACATTGAGGCGCTTCCGCCGGAAAAGTATGACGACGTTCTCACGATGATCTATCTTTCGTATTCGCTGCTTTATGCCGTAAGCGACAGGCAGGTTCCCGAAAGAGAAAAGTACATTGCGGCGCTGAGTGCTCTGAAAGCCGAAATAGAAAAGCTCGCTTCTCACGGTTCCGTCTATTTTCAGGCTGGTTCCGATGTAAAAGGAGAAGTTGAGATTGGCGGAAAATCATACGAACTCAATAAAAAGATATTTCTTAAACCGGCAAGCTATAAATTTTCAGTAAAATTAGATGGTTATAGAAATGTCGGCGGTTCGTTGGATCTTTTTAAAGGAGATAAAAAATTTGTAGAAATCCCGCTTGTTCCCGAACTTTCAGACAAAAAAGAGATATTTCTGAGTGTCGAAAGTCAGGTTGAAATGACCGGGGAAATCGAAAAGGCGCTTCTTGATTTCGGCATCGTTCCGACGCAGAAAAAGGAGCTGCCGCATCAGGTTTCAGTTGTTGTCAAAACTGCTTCAGTCCGAGTCGAAGGCTATGAAAGAATAACAGTTGCAGTCGATATCGACACGTTTAAAAACGGTGAAAAATTCAAAATCTCGCACTATGACCACAAACCGTTTTTTGTTACAGCTGAGAATAAAGACGAAAAAGTGAAGGAAGAGAGTCGGAAAGTCGCTCTCGCAGTCGTAAAAAAGTTCCTTTCCTCAATAGATCTCAGAGCGTTTTTCGACGTTCCGGAGTAAGAAAATATTCCTTGAAATTTTTGCAAAAATCGGTAAAATACTGCGTTTTTTTGTTTTGTAGGTGAGAAATGAAGAAAATTTTGTGTTGTTTTGCCGCTATTTTGATGATCGTTTCGTGTTCGGGAAACAGTGAAAACGTCGAAAGCAAGTGGCGCGTAATAAATGAAGAGACTTACGAACCGAAAATAGACGAAAGTCAGCTCTACACCTCGCTTGACGAGCTTGAAAAGCTGATTGTCGCTCCGGTTTCCTATTTCCGCGACAAAAACGGGATCTACTCGTTTTCACAGAGTGTCGATTACGAGACTGTTTCCGTTATAAAAACCGCTTCCAGCGATGCCGGAAATGAAAAGACGACCGAAAGAAAGCTCTCGCTGCATGAAAATTCGAAGTATAAAAGCGATAAATCGGGCAACTTTTCGATGAGTTACCAGAACAGCAAAAACGAAGGCTGGGATATAATCTGGAGAAACAACTTTTTCTACCGCAAGCAGTTCGGCGGCGAGTTTACGAAGACTTTCAGCATGGGTGAGCACATTACGCTGCGGGACAACCTTTTCGGCGCGATCCCTTCGATTTATCTCATGCTCCGCGACCACGCTTCGATAGAGTCTGAAAAAGGATGGAAAATCGGTTCATTCAAAGGACATCTCGTAACGATAGTTTTCAGCGATAAAAAAACCGACCGCGCGGCGCTTCCCGAAAAGAAGTATCTCCAGAATCTTCAGGGAACCGAGGAGATGCGCGACGATTCTCTTATTGCGGGTCTCTCCGGCAAAAAGAAAGATCAGATCAAAGGAAAAATGACGGTTTTCGTCTCTCTTGACGGGGCTGTTGCCGAAATGAAAATAGAAGAACTTTCGTTCAGGTTCAGCGATGAAGACGTAACTTTCAGTATTAAAGGAACGCGCACCCTTTCGACCGATTCCGCCGAAACTATCTCCGAGCCTGAATACAACGAGGAATACCACAGAAGAACGCTTGATTCTTCGGTAAACATAATGAAGAAAAAGTCAGAAAAAAAGGAAGAAAAACATGACGAAGAATGAAAAATTAGAGACAGTCCTCCGCACGCTTTCCGATAAAAAAGGTGTCAACATCATGGCTTTCGATGTTGACAAGAAGTCAGGTTATACCGATTTTATCGTGTTCGTTACGGGGACAAGCACGCAGCACAATACGACGATGGCAGATTCGCTTTTCAGAGAACTTAAAAATGCCGGATTTGCAAAACCGCTTGTCGAAGGCGAAACGAGCGCGAAGTGGATTTTAGTCGATGCGGGAAGCGTCGTAGTCAACATCATGCTTGAAGAACTGCGCGACTACTATTCTCTGGAGGATATCTGGTCGGGCTGCGCGAAAGTCGACGTAAGTTCTTATATTCAGTAATGAAAATCACTTTAATCGTTGTCGGAAAGCTCAAAAGTCAGTTCAAGGAAATCGATGATTTTTTCCAGAAAAGGATAAAAATCTATTCTCCGCTTGAAGTGATCGAACTGAAAGAGCGCAACGATCTTGTTCTTGAGACTGAAAACATAATAAAATCAATGCCTTCCAACTCTTTTGTTGTTGCTTTGAGAGAAACGGGAAAATCTTTTGATTCGCTAACTTTTGCAAAACTTTTAAGCGAAAAATCGGTCTCTCACGGATCACTTTGCTTTGTGATAGGCGGCGCATACGGTTTCGGTGACATAAATGAAGACCTCGCTCTTTCGATCGCGCCGTGGACCCTGCCGCACCAGCTTGCCCGGATCAACATTTTGGAGCAGATCTACCGTGGACTTTCAATAAACAGCGGATCAAACTACCATCACGGGTAAACAAAGATCTTTGGCGCTGCGACCCTAGGGACCTTAGTGGCGGCGTCTGAATTTTTCGGTAAAAGCACTTTTTATTATTGAAAAACATTCTTTTTTTCTTAAGATTACCAGGATTTTTAAGGGGTTCGCATGAAACCGTCGCTTTTTGTTCTGTTTTCATTTTTGTTTCTCACTTTTCCGCTGTTTTCATACCACGACTGTCTGAATGACGAAAATGTAACGGAGGCCTGCATCAGAGAGCTTTTCAAGGCGAACGAATTTGCCCTCGCCGCATCGCATATCGACAAGGCGGAGTTTGCCTCAAAAACCGATTCGACGATACTGAAGATCGAGCTTTTCATGAAGCTCGCAAGGTATGACGAGACCGAAAAACTGATCAATACTCTGCCGAACGACATCAGGAACACGCTTTACTACAAAATGATCCTCGTCAAGACTTTTATTGCGCGGAAGCGCTTCAATCAGGCTCTTGAGATAATCGATGAGATCAAAAGTTCGTATCAGATCTACTATCTTTTCAGCGATCTTGAGTGCATAAAAGGCGATATAGCGCTTTACAGGAAACAGTATGATTCGGCGATCGAATTTTACGACAGATGTCTCGACGCGCAGGATAACGGTGCGGCCGCTTTCAACAGGATCCTTGCTCTGGAAAAAAACGGTGAACCGCAGGTCACGTTCCTCAAGGATTATGTCGAATATATGGACAGTTACGGCTCTCTTTCGTGGAAAAACCAGGTCGTGGAGAGACTTGTAAAACTAAAGAAGAGCAAAGGTGTGCCGAACTCTTCTTCGCCTTATTATGTCAGATGGCTTTCGATCATGCGGCGCGAAAACAGGCTTTCTCAGTTTTTCAGCGATGAATATATGACGCTGCCGTATCCTGCAAACCTTGAGATCGCAGATTATCTGATGTCGAAAAAAAGATATTCCGATGCGCTGAAGATGCTTGACGACGCCGTTTCAAAGCAGACGAAGGCAAACGATGCGAAATACAAGCTCGTGAACAAAAAATACAGAGTTCTTAATCAGGCGGGGCGCGAAGTAGAAGCAGCCGATTTTCTGCTCAAATCGTCGGAGGATTTTGCCGGAACGCAGAAAGACAGGATGAAATTCCTTGCTGCGCTTGTTTACTTCGAAAACGGCATGGCGGAAAAGAGCAAGGAGATCCTCGGCGGGATAGTTGCGATGAAGCAGAACTCCAAATATTTCATGCTTTCGCTTTACAAACTGGGACTCATATATCTTTTTGAAGGAAACGACCTTTACGCTTTCACGATGTGGTCGGAGTTCCTTCTTTCGGAAAAGATGAATTACGACAAATTTGTGGACGGAAAGGGTAGTTATGAAGCGATAACAGGACTCACCGCGCTTCTCGACAGGATAAACGGCTACTGCGCCGCGCTGTCTGATGTCAATTTCAAGTGTTCGGTCGATGAAAACGGCATTTCCGAAAGCGTCAGCAGCTTCATTTCCTATTACGATTTCACCTATTTCCACATAATCGAGCGCGATGAATTCAAAAAGAAACCCGATTTCAGCAACGTCTCGGCAACTTCGCAGAAGTGGCTTGCAAACAAAGCCGAGACCGGTGCTACGAAAGAGGAGTTCATTGACTCTCTGGGTCAGCTCCCGCCTAAAATAAAGAAGCGTGAGCCCGCTTTTATGATCGACCTTTTTCTGAAAGCCGACGATTTTGACGGAGTCGAGTTTTATGTCGATATGATGCGGATCTACACTTCTTACAACGAGGCAAAACACGCGAAAAACGCTTCTTCAATGAAGATCCCGATGCCGGAAGCACAGATCATTGATGAATTTTCATCCAACTACAAGGATATTCTTTCAAAAATCCACCTTGTCTACAACAAATTTTTCAAAAAAACGGCGAAAGTGACGAGTTATTACTACAACCAGCTGAGCCCGGATCTCACTTATTCGCCGCACTACGGCAAAAAAGAGGAGTGGCGGCTGCTCTATCCGACGCCTTACCTTGAAGTCGTACTCAAACTTGCAGGGGAATTCAACGTTCCGGTCCAGCTGATCTATTCGATAATGCGTGCCGAAACATATTACCGCGAATCACTTTCATCGAATGTCGGCGCGCTCGGACTTATGCAGATAATGCCCCAGACATTTGAAAAGATAAGCAAATTCGGCGGGATAAAGATAAAAGATCCGATGGACCCGTACGACAGCATGAAGGCGTCGGTCTGGTATCTTTCAAAACTTTTAAAGCGCTTCGACAACAACCTTATCGCCGCGACAGCCGCTTACAATGCCGGTCCGCACAATGTTTCGGACTGGATCTCACGCTACGGCGGGAAGGAGGCGTATCTTTTTGTCGAAATGATCCCTTTTAAAGAGACCCGTGACTACGTCAAAAAAGTCATGCGCTTTTACATGATCTACAGCTATATCTACGAAGACGAGTTCTTCAATGTCGGTTTAAACGGCGTTTATGACGTGAATGAAAACCGCGATGTTGTAAATTTCTGAGCTTGATAAAATAAATCAAATTTATATTTGACAAAATCCTTTTTGTGAGTAATGGTTAACTGTTGTATTGTTGTTTGTATGTGCGGAGTTAAGTTTATGTTTGTTTTTATCTTTATTTTTGTTTTATTAAGTTCGTGTTCACAGAATGTTTCTCACGATTATGATTTGCCCGAAGAGTGCGGCGGAAAGTGCTATGCGGCGCATGACATCAATTCTTTTCAGGATGCTCTTGTAAATTCGGCAGCCGCTTTTTCAAACTGCGTATGCTTGGGGAGCGGAGTTTTCGAAGGTTCTGTTACAGTGGCAAAACCTCTCCGTATCATTGGCAGGAAAGACGGCTCGACTTATTTGAAAAGACTTGCAATTTCGGATACTTCAGGAGTGGTACTGCGGGATTTTTCCTTTAAAAACGTCTCTACTGATTCGGCTGCGCTTTTTATTTCCGGCAGCTCTGTCGAAATGGAAAATATCTCTTTTTCGGGAATAAGCGCGGGTTCCGTTTTCGGCGGTCGCGGAATTGTGATTTCGGGTAAAGAGTCGGAAGTTTTCATAAAAAATTCAAAAATGGAGCGTACTGACGGAACTGGGATCCTGATAAACGGCGCGCACAAAGTGACTTTGGAAAATGTCGCTCTTTCAAAATGCGGTTTTGCTGCTCTCTGGGCTCAGAATCAAAGTGAAAACAGAGGGTTTTTGTCAGTTTCAGACAGCAATTTTTCAGATAACGGCGCAACTGCAATCGAAATTCTGGGTAACACAGCGCTTCAAATTTCGGGAAGTTCGATCGAAGGAGTGAGAAAAAGGGATGTCATGCTTGAAAGCGTGGGTGACGGGATCGTCGTTAAAAATTCTTTTCTTGCGGAAGCAGATTCGATTTTGATTGAAAACAGCTCGATAAGCGGTTTTCCGCGTGCCGGCATAATCTTAGACGGCGCTGAAGGCTTAACTTCGCTTGGTGCAAAATTCGAAAATCTTTCAGTTTTTTCGGAAAGCGGAAGTTTCGGGCTCGTCGTGCAGAATGCTGTCGAAGAAGCATCTTTGCGTGAAGGGATAACGCGGAACGATTTTTCGTCTGCAGACCTGAAACTGGAAGAAGAACTTTTTATAATCGATACTTTCTTTGAACTGCAATGATAGTGTTTGTTATTGTTTTTATTGCGCTTTCTCTCTTTTCATGCGGCGGAGTTTCCGAAAATGTTCCGGTAGAAAAGGAAGATTTTGATGAAATTAATGATGAAGCTATTGAAAAGTGCGTTGAAAACTCCGTTTCATATCAAAGGCCGGAATTGCCTCAAAAGCCGGAAATTGCTGAAATAAAGAAATACGGCGGAAATTCCGAATGCATTCCTCTACCTGACGCTGAAAGCGGAGAATTGATTTTAGGAGAAGGCTGTTTTTCGGGCTGTATCAAAGCAGAAAACAAACTCAGAATCTCTGGAAAGGGTGCGGAAAATACGATAATTGTCTGTAATGATGAAGAAAAACAGGCGGTTATTGAAGTCGAACAAAATGCGGAAGTGACACTTGAAAATGTTTCTATTTCAGGGAATGTCCGCTGCATTTTTGCTGAAAACGGAAGCAGGACAACTGTTAAAAAGAGCGTTCTTTCGCACTGCGCGAAAGGGGGGATAAACATTTGTCCCGATGAAGCCGGATGCCGCGCCGATCTTACGGTAACTGACAGTTTTATAGGCGATATCGACGAAGCTGCATCAGGGATAAGTTACGGGATTTCTTTCGGAAACGGTACTTTGAGCGTTTCAGGAAGCATGATTTCCGGTGTCAATTCTTTCGGAATAGCGGTCTGGGGCGAGAGCGGCAATTCGAATAAAATAAATATGGAAAATTCCGTGATATCAGGCGTTTACGGTGGCTTGAGAAGTTATGAAGGGCTCGGCTTTTATGCTGAAAACTCTGCCGACATAGTGATAAAAAAGAGTTCGATTTCAGATACGGCGACTTCATTTGTTTTTGTATCTTCGGAAAGTGATGAAATAAATCTGAAACTTATTGATTTTACTGCCGAAAACATTCTTGAAACATTGGAAGAGCAGGGAGGAATTGTTCTTGACGGCAGGGTTAAAGGCTGTTTTGAGCGGATTTCAATGGAAATGAGCCGCGGAAACGGAATTTTTTCACGCGGAGCAGTGCTTTACGCCGAAGATCTGGCTGTAAAATCAGTTTTTTCTGACGGTTTGGAAGAGAACGGTTTCGCTCTGCAGCTTGTTGACGGAAGCGAAAGTTTTATAAAGCGCCTTTCTGTAAATTCAGCAGAAAAGGCGGGGATCCTGCTCGACGGAGTGTGTAGCGCTGATATTGAGGATTTTGAAATTATTTCAACAAAATCTGATAGTTATACAGGGGAATTCGGAGTCGGTGCGGCGATTCAGAATGGAGCTGCTGCAAGATTTGAAAACGGTCTTTTTTCAGAAAACAGAGAAACGGGAATCCTTGCAGTAAGTGCTGAAATTTCTTTGAAAAATGTAGAAATCAAAAACACTCTGCCGCGCAGATGCACAGAAAATAAAAACTGTGTTTTTGCCCCGAAAACCGATTTCGGTCACGGAATATCGCTCTATTCTTCATCGCTTCTCAGATTCGACGCAATGACCATTTTCAATAACAACAACGGCTTGAACATTTCTGATTCAGAGCTGCTTAGTTTCGGCTCGAAAAAGCTCTTCTTCGGAAACAACATGACTGCTGTCAATGCATGGAATATCAATGATTTCAATATGTTGGAAGAAAACCTCTCAAATTCTTCATTCTGCGGGAATGGTTCGGTCTTCACTTCCGATTCGCAACCTGTTAGGGATGGTCTGTAAAGTTAAAAAAATGATTCTTTTCAGTTGACACGACTAAAAAGTAGCATAATATTTCCTGTTGCTTTTAAATAATCGGTTTACGGAGGTTCCGCAATGCAAAAGTTCTTAGAATTTTTGATGATTTTATCGGTCTTTTTTCTTTTTTCCTGCTCGTCCTCCCAATCTTCGAATGATTCCGACTCAATTTCTGATTCAGACACGGACACGCAGGATTCAGAAACTCTTGTTGATGAAGACGCAGACAAAGATGCTGATCCTATCGAAGATTATGACAAAACGCCGGATGCGGATCAGGATTTTGACTCTGATAACGATTCCGACTCCCCTGAAACTGTTGAATGTCTCGATCTTCGTTACAACGAAAACACTATCAAAACACCTTTTCCGTTCAAGAACAAAAACGGCAAACCCACTTTCTGCCGCCCCGGCTGCGACACGCCGACGGAAAACGATCCCCAGTGTGTCCGCAACATCTGGGATTGGGAAAATTGGGAAGAATATCAAAACTATTTGAAAGAACAGGAAAAAGATCCTAACCAAACAAAAGAACGAGCCTGTTATCCGTGGCCGTGCAAACTGCCGGATATGCATGCAAAAACCAAAGAAACTTTGGACACCTTTGTCAGCAGTTGCGACCGGTTGCTTACAGTGAATGGTTTTTCTGTCACAATGGGAACTGTCTGGTCAAATGGTATGTATGACGGAGTTGTCGGAATACAATTGCAGCACAGCAGTATGATAGTTGAATATGATCCTGAAAAAGATGAGTATATGACTTTGGGTCAGAACAGAGCTTTATCATTCAACGAAGGTCGTTATGTTGCTGAAATTTATGACCGCGTTCCTGGAGATTACCCGAACAACTACAAAGTTTTTACAGTTTCTGTTTTGAGAACAGAAAACGGTTATTTCTATGAACTGATTCGTAATAACTATAAACACAAAGATAAGTTTTCCGATCCTCCATTTGCCGGAAAGAACTGGGTTCTTCTTCGTCTCACAGGCAACAAAACAGTTTATGCCTCTTCCAAAGACTGGGAATGGCATGAACTTGCCGGAATCAACAACTATGCCGGAGAAGGCAATATAGTCGGAGACCACCTGACTTTCATCACAAACAATCGTGAGCTTTATTACTGTGATTTACGGAAATATCCGAAACACATTGACGAGTGTTTCAAGCTGAACAGAAAAGATGAATCCGGCAATGAAGAAATCGGTCACAGTCCGAGAATTGACATAGAAAATGAATACCGTGTTGTTTATAATATCTATCATAAACATATTTTTGTTGAAGTTGATCTGCATGATTTACAGAATCCGAAGTATACGGAATATAAAATAGAAGACAGCACAGACACGGCATTCAGTCTGGAAAAAAATTTCATATCAGAAGTTTTTCATGTTACCTGATGGAACAGTTGATGTTATCGGTTGTTTTTACCGCTTTGACAAGAAAAAAATATATTGTCCTAAAGAACATACATCTTCCACAGATCCTTCAGATTTGATGGGCTATAATGTTTTCTGGGGGAAGTGGCATTTGTGGAAAAGAATCGGCAGACCCTCAGCCATAATAAGGAATTTAGAGTGTTATTGTAAGGAAACGGATGTGTGTCCAATAGAAAAATAATTTTTTAAGGAGAGCAAAATGAAAAAATTCATGCTTTTTATCGTTTTATTTAGTTTTTCATGCCTTGTTTATGCCGAGGTCTGTATTGATGGAAGTGATTCCTGCGGCGAGCCGGACGATGAAGTATGTATTCCTGCTGAAATTATGGATGAAATAAAAGCCAGCAATCAGGCGTTGAGAAGATTTCCTCGTCATCGGGTTTCTGCAAATATTAACAATGGTAATGCCGGAGTTGTTCCTTTTGAAGTTACTATAAGCGATGCTGAAGGAAATCCGCAAAAATATACAGTTTATTCTTTAACGAATTATGTTGACGAGCAAGGACATGTTCATGACTTGGTTTCAAGTATAAAAAGTCAGGGTTCTTCCGGTGACTGTACAAGGTTTGCATCAACAGGAGCAATAGAAATCAAACTGGCAAAACAATATGCCGATATTTTTCAGACAGCAAAGAATGTCGTGAGTACAAATAGGGGAAACCCGGGAATTGTCGAAGCCAATCTTTCAGAGGCTTATGCAAAAGAAATTGCCGGTTGTGAAAATCATGGAACTAATGTGATGATAAGGCTTGCAGCAAGAGGAATTATTCAGGAAGAACATTATCCCTATTATGTCAGGTCTTTTGGTGAATTTGAATATCTCAGCAAACGGGATACTGAACGATATGGGGATTTTTACAATAAAGGTTGTAATAAAGAGAATAGTTGGAACAGTGGACTTAGAGAAAAAGCAAAAGATGAGCAATGGCTTAGGTTTTATCCTGGATTTCCTGAGACTACTACAGAGATAAATGATGTGAAGGATTCTATACAAATTGGAGAACCTATTGTTATGACTTACAGATATGATTGTATGTTTGATAGTGATGATAAAATTGCCCCCGGTTCTTGGGGAAAATTCACTAATTTCATAGTTAAAGACAATAGAGCCATAGAGGGTGGCGGTGGGCATGCGGTAATTATTGTAGGGTATATGGAACCAGTGGATACTGGAACTGGACCGGATTATTTTATAATAAAAAACAGTCATTATTTTGAAAGCAAACTTGAGTTGTTTACAGTTGACCAGAATTTTGCTAAAAATTGCAATCCTGAATACAACATTTTTGGGGGGGATGTTAAAATTTTTACCGAGGGTTCTGAAAGCTCATTGGTTTTAGAAGTTTTAACTGAAGTAGAAAATCTGTTGGAACATGCACAAACTCCGGAAGATAGAGAAAGGTGGCAAAATTTATTAAATGATCTGCAAGATCTGAGAAATTTTGAAAAAGATGGCGATCCTGGGCAAAAAACATATTTGTCTGCCGACAATTTGGTAAAAATAGATTTTGATCAAGATGCTATTCCGGATATTTTTGACAATAGTGTTTACTCCAAAATCTATGCACCGGCAGATCTCGCCGATGTTTCCCATAACCCGGCTCAAGGAAGTGCAGACGGAGACCGTTTCCCTTTGGAAAGGGATGGGTGCCCATATAGATCAGATCATGCTCTTTGGAATATGGATATGGACAGCTTTGGCGATTTTTGTGACAAAGATATTGACGGTGACGGGATCAGTAATGTCGAAGAGGGGTTAAGTGATGAATACCTTTACCGTGTGTATGAACGTCTGGTAAGTACTGATTCAAGTTTGTCCATAGAGGAGTATGCCGTAGTGAATCCGTTTATAGATGGGAAAACCGGTAAAATTTCAGGCAAGTATTTTGTTTCTGAAAAATTTGTAGAAGGTAAAAAGAAAGAACTCATATTGACAGACAAATACATCTCAGGAATCGATTTTTATCTATTGCCTTTCCATGATAATATAGAAAGTACGCCCAAGTTTCAATTCATCAAAAACGCGAGTTTTTTTCACAATTGGTATTTAAGTTTAAAAGCCAAAGAGACAGATCCATGGATTCGTAAATTTTCATATAAAGACGATAACAAAATGGAACAGGTTTCTTATGGTCTGAAATGGAATATTCCCGGTCTCTTTGAAATGAAAGATATTCCATATAGGGACTATAAAGATGATAATTATGGCGAGAATTATCCTGAAAATTTCAATAATTGCCTTTTACATTGTGAACAACTTGTTAAGAGATACGCAGGGCAGGATTTTTTGAAACTGAAAGATTGTCAACAGGCTTGTCGAAATGCTTATCAATGCACAGAAGGGGAAGGAATTGACAGAGATTGTGACGGAATCAGAAACGATTACGACAAGTGCCCCGATACTTATAATCCGGAACAGCTTGACTCGGACGGAGACGGAGTTCCTGATGCCTGCGACAACTGTCCCGGTATCCCGAATCCGCTGGTAAGCCGTGAATTGAAAAGTGAATTTATTCTTGCCGAAGATTTCGGCGCATACGCACTGGATTTATGTAAAGTCAGCGAAAATGATTCTGAATTTTCGAGAAGACCTGTATGTATGATGCAACCCGATAGTGATTTGGACGGAATCGGTGATGCATGCGATTTCATGGATCCTAACCAACCTCTTAAAATACAGAAAAAACTCGGCTTTGCAAACAGCAGGATAACAAATATTCAACCACATTCTTTTACAATGAACTATCTTTTTCAGGAATTTGATGATTACGCCAATGTCAGATTGAATATGCCGGAAAACAGCGGAAGGGGTTTAGATATTTGCAAACCACGCTATAGAAAAAACGATATCGAGTGCAATGCTGCAATCCATTATTGTGCGATAAATCACATTGATAAAACAAGAGATTTGTGGGGAACCAGAGGACATTGTTCAACAGCGGAAAAGGAAGGCGGTTCTTCGGTGTCAGGTAAAAATTTCGGTTACAGCCACGGTAGCGATGATTTTTCAGACGATTCAATACTCAGTTGGCAGCACCGTATTTCTTTTGCTGATTCTTCAAAATTCACAAAAAGTTACAATTGGAAAGATAGTTTTACCGAAACTGCTTTGAATAATAATCCTGCAAAAAAACCGATTAAAGTTCCGACAACCGGAGAAACTGTAATCTGGAACTGGCGGAGAGACTGGTACGAAAAAAGTGATTGTTTGGGGATCAACAAAGATAGTAATCTGTGTTTGAACATTCTCCATGGTGGTGACTACAACGTTGCAAACACAATGTATTACGCACTTTCAACGAGTATTCTGCCAGTCAAAGACGGCAGTAAGTTAGAAGAAATTCCGTCTTATATAAAGTATGGTGACAATGGAGAACCGGAAATAAACAATGATTATTTTCCATCGACAAATACCAACAAATTCGCCCGTGCATCCAGATACAACATTGAAGCTATGAAACTCAACTATCATACGAAAATGATTACTCCGCCGGTTTCTGCGCCGATCGAATTTCCAGATATCGAGCTTTGTGCATCGTGCTATTTCGATATGCCGATACGCTATTTCGGGATAAATGAGATCCTACCTTATGATTATGTTTCACGTTATGAGGTCAGAAAAGACAGTGAAAACAAAGTGTTGCTTGATTCGCAAAGGATCATGTTTCAAAAGGATCAGATTGCTTTCAGCGAGATTTCTCCCAAAGAAATGATCGGAATTGAAACCAACGGCAAAGAATATTTCCTGACGATAAATACTTCTGAAAGCGGTGCCGACTGGAGCAGAATCGGCAGGATAGAAAACTGGGATCCTGAAATCGGGGAAATTGAAAGTTTCTCGGCAAATTATTTCATTGCGAAGAATGCTAATGGCGTAAAAACACTCTACTCGCTTGAATTGATTAGTGAAATTCCGCAGAACTTTAATGCCTTCATTGATGATGGTGAACTGCCTGAAATGGTTTATACTGTAAACAATCTGGGGGAAACCGGTTTCGACCGGGAACAAACAAAACTTGTTTTTGCAAACGGTATGCTTTACCTTTTTGCCAACAGCGGAAACGGTTTCGGAACTTATCTGCACAACGGCAAAATATTTGAAGAAATTCAAGGTGTTATGCCGCAGCAAAGAAAAATAGTGAATGTCTCTGTTTCCGGCAGATATCTGTTTTTGGCAGGCGGAACTGACTTCAACAATGAAACAATGAACGATTTGTGGCGTTTCGATACGGAAGCAAACAGCTGGGAACAGATTCTGGTCACACTTCAGGGCGATTTCAGCAAAGTTATTATGCAGGAAGCAGGCGGCAAAATCGTCGGTTTCAATCCAATAATTGATGACAATACCACTTTCCCTGTTTTCGAGTTCGAAAACTTGGAAGATGTTGAAAACATTGAAGTTTCATACTCGCAAATAAAGATTGAAAACCTTGATTTTGAGCAGACTTTCTGCATTTCCGAAACCGACAACTCAATTTTCCCCGGCATTACGAATTTTTACGGAGAGTGCGTGAAAGTTGAGAACTATGACTTCGATGAAGTTACTTTTCCGGACTACAAACTGAGTGTCGCAGGCTATAGAAACAGCCTTTATCTGGGCGGTCTCTCAGGGATCCGCAGAGTTGAGATCGGAGAGAACGGTGAAATCACCAAAAAAGAGATGATTTACAGCGGGGAATCGAACAATCTGGCAGTTTACGGAAACACGCTTTATGCAGCCAACTACAGCGAAATCGACATTTTTGAAATTGCCGAAGACGGCTCGATTGAAAGAAAATCGTCAGTAAAAACAAGTAACTGCAAAAACATCAGGATCGATGGCGGAAAACTTTTTGCTGCAGAAAATAAAAGAGTCAGAATATTTGATTTGAATGATCCGCGTTCACCTAACCTGCTGAAAACGATCTCCCTCACCAAGACCGTGGAAGACCTCGAAACCGCTGCAGGCAAACTCTTTGTGTATGAAAATCTCAACGGGTTGCTGACAAGAAAAGGAAAAGTTTCCGTTTTTGACATTTCAGACATTGCAACTCCGCAGAAAATCAAAGAATTTTCTCAATATTGCAGCGATCCTGAGATGCAGAAATCTGGAAACAGCGTATACTTGGGCTGCAAAAACGGTTCTTTCAAGGTCGAAGAAACTGGTTTGCAGAAAGTGAACGGCTCAAAGAATTACCTTCGTGAAGGTTATGTCTTTGACGG
>CAJOMF010000025.1 GCA_905235605.1 uncultured bacterium
GATTCACAGCCTGACGGCGGCACGGGTGATCCACAGCCTGACGGCGGCACGGGTGATCCACAGCCTGACGGCGACACCGGCGATTCACAGCCTGACGATGAATATGATCCTGATGCGGTTCCTGTCGAGGGCGAACCCTTTGTTTTCGGAAAATACGAGCAGGACGGCAAAACAGGCAACGGCAGGGAGTATATCAGCTGGAGGGTTCTCGAAGTAACCGGAAACAAGGCTTTGCTGATCAGCGAAAAGGGGTTGGATGTGCGTTCTTATGATGACGAGCAGCAGGAACACTATGTTACGAACTGGGAGAACAGTAAAATCAGGACTTGGCTGAACGAGACCTTCTACGATGCCGCTTTCGGTCCGGCGGAAAAGGCAAAAATCCAGGAAACACCGCTGTCGGATGTCGATACTACCGATAAAATTTTCATCTTAAGTGAATTTGAAGCCAAGGCGTATTTCGATGGATGGTGTGAAAGGATTGCCTATCCGACAGAATTTGCATCGGGAAGCGGAGTTTATGAATGTAAAGATGAGGCGTGCGGCAGCGGGTGTAACGGAGCCAGCTACGGTGCCGCCTCATGGATGCTGCGTGACGAATACATAAGTTGCATCCGGGTTGTCAACCACCATGGTGACATCATCAACAACGCATACTACTATCTATTCCACATCCGTCCTGTATTGTGGATAAAATTCGCTCCAGACGATGCCGAGGAACCGGATGAAACGCCTGTTGCCGATGAAGATTCAGACGAAATTCCAGGTACTGACGAAGATTCGGACGAAATTCCAGATACTGATGATGATGCGGATGAAATGTTTGCATGAAGCATGTTTCACTGAAAAACGATGTGACGAAAACGGTTTCGCTTGACGCCATGTCGCCTGATTTTATCTACGATCGTAAAGAAACTGGCGGTTGGAAATACGATCTTAAGGAAGAGATCGGGCGCGGCGGGATCGGCAAGGTCATGGTCGCTTTCGACCGCACGGTAGGGCGCGAGATCGCTTTGAAGGAACTTATCAGCGGCGCTGGTGACGGCAGGATCCCCTCTCTGGATAAGATGCGTAGCGACGAGGCGCGGTTTTTGAGAGAGGCCTGCGTGACCGGGCAGCTTGAGCATCCGGGCATTGTTCCGGTATATGAAATCGGGCGGAAACCTGATGAAAACCGCTATTACACGATGCGTCTTGTCCGCGGCGTGACGCTTTCAAGAGCGATAAAGGATGCCGGAACTCTTGAAAAAAGGCTGAGGCTTCTTCCGCATTTCCGCGACATCTGCAATGCCATAGCATATTCGCACAGCCGGGGAGTGATCCACCGCGATATAAAGCCTGAAAACATCATGATCGGGGAGTTCGGTGAAACTGTCGTTCTCGACTGGGGGCTGGCGAAGGTAAAAGGCGAGGATGATACTGCAGCCGCAGGTGAACTCCGTGAAGAACTGAATCTGCTGAAAGTCGAAAACATCGGGATGACTGTCAGAGGGAAGGCGATCGGAACTCCGGCATATATGTCTCCCGAGCAGGCGAGGGGCGACATTTCCGCAATAGACGAACGCAGCGACATATACTCTCTGGGAGCCGTGCTTTATGAAATCCTGACAGGTGAGCCGCCGTTTAAAGGGAAGGATGTGCAGGAAACTCTGGAAAACGTAAAATCGTCTCTTCCGGTCGAAATCACGGTTTACGAGCCTGCTTCTCCGCCCGATCTCTGCGCCGTTGTTGAAAAAACGCTGACGAAAGATCCCGCTTCACGATATCAGTCGGCGCTGGAAGTTGCAAAGGAAATCGAAAATTTCATGTCGGGCGGCAAAATCGCGGCGTATGAATACAGTTCGTGGGAGATGTTCAAGCGTTTTGTTTCCAAGAACAAGTCGCTTTCTGTGCTTGCAGCGGTGCTTCTTGCTGTTTTGATTTTTTCATCAGCAGCCGTTTTCATGGCTTACCGCGATTCAGTCGGCAATGAAAAGGCGGCGCATCTGAATCTTTCGCTGGGGTATCTGGAGTATGCCGAGAAACTTCTGAAAGATGGAAAATATTCTGATTCCGAGATTTTTGCTGCTGCGTCGCTTTACAATTCTCCTTTCAATCCTAAAAGCCCGTGGAGTTATTCTGATTCGTATCTTGCTGAAAATACTGACGAAAGCCGCGAACACATGCTTGAAATACAGTCTCTGCTCTATCTTTCCAGAGTTTACGGAAACAACGCTTTCAAGGGCAATTTGTCAGGTGTTGATTTCGATGCACGGAACGTTGCGGTTTCTCCCGGAGCTTCTCTTTTTGCAGTTTCGGGCAAGAGGAAAGAGGTGAAGGTTTATTCAGCTGACGGAACTGAAAAGTTTACTCTCAGCGGTCACAAGGACGAAGTGAGCGCGGTTGCCTTTTCTTCCGACGGCAAATTTATCGCAACCGGGAGCAGGGACAACAATCTTATTCTCTGGAACGCTTTGAACGGGGCAAAAATAAAGTCTCTGCCGACTCTGGCAGGAGAGATTTATGCTCTTTCGTTTTCACCGGGGAACAAATTCATCGCTTTCGGCGGGACTGAAAAAACGCTCTGGGTCGTAAAAACCGACGATCTCACACTCTCTTCCGCAGGCAGATTCGAGCTTGAAAACACGATCCGCAGCGTAGACTGGTCTCCTGACGGAAAAAAGATCCTCGTTTCCGACAGTTCGGGCAAAATATATCTCGTTACCCGGAGCGGCATAGGAAAAGTTTTCGATTTTCACACTGAACCGACGGTCTCAGTCCGTTTCCTGAATGACGGAATTCATTTTGTTTCAGCAAGTTATGATAAAAAATTTGCTCTCTGGAGCGTTGTTTTCGACAAGCCGCTCAATGTTTTCGAGCACTGGGACGCCTTTTTTTCACTCGATGTCTCGAATGACGGAATGCTTGCTGCGGCTGCTACGCGAGACGGTTCGATAAAGCTGATAAATCTCGTTACAAGGCAGGTCGACGACCTTCGCGACCATGTAGGTTCGGTTTATTCCGTAGCGTTTCTTCCGATGGGAAATTCACTCGTTTCAGTCGGAGAAGACCGTTTCATAAAGCTGTGGCGCACCGATTTTACAAAGGAAATGCAGCGTCTGCGCGGACATACGACCTATATCCCGTCGCTTGCGTATTCTCCGGATGACAGACTTCTGGCTTCTTCAAGCTGGGACAATACGATAAAACTGTGGAATATAGCTACCGAATCCGTAGTTTCTTCTTTCGGCATTGAAGGAACTGTCTCATACAGCCTTGCGTTTTCGCCTGACGGTCAGTTTCTGGCTTCGGGCGATTCCGACGGGGTGCTCCGCTTCTGGAATCCTCTTACCGGCAAAATGATCTTTTCCTATCAGCTCCACAGCGATCAGATTTCGGCGGTAAACTTTTTCAACAGGGGAAAAAGCATGATCTCTGCCGGAAAGGATAAGAAAGTCAAGATATTCGACCTTTCGGAAAGGCGAGTAACCAAGGTTTTTGAGCACGAAAATCCTGTAAATACCGTTGCAGTTTCGGCTGACGGAACGATCGCCGCAAGTGCCGGAAGAAACGGCGAGATAAATTTCCGGAGTCTTCCGGAAGGCAGACTTCTTTTCGGCACTAAAGGCGGAAGCGGAAAATCGGTTATTTCGCTCGCGATATCGCCTGATAACAAAACTGCAGTTTCTGCGGACGAAGACGGAGTTATCAGCAAATGGGATATGAGATCGAAGAAAATAGTCGAAACTTTCATGGAAAATTCGGGCGCAGTCAACGCGGTAGCATTTTCTGAAGACGGAAAGATGTTCATTTCTGCAGGTCGTGAAGTTGTCATCAGAAATACAGCCGATTCGCAGAAGATAATGCAGTTCGACCTGCAATATACAGCTTACAGCGTTGCATTCGAACGCAGCGGTGAATACTTTGTCGTAAGCGACGGCGCTGTCATAAAACGCTATCCGGTCATTTCCGAAATGTGGAAACTCGATCCTGCAAAACTTCTGGAAGAGACGCAGGAAGAAGCCGGCAAAAAACTCGAAGGTTTCAAACTTATCCCGTTTTAAGGAGGAAAAATGTCGAAAATAAAAACTTTGGGTGAGATCCTCAAACTGAAAAACATAAAGATAAGCGGAGCGGAATCGTGCACAGGCGGCATGGTCGCGGCTGAAATAACCTCTGTTGACGGCATTTCAGCTGTCTTCAATGAGAGTTTCGTAACTTATTCAAACGATGCCAAACACCGCAATTTAGGTGTTTCGCTTGAAATTCTGGAAAAATTCGGAGCGGTCAGCGAGGAGTGCGCCGGAGAGATGGCTCAAGGTGCCGCGGCAAGAAGCGGAGCCGATATAGCGTTTTCGGTCACCGGAATTGCCGGACCGACCGGAGGAACGAAGGAAAAGCCCGTGGGCACAGTATGCTTCGGCGTCTTTTTCAAAGGTGTCACCCTTACGAGGACAGCTCATTTCAAAGGCGACCGCGAAAGTGTGAGAAGATCGTCCGTCGATTTCGTGATAGATATGATGCTCTCTGCAGTCGGATCGTAAATCGCCTGCCAAATATTGCCAAATCGCTTTTTTCAGGTAGTATGAACGGACTTTTTTTAAGGAGGTTTTTTAAATGAAAAAAAGTGTTCTGTTTTTCGCTGTGATCGTCTTTTTGATGACAGTTGTCTCATGCAGCAAGGCGGCTTCTTCCGCAAGCGAGACGATCTCTCCCGACACCAATCTTAAAACCGTTATAGTCGGTATTCCGAACTCCGATTCTTCGGATCTCAAGGAGATAACCGATACTTTTTCGGTCGAAGACGAAAAAGTTGCTCTTCGTGCATACTGGAATGCGGGAACGAAAGGATATACCGCTGAATATCAGTGGATAAATCCCGAAGGCAAGGTGGCATATTCGAAAGTTATGGAAATGAAACCCGAGTGGAAGCGTTCCCTCGTTTACTACAGAGGTCCGAAGCCTATGGCTGCAGGAAACTGGCAGCTCGATGTCAGGGTAAACGGTAAACTTTACGGAAGAACGGCTTTTTCAGTTGTCAGAGAACGCTCCAAAGTGCCTCTTGTTGCACAGATCGAGGCTTTCAACAGCGAAAAGATAACTCTCGAAGAGGCTCAGCTTCTGGCTGACAAAATCCGCTGCTTTGCAGATAAAAAATGCTCGTCTGAAGAGGCTGTTTCGGCTGTTCCGGCTGAACTCGGCGGCAAAAAAACGGGCCTTGCAGTCTCGATTTTCAGGAACGCAACAGTTACAGATATGATAATTTCTTCTTCGGCGACTATTGCCGCTGCCATGAAAGAACTTACCGAAAAGATCAAACCCGACGATTCGGCTAAAGCTTCGGTCGAACTTTCGGTCCTTCATTCTCAGATGGAACTTAAGAATCCGTCTGAGCACCTTCTCAATGCAAAAAAGAGAGCCGGAATGGGATTTACCCTTTCAAAAGACGGCAAAAGTGCGGCGATGCTTCCTGTTTATATCGTCAGAAACCAGATCGAAGACGGTGTCGGTGTTGTCAGACAGCTTGCCGTTGACGCAGGACTCCAGGAACATGACTGGAAAACCGCGAAAATCTCCGTTTTCATGACACAGAATTTCGTTCTCAGCGAAAAAATGGAAAAGGCGAAGGAGCAGGCTTTCACGAGAAGCCGCGTCTATGTCGAAAATGTTACGAGACAGGATCTGATCGATGCGGTAAACAATACATGGGGCTGGTATTTGAGAAACCAGATCACAGAAGGCGAGGAAGCTGGAAGATACATGTATACATTCTTCCCGTCGAAAGATTACGAGCCTGCTGAAGACTGGGGACTCAGAAACCTGAACGCGATCTTTGTTCTTGCCGAGATAGCGAAAGACCAGAAGGATCCGGTAAAGATCGCAAGCGTCAAAAAGGCTATCGACACTTTTGCGAGATTCATAAAGGACGGTCACGGCGGAAAGTGGCTCGACTGGCCTTATCAGCGCAAAGTCCACAGCATCGCAGGAACGGCTTTCCTTATGGCGGCTATGGCCGAACTCGAAGTTCCTGGTTACGAAGATACGATGAAGAAAATGGTCGACGCTATAATCTCACTGCAGCAGCCCGACGGAAAACTTCTTACCGATTTCAACGGAAAACACAGAGATGTCGACCAGAATTACTATCCGGGCGAAACACTTCTCATGCTCATGCGTTACTACAAAAAAACCGGCTACAAACCGGCACTTGAAGCGGTCGAAAAGGCTTATCCTTTCTATCAGGCATTCTGGAACAAAAAGGAAAACCAGCAGGGATCCTTCGTTCCGTGGCAGGCTCGTGCTTATCAGGAGGCATACAGCGCAACTAAAGACAAAAGATACGCTGATTTCGTATTCCAGCTTATGGACTGGATGCTCAAAAAGTATAAGCCGCTCGGCAGCGATGCCGAACCCGGCAGACAGGGAGCTCTCAGCACTCAGTTTGCAGGTACCGGCGTATATTCGGAAGGTCTTTCGGCTGCGACCAGACTTGCGCGTGAAGTAGGCGACAAGGCGCGTTACGAAAAGTATTCAAAGGCTCTCCGCGGCATGATGGGATACGCTCTCGGACTTCAGTTCAAAGACGAAGACACGTACTGGGTAAAACGTCCCGACAAAGTCAGAGGCGCTCTCAGCATGAGGCCTGACAACGAAGAGCTCCGCATAGATTCAACTTATCACGCGATCTCAGGTGTTCACTACACTTCAAAACTTTTCACCGACGAAGAGTGGAAAGCTATCAAATGGAAATAGCGAAAACTCCCGAAATCATTTACGAAGACAACCATCTTCTCGTTGTCGTCAAACCGCAGGGGATCCCGGTCCAGAAAGCTGATTCGTCAAATGACGATTTTCAGAGCATTCTCAAAAGTTATCTCAAACGGAAATACGACAAGCCGGGAAACGTTTTTCTCGGGATCGTCCACAGGCTCGATCAGCCGGTCGGCGGTGTCATGGTATTCGCGAAAACTTCAAAAGCGGCGTCACGTCTGAGTGAAGAGATCCGTCAGAATATCTGGAAAAAGTGCTATTTGGCAGTCGTAGACGGCATTCCGAAGCAGAAAAGCGGCGTTCTGGAAGATTATCTTGTCAAAAACGAGGCAACGAACGAGGTTTACGTCTCGAAAAAAGAGAACCCTAAAGCAAAATTCGCCCGTCTTTCCTACGAAACTCTTGAATCAAAAAACGGAAAAAGCCTTCTGAAAATCACCCTTGAAACGGGAAGGGCACATCAGATCAGAGTCCAGCTTTCATCACGCGGATTACCGATCGTAAACGACCACAAATACAATAAAAACGCGAAACTCGGCTCAAATATCGCGCTTTGGGCATATTCACTTGAAATAGAACACCCCGTCACGAAGGAAAAACTCGTTTTCATAAAAGAAATGCCGGAAAATATGGGGCTGCGGTAAGGGTTTTGGACTGCACAAAAAAATATTTCAAAATTTTCTCTCAAAATCCTTGATTTCTCAAAAAATGTCTCTATAATTTAAGCTGTTAAGTTTTTTGAGGACAGAAACATGACACAAAAGTCATCCGTTGACAGTTCAGGGCAGGTTAAACTTGGCGATGTCGCTGAAATCAGGACTGGTTTCATGACGACAAGGAACAAAAGCAACGGAAAGGACGGTAAAAAATTCAAGTATAGGCTTCTGAATCTGAAGTGTATCGACAATTTCGGTTTCATAAATACTTCCATGGTGGAGGATTTTGAATCGCACGAAAAATTGAAGAGTGATTTTTTGACAGGTGTCGGGGATATTCTGATCCGCCTAAGCTTCCCTTACACCGTTGTTTTTATTGATAAAAAAGAACGGTGCGGTTTGCTTGTGCCTTCTCATTTCGCGATTGTCAGGGCTAAAGAGCCGACTTCCGCAAAATATATTTTCTGGGCACTAAGGCGTACTAAAAGCAGAGCGGCTCTTATGCAGAAAAGTGCTTCGACAGTTGCACTGCCGGTTGTTACCAAGATACAGATCGAAGAAGTTATGATTCCCGGATTTTCTTTGGAAAAGCAGAAAATTATCGGGAATCTTTTTATTTGCGGGGAAAGGGAATTTGAGCTTTCGATGCGGCTTGCAAATGTAAAAAGGAGTTTTTATTCGGCATTTCTTGAACAATTAAACGATAAATTAAACGGAGAGAACGATGGCAACCACTAAACAGAACATTGAAAAGGTGCTTTTCAGGGCATGTGACACTTTTCGGGGCAAAATCGACAGTTCGCGTTACAAAGACTACATTCTTTCGATGCTTTTTGTGAAATATCTGAGCGATGTCTATTCCGAAACGCGGCAAAATTTCATAAGGCAGTATGACGGCGACGAAGAGCGTGTCGCACGTGCAATGAGCAGAAACCGTTTTGTTCTGAATCCTTCATCGACTTTCCAGTATCTCTACGACAACCGCAAGGATCCGGAGATCGGTCAGAAAATAAACACCGCCCTCATGGATATCGAAAACAGCAACAGCGCGAAACTTCACAATGTTTTCCGTGCGATAGACTTCAATTCCCAGGTCGATTTGGGCGAACCTAAGGAAAAGAACGCGATTCTCTGCAATCTGCTTGAGGATTTTTCGGAACTTGACCTTAGACCTTCCCAGCTTGATTCGTCCGATATAATCGGTGATGCTTACGAGTATATGATTGCCAATTTTGCTTCCGATGCCGGGAAAAAAGGCGGCGAATTCTACACTCCGGGCATGGTTTCCGAACTGGTTGCGCGCCTTGTCGCACCGAAGGAAAACGACAGAATATATGATGCTACCTGCGGCAGCGGCGGCCTGCTTCTCAAGGCGTTCAGGCAGATTCCTGGCGGAAAAACGAGAATTTACGGGCAGGAAAAGAACATGCAGACATGGGCTCTGTGCCGCATGAACATGTTTTTGCACAATGTCGATGATGCTGTAATCTGGCAGGGAGACACGCTTTCAAATCCGGGAAATATAGAAAATGACAAACTTATGAAATTCCAGTGTGTGGTTGCAAATCCGCCGTTTTCACTGGATAAATGGGACAGCGGCTTCCTTGTTGACGCGGTTCCTGATGCAAAAGGAAATCAGAAAACAAAAATGTCCTCTGAACTTGATCCTTACCGCCGTTTCGACTGGGGTGTGCCGCCGGCATCAAAAGGCGATTACGCTTTTGTCATGCACATGCTGCACAGCCTTGACGACAGCACGGGGCGCATGGGAATCATACTTCCGCACGGAGTTTTGTTCCGCGGTGCAAGCGAAGGAAGGATCCGCCGCACCATGATAGAAAGTTTCAATCTTCTTGATGCGGTCATCGGACTTCCGGCGAACCTGTTCTATGGTGCGGGAATCCCGGCGGCGATACTTGTTTTCAGAAAAGACCGCGGCGCGAGCAACAAAGTCCTTTTTGTCGATGCAAGCGGCGAAGGTCACTTCGAAAAAGGGAAAAACCAGAACCGTCTCCGTGAAAGCGATGTGGACAAAATCGTCGAAACCTACCGCAAATACAGGACAGATCCGACATACACCGGCGAAGAAAAGTTCAGCCATGTTGCAACATTGCAGGAAATCAGTGACAACGACTACAACCTTAACATTCCGCGCTATGTCGATACTTTCGAGGAAGAAGAACTTCTGGACATCAACGAAATCCAGCAGAATATAGCCACTCTCGAAAACGAACTCGCCGGAGTTCAGGCAAAAATTAAGAAATATATGGATGAATTGGGGCTGTAAAAAGGTCACTTCTGGAAAATAATGGAGGTTTAAGATGGAAAGTTCTTTTTTAATTATTGTTTCGGTTGCACTTTCAGGATTATTGGCAACTTTAATTACATTGTGGGTACAAAGAAAAACAAGGAAATACAATAGTAAATTCAAAATCTTTGAGACACTTATGTCGTATAGATACAATATTGTTGCCGAGGATAATGTTAGGGCGTTGAATTCTATAGATGTAATTTTTTATAAAAATGAAAAGGTGCGTAAGGCTTTTGAAGATTTCTTAAATGAGGTCTTAAAGAAACCAGATACGAATCCTGAATATTTTGATAAGTATCTTAGGTTGTTGGAAGAAATGGCAGTTGTGCTTGACCTTAAGAACATCCGTTGGGATTGTATAAAGCGTATGTATTACCCGATAGGTTTAAGTGATAAAATAAATGAAGAGAATGAGCTGAGGAAAATGTTGTTGCAAAACGCTACAGAAAACTATCAAAATATGATTGCATATCAAAATAATAGTGAAAACAAAGTATGTATTGAAAAGTCCGAATATTTGAGGTTTAAAAAGTATGACAACAACAGCGGCTCAAATAATTAACCAAATTAAAATAGGTCAAATTCCAGACGGCTATAAAAAAACAAAAGCCGGTATCATTCCTGCTGATTGGGAAATTCATCCTTTGTCTCAGCATTTGTCTGAAAGTCGTATTCCTGGAAGCAATGGTTCTATTGCTAAAAAACTTTCAGTTAAACTTTGGAATAAAGGTGTTTGTGAAAAGCGCGAAGTTCACTCTGGAAGCGAAAGTACAAAATATTATAAACGAAAAAAAGGGCAGTTTATATATAGCAAACTGGATTTCCTTAATTGTGCTTTTGGTATTATTCCCGAAGAGTTGGATGGTTACGAAAGCACAATAGACCTTCCGTGTTTCGATTTGTCTGATGTCAATGATTATTACTTTTTATCCTATATAACTCAGCCTAAATTTTACTCGCATTATGGCATGTTGGCTGACGGTGGAAGAAAGGCTCGTCGAGTCGATCCGGAAGAAATGCTATCATTTCCATTAATTTTTCCCCCTCTTCCAGAACAGCAGAAAATTGCCAAAATCCTTGCCACACAAGACAAGGTTATCGAACTCAAAGAAAAACTGTTGGAGCAAAAGCAAACTCAGAAAAAATGGCTCATGCAGAAGCTGCTTTCAAATGATGGCACAACATTCATGCTTGGTGGCGTGAGGATTGATAAGAGTGGGTGGAAGAATACAAAACTAGGAGACGTGTGCTTTTTTATAAATGGTAGGGCTTATAAACAAGAAGAATTGTTAAGCGAAGGGAAATACAAAGTTCTTAGAGTAGGAAATTTATTTACAAATGAAAATTGGTACTACTCTGATTTGGAATTATCTGAAAATAAATACATAGATCATGGGGATTTGATCTTTGCATGGTCTACTTCGTTTTGCCCAATCATATGGGGAGGTGAAAAAGTAATATATCATTATCACATTTGGAAATTAGAAATCACAGGTTCGATAAGACAAGAATATCTTTATTATGTCCTCCTTTTTGATGTCAATCTTCTGACAAATGAAACACAAGGTGGCACTATGATTCATATAACGAAAGAAAATATGGAAAAAAGAGAAATTCTTCTTCCTCCTCTTCCGGAACAACAGGCAATAGCCGAAGTCCTTTCGACCGCAGACAAAGAAATCGACTTGCTTAAATCGGATATCGAGCAAGAAAAACAGAAGAAAAAAGCGTTGATGCAACTGTTGTTGACGGGAATAGTGAGGGTAAAGCTGTGAGTGAAAATTTGTCCCAAACATATTGATGGAACAGCGAAAATGGATAGAATATTAGCATCTCGTCTGCCATGTGTAGAAGGAGTCTTCGAAGACGTTTTGTTAAGTCAAGGCGTCTTCTGCTTTATCTTGTTAATGGCTGAAAATATTGAAAAATTTAAATAAAAATTTTAGCAACGGAGGTCACCCATGTCAGAATTTTGCTCAATAATCACTGAAAGATATGGTGAGTTGCATTTCTCCAAAATTACTGGAAATCTTTCGGATATTGTAGAAAAAGCTGATAACGAAAATATCATTCCGATTCTGATGAAAGAAAGTTATTCAGAAGAACTTAATACAAACTTCAAAAAGGAAGATATCGATTTCCATTCTTTTTCCGAAGACGAGCAAAGAGATTTTTATGAGAAGTTTTTGTCTATGCAATCTCAAGATTATAAGAGTCTGTCTGGATGTGAAAGTGTACAGAAAGCTATTGAAAAGGCATCAATTTTTAAAGCTGCTTGCAGCCCTGCAATAGAGAGTGCAATGAAATCAATGCAAGTTTTTAAAGCTGCTTCTAACCCTATAATCGGGAGTGCGATAAAATCAATGCAAGAGGGCTCAGCTATAGCATCGCTCAAATTGACAGGGCCTAAATTCCCAGTTTTTCCTAATTGGGGAATGCAAATGCCAAACATTTTACAAACTACAGGAATTTTTGAAGAGATGAACAAATTATCATCCGTCTTGGCTACAACGAATTATTTTGTAGAAAATTCTTATTCTTCATTATTTGATGCATTGGAAAGCTTCAAAGAATTCCAAGGTAATTATGTAGTAAAAATTGATGAGTCCACAGCCTCTTTGTTTGACCAAGTAAAAGCAATAACAACATCTTTAAAAATACCAAGCGAGACCTTTACTTCGCTTTCTTATATTCCAAATTATTATTCGGTTTCCAAAATTTCTCGAGATGAGGCAGGGTATATAGATGTCTATATTAAAAATTCGCAGGATGAAAATGAATCAGAATATCTTTTAAATAACATAAGATATGACTATGGTTTTATGCAGTTTATTAATGATATTCCAGAGGCAGATGTGCTGAGATTTTTAACGCATCTTCAGAATTTTCCATATTTGGCATTGCTTGATGAATTAGGGAGAGAGATTTTTGATGCAGTTCAGGCAAAAATAACAGATTGTACGATCACGCTATCAGATCAGATTTTTTATAGGGCAAGAGCTAGAAAAAATGGAGATAGAAATTGGACACCCAATGAGATGGGACCAGTTCAGTATGGTGTCCCGATAATGGGACGTTTTAATTTTTTGGGCAAACCATATTTTTATGTGGCGACTGACGAGGAAACAGCAAGAAAAGAAGTCGAAAATAATGAATATCCTGCAAGCACAGTTATGAAATTAAAACAACAAAAAGATATGACTGTTTTTGATATTTCTGCAGAAACTTGTCCGTTGATTACTTATTGTAATGCGGAAAAGGATCCTGGGAATAATTTTACAGCTTATCTGATTCCCAATTTTATTGCTGATTGTTGTGCATATTTAAACAAAAATAAAAGTCACAGTGTAGATGCAATCAAGTTTAAAAGTAATAAAAACGGAATGGGATGTTGTTATGTAATTTTAGATGATGAAGGACGTAGTAGTTTTTTTGATAAAGGGGAAATAATTCTTCCCAATAATTAACGGAGGTCGCAGATGTCGGAATCCCAGAATATCGAATACAAAGAGTCGTGGCGCGATGAATACATCAAATGGATCTGCGGTTTCGCAAATGCCCAGGGCGGCACATTGTTCATCGGCAAGGACGACAACGGCAAAAATGTCGGTGTGGCGAACGCCAAAAAGCTGCTGGAGGATATCCCGAACAAGATACGTGATATTCTCGGAATCGTTCCCGATGTAAATCTGCTTCATCAGGACGGTTGCGACATAATCGAAATAACTGTCGAGCCCAGTTCTTTCCCCGTCAGCTACAAAGGGGAATACCATTATCGCTGCGGTTCCACGAAACAGCAGCTGAAAGGCAACGCCCTCACACAGTTTCTTTTCAAAAAGACAGGTCTTTCCTGGGATGCCTCCGAAGTAAACAATGTCGAACTATCGGCTTTATCGGAAGTTGCGTTCCAGATTTTCAGGGACAAAGCAATACAGTCGAAGCGGATGAACCCGGAAGATGTCAATATTCCGAATAAAGAGCTTCTTGAAAAGCTGAACCTTTTCACCGATAGCGGCAAATTGACCAAAGCCGGATACCTGCTTTTTGCAAAAGACACGGAAAAAAGAGTAATCGGCTCATATATCAAGATCGGATTCTTTGAAGGAGCCGAAATTTTATATCAGGATGAAGTGAAAGGGCCTCTTCTGGAACAGGCGCAAAAGACAGTCGATATCATTTTCACCAAGTATTTGAAGGCGGCAATCAGCTATCAGGGCGTGACCCGTGTTGAAACTTTCCCATTTGCTTACGCCGCGATCCGCGAAGCCGTCTACAATGCGATAGTTCACAGAGCATATAACTGCATGAATCCGACACAAATCCGTGTTTATGCTGACAAAATCGTCATATCTAACGATGCTGCTTTGAGTGCAGACTGGACCGCTGAAAAGTTTATGAGCAAACATAAATCGGTTAGATATAATCCGCTTATTGCAAATACTTTTTTCTTCGCCGGATTCATTGAATCGTGGGGACGCGGCATCGAAAGAATGTGCGACGCATGCAGAGAAAACGGCAATCCGCTGCCGGAATTTGATATTTCAGCGGACGATGTAACGATTGTTTTTCCGGCTAATAATGTAGCGGTTGAGCAGAATGACCCTGTAAATGACCTTGTAAATGACCCTGTAAATGACCTTGTAAACGATGTCTTTAAAATATTGTTAGAACATCCAGATTATTCATATAGTCAGATTGCATCTTCTATTCAAAAATCTGAAGCAACGGTTAAACGCGCAATATCTAAATTGAAAAAGGAAGACAGAATCCGACGTGTCGGCAGTGATAAAACAGGTCACTGGGTTGTAATATCTGATAAAACCAACGGAGGCAAAAACAAATGAGCTATCTGAATCAGTCTGATCTCTATCTTGAAGACAACATCAGCAAATATCCTGCGATAGAACTGCTGTGCAAAATGGGATATAAATATATTTCGCCTGTTGAGTGCATGACTCAGCGCGGAACATCCTACAATGTTCTCTTAAAAGATATTCTTCGTAGAAAACTCAATGAAATCAATCAGTTCAAATTCGGAGAAGCTATCTATAAATTCTCGTCAGACAACGTGGAAAAGGCAATTTCAGACCTTGATGAGCCCGATCCTTTGACAGAAGGACTTATCCGCACAAGCGAGAAAATATATGATTCGCTGATGCTCGGCAAAAGCTACCTTGAAAAAGTCGCAGACGGAACATCGAAAAGTTTCAACCTGAAATACATAGACTGGGAAAAACCGGAAAATAATGTTTTCCATGTGACCGAGGAATTTTCTTGCGACAGCTGGGACAGACAGCATAACGCGCGTCCCGACATTGTCCTCTTCGTAAACGGAATCCCTTTTGCCGTTATCGAGTGCAAAGCTCCCGTCATAAGCGAAGATCAGGCAGTAGAGCAGACGATAAGAAATCAGGGAAAGGATTATATTCCGCAGCTTTTCAAATATGCCCAGATTGTTGCTGCAACAAACAAAAACAGTGTTAAATATGCGACAGCCGGGACTGGCAAAAAATTCTGGAGCGTCTGGAAAGAGCAGGAAACGGAGTGGCAGGAAAGACTTGTTGACCAGTTGGTGGCCGGACGCAAAATAACAGAGCAGGACAAAAACATCGTTTCTCTTTTCGAGCCGGAAAGAGTTATGAAACTCGTGAAATATTTCGTGGTTTATGACGCCAATGTGAAGAAAATAGCCAGATACCAGCAGTTTTTCGCCGTTGAAGAAATAATGAAGACAATAAAAACAGACAATAAAAGCGGAAACAGACAGGGCGGCGTAATCTGGCACACTCAGGGCTCAGGCAAATCACTGACAATGGTGATGGTTTCGAAATATATCCTTGAAACAATGCGTTCCTGCAATCCGCGTGTTATTGTCGTGACAGACAGAAAGGAGCTCGACAGACAGATTGCAAAAACCTTCTCCCACACTCGTTTGTCTCCTGCGAGGGCAACGAGCGGAAGCAACCTTTTTGACTTGATTAAAGAGGGAAAGACCGACATCATTACAACCGTAATCAACAAGTTCAGTGCCGTTGAAAACAGACGCCTGAAAGAGTATTCGCGCGATATTTTCGTCCTTGTCGATGAAAGCCACCGCACGCAGTACGGCGAATTGCAGACCAAAATGAGAACCGTTTTTCCAAATGCCTGCTACATCGGATTTACCGGAACACCGCTGATGAAAAAGGAGAGAAACACCTTAGCCCGTTTCGACGACAAGATGATCCACAGCTATACGATAAGAGACGGAGAGGCCGACAAGACAATAGTTCCGCTTATTTATGAAGGCAAATTCGTCGAACAGAATGTGGATGAGAAAAACATAGACCTCTGGTTCGACAAGATAACCAAACGCCTCAACGATGCCCAGAGGACAGAACTCAAAAACAAGTGGAGCAGACTTAAACACCTTCATTCGGCTGATGCGAGAATCTCAAGGATAGCCCTTGACATAAACGAAGATTTCCGTATCGGATACAAAGATACAGGTTTCAAGGCGATGCTTGCATGTAACTTCAAGCGTGATGCCGTGCGTTATCACAATGTTTTCGAGGAACTGGGCGATCTGACGACCGCTGTCGTCATTTCTTCGCCCGATATGCGTGAAGGTGCTGAAGAGGTCGATGATGAAAGCAAAAACGAACTTGTTGTAAAGTTCTGGAATAAGATGATGGCGCAGTACGGTGATGCCGATTCTTATGAAGAAACTCTTAAAAACAAGTTCATAGACGGAGATATCGATATCCTCATAGTTTGCAGCAAACTGCTGACAGGATTCGATGCGCCGCTTACCCAGGTAATTTATATCGACAAAGAACTGAAGGAACACGGACTTCTGCAGGCAATAGCCAGAGCAAACAGAATCTGCGACGGGAAAGATTACGGACTCATCGTTGATTACAGAGGCTTGCTTGAAAAGCTGGACGAAGCCATGGAACTTTACAGCGGCGGCGGTTTGGACGGCTTCAATCCTGAGGATATCCAGGGCGTAGTCATCGATGTTATGAAGTGCGTCGGAAAGCTGAGGGAATCTTATTCGCAGCTTGTTGAATTGTTTGAACCGGTGCAGAACAAAGCCGATACCGAGGAAACAGAGCTGTTTCTTGCGGATGAGAAAAAACGTGCCGGTTTTTATGACCGCCTGTGCTGCTTCGGAAGAGATCTTGCGACAGTTCTGAACTCAGAGCGGGCATACAGTGCTTTCGAAAACGACAAGGCTGAGATTGCGAAATATAAATCAGCTTTTGTCTTTTATTCCAAAGTGAGAAGAAGCGTTAAAATCCGCTATGCCGATTCGATCGACAACCGCGAATACGAGGCGCAGATGCAGAATCTGCTTGATAAATACATGTCAGTCGAAGGAATCCGGAATATAACCAATCCTGTTGATATTCTTGACCGTGAAGGAATGGCCAGAGAATTGCAGGAACTTGGCAGTGAGCGGTCAAAAGCCGATGCAATAGCGGCGCATCTGACAAAAAGCATCAAAGAAAAACACGATGAAAACCCCGCTTATTACGAAAGTTTTTCAAAACGCATCAAAGACGCGCTCGAAGCATATAAAAACCGCGTAATCACGGAGACTGAATACCTCGACAGAATGAAAGCGATAATGAAAGATTACCGTGAAGGGAACAGCAATATCTCTTATCCGGAAAAGATAAAGAATGACATCCACGCACAGGCTTTTTACGGCGTGATTGCGGCTGTTCTCGATGATGTCGTGGATATTTCCGCAAATATTGATGTTATTTCAGACTTGTCGCTTGAAATCACGAAAATAATCCGGAAGCACGACACAGTTGACTGGCAGACAAACACGGACATTCACAACAAAATCGCCCAGGATATAGATGATCTTTTCTACAAGTTCGAAAAAGAGAATGGTTTTAAAGTTGGTTTTGACGTTATTGATAAAATTATTGAAAATATTGTAATCGTTGCTTTGAAAAGATTTGGTAGATAATTTTATATATTGCAAAAATAATTTTAAGAATTTTTCTAAATATTTGTAAAATTAAAATTTGTGAATAAAATGTGTGGCGGTTTTTGTTTAAGGTAAGAAATAAATGCAGCACCAGCTTGAAATAAACGGCAGGATCCTGGAATACACTCTTGAGAGGAAGAAGGTGAAAAACCTGAATCTGAGGATAAGGCGGGACGGAAGCGTCTATGTTTCGGCAGACAAGTCTGTTCCGCTGGATTACATCGAGAATTTTTTGAGGTCGAAATCGGACTTTATTTCCAAGGCGGTCGAGCATTATTCCGAAATTGTGTCACGGAAAGAATCGCCGAAAAAATATGTGGACGGGGAATCGTTCCGTGTTCTCGGGCATGATCTGAGGCTGAAGGTGCTGCGCGGGGCAAAAAACGAAGTGAAAAGTGACGGCGTTTTCATAACTTTGAGGGTAAAAGATCCTTTTGATACGGATATGAAAGAGCGCGTTTTCCGCAAGTGGTTCAGGGATCTATGCCGTGAGACTGTGACTGAACTCTGCAAAGCGGCGTATCCGAAATTCAGCAAGTACGGTGTCGCCTTTCCGGAAATAAAATTCAGGAACATGGTCTCGCGCTGGGGAAGCTGCATGCCGCGTGGAAAAAGCGTGACCTTCAACTACGCACTCGCAACGGTCCCGGTCTCATGCATCGAATATGTCGTCATGCACGAATTCACCCATTTTCTGCATCTTAACCATTCGCCTGATTTTTACCGTCAGCTTGCGGTTTTCATGCCTGACTGGAGTGAGAGAAAAAAACTTCTTGAAAAAAGTGTGTGAAAATCACTTGATTTTTTGGAAAAATACAGCATGCTGTTTTCGATGAAAAAGGGAGCGCATTCCTGTTTTCATCGAAAATTCATGCAGTGGAGGTGTTTATGTATAAAAAGCGCACTATTGAGCAAACGATTTTGGAAATGGGCGAATCTTTTCCGTGCATTGTTGTTTACGGTCCGCGACAAGTAGGAAAATCTACGACTCTTGATTATATTTTCCCCGAGAGCATGAACAGAGTTACTCTTGACGATCTTGCCGACCGGAATCTTGCACGTGAAAATCCTAAACTTTTTTTAGAAATGAATCCGTGGCCTGTAATTATAGATGAAATTCAAAAAGTTCCGGAACTTCTTGATGAGATAAAAATCAAAATTGACGATCAGCGGAGGATCTGGCTCCAAAACGGTGAAGAACGGCAGCTGATGTATATTCTCACCGGATCAAACCGCTTTGAACTGCAGGAAGGTATTTCAGAATCTTTGGCAGGTCGATGCGGAATTATAGAGATGTTGTCGTTTTCACAAATGGAAAAATTTGGAATTCCCTCTGAACCTTTTACTCCTAAAATTGAAGAACTTATTTACCGCGCTCAAAAAACAACGGTTCGGTATCGGACAAGAAGTCAGATTTTTGAAGATATTTTTAACGGCGGAATGCCGGATATTTGCACCGGGGTTTCAAAAAGAGAGGCGTATTTCAAATCCTACGTTAACACTTATATCGAAAAAGATGTGCGTAAACTCATTTCCGCTTCAAACGAAACTCAGTTCAGAAATTTTATTTCCATTGTGGCTCTGCGCACGGCACAGGAAGTGCATTATGACGAGATTGCCTGTGCTGTCGGAATTGATGTCAAAACATGCAAACGATGGCTTTCGATCCTTGAAACTTCCGGAATAATTTATTTTCTGCAGCCGTATATGGCAAAAGTTTCAAACCGGATCATAAAAGCTCCCAAGCTTTATTTTACCGATACCGGATTATGCGCTTTCCTTTGCAAATGGCCGGATGCAAAAATGCTTGAAAATTGTGCTATGAGCGGGGCGTTTTTTGAAACCTTCGTTGTAAGTGAAATATTAAAGAATTTCTTTGCATTCAATAAAAATCCGCGGGACTATCTTTATTACTACCGCGATATCGACCAGAAAGAAATCGATCTGCTCTATGTGGATGAAACAGGAATTTATCCGATTGAAATAAAAAAAGGAGTCTCTCCGAAAAATCCCGACAAAAATTTCAAAGTCCTGCAAAAGTACAAAAAAGAAGTAAATCGTGGGCTTGTGATTGACTGCTGTGACAAAATAAGGGCTTTGAATGAAAATTCATTCTGTTTCCCGGCTTATTTACTTGGAATATAATTCAGGCTTTTGAGCAGTGCGTTGCACCCTTTTGTGACATCGTTCCATGTTGCGTCGAAATCGCCTGTATACCATGGATCGGCGACGTCACGGTTCAATCCGGCATAGTTGAGAAGAAGTTTTATCTTGTTTTCAGGGTCACCGCCGCAGATGCGTGTCATGTTGCTGATATTCGCGCTGTCCATGCCGATGAGAAGATCGAATTTCGCGTAATCGCCTTTATTCATCTGTCTTGCAGTTTTTCCGGCGCAACCGATCCCGTGTTCTGCGAGTTTCCTTTTTGCGGGAGGATAGACGGGATTTCCGATCTCTTCGGTGCTTGTCGCGGCAGATTCTATCTCGAATTTATCGGACAATCCGGCATCTTCGACGAGTTTTTTCACCACAAATTCAGCCATGGGACTGCGGCAGATGTTGCCGTGACAGACAAAAAGTATTTTTATCATTTACTCCTCTTTTTTTATGACAAGGCACGCATTCGCGCCGCCGAAAGCGAACGAGTTCGAAAGACAAATTTTTGTTTGATATAAGTTATCGTTTTTATTAACGAAATTGAGTTTTGGCATTTCGTCGTCGAAAACTCCGTCCCAGATCTGCGGCGGCAGTACATTGTTTGTGACCGCAGCAAAGCAGATCGCGAGCTCAAGCGCGCCGGCGGCTCCCAAAGTGTGGCCGGTAATCGGTTTTGTGGTGGAGCAGTGGACTTTGTAAGCTCCGAAAACGGCGTCAACTGCCTTTGCTTCCATCGAATCGTTGAACTTTGTCCCGGTTCCGTGGAGATTGATGTAATCAACTTCTTCCGGCTTTATCTTCGCGTTTGAAAGTGCTTTCTCTATCGCTTTTTTTGCTCCAATTCCGCTCGGATCGGGGGAAGTCATGTGGTGTGCATCGCAGGATTCGCCGTAACCGAGAAGGCATATTTTGGGCATTGATTCGTCAAGCGGTTCTTTCGAAAGGACGAAAAACGCCGCGCCGTCACCCAAAGTTATGCCGGATCTATTTTTGCTGAAAGGGTTGGTGATCTTTTCAGATATTGCTTCCAAAGAGGCGAAACCGTCTAAAGTCGTGTCGGATGCGATGTCGATCCCGCCGGCAACAGCCGCGTCGCACGATCCCGATCTTATGAGTTCAGCAGCTTTTATTATCGCTCCTGCACTTGAAGAGCACGCCGTCGAAAAGGTGCATGCAGGGCCTTTGGGAGAGTATTTTTCGGCGATGAAAGTCGAAACATAGTCCGCGCCCTGCATTTCGATCGAATAATCTTCAGGAAATGTGCCGTTTTCAAAGTATTTCCTGTGTCCCGCAAGGGAAAACTCTGTGCCGTTGTCGCACGATCCGACGCAGACCGCGATCCTTTTTTCTCCGTATTTTGACTTTGCTTTTTCGATAATGCTGCCGATCTGGTCAAGTGCTGCCTCTTCGATCCTGATTATTTTCATATCGAATCTGCCGGATGAGGGGTTCAGCTTCGATTCATCGATTCTGGCTGCGAAAAATGTGCTTCCGGAGAATGTTTCATAGCGTTTTATTCCGCTCTGATCACCCGAAACAATTGAAGTGTAAAGTTCTTCCAGATTTGATCCGGCAGATGACATTATTCCGGGTTTTGACAAGTATATTTTCATATAATCAAGACCTCCATCAAAAAGTCACTTTGCGGACTATAGTGAAAAACGGACTAAAAACAAGTGGTTAGAACCCGCTTTTAGAATAGTTTTCTATGAAAAACAACTGCTTTACTTAAATATTCTAAAAGAAATTTGAAAAATTTATATTCTTGCCTATAATATTCGGGATGTTTATTGCAGGAGGTGAAAATGACACGCATAATCGATGTCGCCGCTTACATAATCAGGCAGTATAATGCCGTAACAGGCGAGATTCTTGATGAAATGAAGCTGCATAAACTGCTATATTTCACGCAGCGTGAAACCATTGCGGCTACGGGAGAACCTGCATTTAATGAAGTTTTTGAAGGTTGGAAATATGGTCCTGTCAGCAGGGCTGTCCGCGATGTCTGTTTCGAAGGAAAAATTACTGTTCCGACAAAAGAAATTCCAGAAGAACTTAAATATATCGTCAATAATGTCGTTTTTGAATACGGTCTACTTGATTCGTGGAAACTCAGCGAACTTTCCCACAAAGATTCTTCATGGCAGAACGCAAGAAAAGGGCTCAATCCGGATGAAAACGGCGAAGTGCCTTTAAGTCTCTATGATATAAGAGCGGATGCGGCAAAGATCCGACCTTACGATCATGTCTGGGATATGTATTACGGCGAATTCGACGAGGCTTGAGTCAGTTGGTTTCAACAGGCAGAATATATAAAGCCATCGTTCAGTATTTTGACAGGATCGGAAACAAAATGGCTTTTAAGGCCAGACCTGTTTTGATTCTGGCTCATGCAGATGAGTTCGATTTCGTTGTTCTTCCGGTCTCGACGATTTCAAGAAAGGAAAATCTCAATAAATATTATGATGTTATGATTGATCCTGAGAAGTATCCGCTCTCAAATCTGATTAAAATTTCCTATGTCAGGACGCATAAGCAGATCATTGTTCATGCTGCGGAAATTACTGATGAAATCTGTGATTTAAGGAAAAATTGTCTGCAGCTGTATTCGGAAATTCTTTTAAAAAGGGAAGAGTTCAGCCGCGAGATCACAAGACAGGCGGCTTTGGAATAATACTCGCGAGTTATAGTGAAAAACAACTTGAAAACAAGAGAATGGAGTTTGAAATTAAGAATTTTACCTGCTTGTTTCAGCTTTTACCACCCGTCATCGGAGCAATTATTCGTATTGTAACCGTCACATGTCGAATTGCAGGTCGCGGTTCCGCTGACAAACCCTGAATTTGTAGAGACGCAACGTCTAATTCCGTACAATCAATCTGACCTCCATCGCAGACTTCATCACCTTCGACTATGCCGTTTCCGCAAATTGCGGGAACATCGCTGCTCGTTGAGATCCAGATAGTGTTTTCGCCATAAAGATAGGTATATCCGTCGAAAGTATAGACATCCTGAAGCTCTCTGATATCACCCGAAAGCTCGGTGAAAGAGATGCCTCCGTCTCCGTCGTCTTCAAAGCGGTAGGTTTCGTCATCGCATGAAAGATAAAATCTGCCGTCAGAGCTTCCGACTTCTATCTCGAAGCATCCGAATAACTCGTTTGCTTTCAAAGTCAGATTTTCTGCATCACGGATCTCTACCGGAGAGAACAAAGCATCTTTGTAAAGTCCGATTTCGCCGTTTTCTATTGCAAAATCAAGCACTGAGCCGTTGTTTACCGAGGTAAGAACTGAAAGTGTTTCAAGGTCTCTGATTTTTATGCCGTTGTCTTCACCGACATAAAGTTTGCCGTTGTAAACTTCTACTTTGTACTGAGAATTGAGAAATGTCGAAACGAACAAAGTTTGTGTAAGCGTGTCGTTTGAAGCGTCGAGTTTGTAAAGTCCGCTGTTTGTCGCTGCAAAAAGAGTATCGCCGTAAACTTCAAGATCGTTGACTCTGCTGTTTGTAGAGAAGGATGAAACAAGCTCAGGAGAGATCGGATCGGAAATGTCGTAAATTTTTATCGCATTATTTGTTCCGACATAAAGCCTGTTGCCTTTTCCGTCCAGGCTGTAAACCGTTGCTCCGGCAGAGAAAGAGTTGTACCACTGGTGAGCGAACGGAACACATTCGCCGCTTGTTCCGATGCCGCCTTGAAGTGCGGTTCCAGTCTCTTTCAGGCAGTAATCACCGTATAACGGATACTCATAATTCGAATTCGGTGTAGTCGAATAAGTAATCTCAATATTTTCAACAAGTTCTGTATTCTGGAACTCAAAAACAGGAAAGAACGGAGTTTCTTCGATCACTGGATTGAATGCGACCATTTTTCCGTCAACTTCCTGCATTATCACTTTGCGGAAATCGCCCTGCAGCGCATTCGTGACAAGTTGCCATGTGTCTGTTTCGGAATCGAAACGCCACATATCTGTCAGAGCTGTATTGTTGAAGTCTGTTCCTCCTGCAAGGAACATATATTTTCCTGTTGTCGCAACATTCAGGATATTTCTCTGCGGCGGCATTGTGCCTTGGATTTCCACAAAACTTGTACCATTGAAAGAATACATCTTGAAGTTAGTCGAACTCTGCTCGAGAAGATAAAGTTTGCCGTTCAGATAAACGAGTTTTATCAGATCTCCGCTCACTGAAACTGCTCCCAAATCGGTCAGTGTGTAGGTAAGTTCCGGCAGTTCGTTCAAATTGTTGAGGACTTGCGGAACTTCGCCAACTGATTCGATTGCATAAAGGTGTTTTGTCTGGTCTCTTCTTTCAGCAATGAAAAAATTTGCGGCTACGGTTTTGACTAAACTCATTGAAACGATATTGTCATCCCAGTTTTCGATTCCTCCGAGTCTGTTCCAGTCTGCACCGCTTCTTGCTGTGTTCAGAACAAGGAAATATTCATTCCCGTCTTTTACGACACCCAACATTTCAGCGGGTGTTGCTTCGCTGAATAAAACAAGATTTCCTAAAATTCGGAGTCTCTGGCTTTTAAGCATGACATTGTCTCCAAAATCCTTACTGATTTCATATCTCGAAACATAATCATCGGGATAAATATCGTTCATTCCGATGAATTGGATCGGAATATCATAGTAGCACGATGCACAAAGCTCTACATTCGGCAACTCAACCGGCTCAGAAACCGGAGGAGTAATCATTTTTGTATGATAGTTTAGTTCCATCGGCTCGATGTTGTATCTTGCCGCACGGGCAAATTTGTTGGTGTTCGTCGGCGGGAAGTAAGCATCGTTGATGACAATATTGTTATCATTGTCATCATCGTTCGTTTCCAAGTTGTCAGAATCATCCATTTCCAATGCATCGGAATCTTCGGTTTCAGTGATTATGTATGATGGAATATCCTCCAGCTCAGTATTATCGTCTACTGGCAGAATACTTGTCGAAAGTGCGTAATACATAGTATTTTCCACATCATAAGCCCCGCCGTTGATAAGGCTTCTACAAAGAGAAGTGTCTGGTATTTCCAAACATTTGCTTGATTCATACCAGTCTTTTCGCCAGTTCCATTTTGCTTGTACATTAGATGTATTTTTGACCTTGACTGGTTTTCTTGCCGCGTCATTGTTTGGATCACCTTCACTGCTTCCGGTATTTCTCAGAAGCCAAGGATCGGGTTCTGGAACCAAGGAAGAAAGATTTAAATCACTCGAGGTTTCAACAATTGAGATTCTTTTTTGCCAGCTTCTTATTGATTCTTGGCCGAAATCATCGCTTCCATGACTATAACCGAAATTTTTATTTGATATAAAAGAGCCTCCTTCTTTTTCCGAAGTTGAGCAATATCCTTGCGTCCCCCAATTGTTACGTTCCATATCTATGTGATCTATTGCACAATAATGCACAGCAGCATTGCACTCGCTTCCACGATAAACCGCATCGTTTGAATTACCTGTATCAGTAATCATTATATCATCTGTGCAATATGCCAATTTTCTGCCGCTCATTACAGGCATCGTTAATTCGACTGTTGCATATTTGTTAAATTCTCTTCTTAAAGGTGTCGTAGGAGAAATGGACATTTGCCAGTCATCGCCTTTGGTGTTTGTGATTTTACTGTTTGCAAAACCTTGATGCCACAATGATAACGGAAAATAATCGCACATATCACCTCTTCCGTCCAAGTCGCTGTCTGGCTGCATTCTATAAACATATTTCATCGGAATTATTATCGGATTCGGTTGAATAATATTGTTTCTGTTTATATTTACAGAAATAGGCAATATGTTGAAAATCGGAACCCTGAAAAGATTTCCCATATTTTTTGCTATAGCACCTTTGTGGTTCGGATCGTTTGAAGTAGCAAGTATAAATTCACTGTCCAATTTATAATCCACATAAGGATTGTAATAATTCAGGCAATTGTCGCAAAGATTACCGACTCCGTCTTCGTCATCGTCTTTCTGATCAGAATTTGCGATATTCGGGCAGTTATCGTATTCGTTCCTGACTCCGTCACAGTCTATATCAATCCCTGTTCCCTGCGAACACTGATAAGCATTTTCACATGCAGTTTTACAGTCCTGCAAGTCAACTACATTATTGATATTATTGTTGTTGTTCAATTCTTCCGTATACAGTTCAGACAGTTTTTTACAATGAAGCATACAGTTATAAAAACTCTCAGGATAATTTTCACCATAATTACTATTGATATATTGTTGAGGGTCAACATCAGACATCTCAAACAAACCGGGAACATTCCACCTCAGACCATATAAAGTTCCCCATTCACCGTTACTTTTGTAACTGAATTTACGTATGTAAGTTTCGGTTTCTTTTTGGGGCAAATACCAGTCATGATAATAAACTTTATTGTTAATAAATTGAAATTTCGGTGGATTTTCCTCAATGTTATTAAACGGCAATAAGTAGAAATCGATACTCGAAATGTAGTTTTTACCCAATTTAATAATGTTTCTGTTTGCAAAATTCTCTGACACGAAATATTTGTTGACAACTTTTCCTGTAGAACCGTCTAAAAACGGATTCAATGCCGCATATTCATCAACGGTTAAACTAGTCAACTGGTAGAGATATTCTTGGCTTAATCCTTCCGCAATATTGCTTATTCCATCGCCATCAATGTCTTCATCACAATAATCTCCGATACCATCCATATCCATATCTGCTTTCGGGATATCTAAAATATAAGGACAAAAATCTTTTTCCATGGAAACATTGTCATTATCTGCTTCATTCTGAGTCGGATTGTAAGAGACATTTGAGGAATTATATATTCCAGAATAGACATTGTTGTCGAAAATATCAGGAATATTGTCATTATCGATATCTCTATTAGCAACAGAGTCTGATGATAAAATATTTTCGCCAAGATAAACCTTAATATCTCCAAAAGTGTTATATGTAAGAGGGTTACAGTAAGTTTCGAAATCACTGTCTATCGGAAACAGTTCAAGAATATTCTCGTCATCATAGCTGTTTTTGATTATAAAATAATCTGGGCTATCTGTATGAGATTCAATATAACCCACAATGATAACAGCATGCCCTGTATGTTTCATGCCGGTATTGTTACGGTTCTGCAGAAAAACAAGTTTTTTAAATTTTCCCATATTTATATCAACATAAGGTGTCGTTCTTATGGAACACGAGGATCTGTAAGACATTATGACCGGGTCTCCGCTTCTAATATATTCTTTCACCTTTTCGATTTTGCTTTCATGAGTTCCAGATATGGTATCCATATTTTCTGGGGAAAATAAAAGAAATGAATTGGAAATTCTTTTGTTCCACAAATTTATATTGTAATAGATTTCATTTTTGTCTTCACATTCTCTATATTGGAAATTTCCATAGCGTTGGATATCCCTATTTGAATAATGCTCCACGTCTCCAAAATGCACTTGATTATATGGATAATGTTCTTCCTGAATAACGCCTCGGTCAACAAGTCTTTCTGCAACAATAACAGTATCGTTCCAACAACCGGCTATTTCTCTGGCATAGGCCTCCGACAGATTGGCTTCTACAGTTTCAGGATCTCCGCCACTGCTAATTACATTCTCTTTAGCTGTTTGAAAAACATTGACATACTGCTTCGCAAGTTTGATTTCCATGGCACCAGTTGTTGCGAATCTTGTACATTCCCCCAAAGAGCCTTGATTTTTTATACTTGAGACCAAATCATGTATTCTTCCGTTATCATCTCTATAATGAGTCAGGGAATAAACCGTAAAAGGTATCGGATTCGTCGGTTGAATAATTGCCTGAAACGGAACAACCTTAAGCTCAGAGAAATTGATATTAGCTACACTTCCTTGAAGAGTATCTAAAATTTCATTTCTTGCCTGCATTTCAGCCATTATTTCCGCCGAGATACAACCAGATTCTTTTTCCTCATTATTACAGGAAGAACTGCCTGCCAAGCAGATCTCGGCATAAGTAACAGAAAAAAAGCAAATTAAAACAATTAAAATCATAATTTTTTTCATCATAGCCTCCATAAAATTATTGTTCTAACGGGCAAATGCCTTCTTCTTTGCAGTAACATTCCCAGTCACGCATTATTGCATGAATACTTGTTGTTATTTTCCACAAATGCCATTTTCCCCAAAAAACATTGAATCCCATTAAATCTGAACTATGGGTGACGAATGTTGAATCAGCAGGACAGTATGTTTTCTGTTTGTCAAAACGGTAGAAACAGCCTACGTCATCATTGGAATCAGATTCAATATAAACCGTCTTATTTCCAATCAGCATACTTGGGCCAAACCATGCGGCTTTTGGTCTGCTTTTTTCTACTTTGTATTCTGTGTATTTAGGATTGTTCAAATCTTTTAAATCAACTTCGACAAATGTCGGTGTTTCATAGACATTATAAACAATGCGGTATTCGTTTTCCAAGTCGATTCTCGGGCTGTGTCCAAGTTCTTCATTCCCTGATTCATCTTTGCGGTTAAGTTTGAAACACTCGTCAATGTGTTTAGGATATTTACGCAAATCACAGTAGTAAAGTTCACGGTTATTTGTGATAAAAGTCAGATGGTCTCCGACAATGTTGCCTTCTCCTGCATAGTTGTTGATCCCGGCGAGTTCATGCCATTCCCAGTCTTTGGATGAGGCATAGACTGTTTTTTTGCCTGTCAGGCGCAATAGAACCCAATTCTTTCCTGCAAAGGGAGGGCTATAAAATTCATCTTTTTCTCCATGATTGTCTCGGATAAACTCATAAAAATAGCCGTTTTCTGTCCGCAATATCGAAACAGTGAAAGTTTTATATGTGTTTATATTATCACCAGGAACCCGGTCATAAATTTCAGCAACATACCTTCCTTCATTGAAAGCTAACTTGCGATCCTGTCCCAAAGTCATGTATTCGTCTTTTTCAGGGTCATATTCTACAATTCGTCCGCTGTGCATAAAATCTATTCCGGCAACTCCGTCGGACATTCCATGTGACCAGACCGTTCCTGATGTTACTTTAAAATTGTTCACAGTCAGTAATCTGTCACAGCTGCTGATAAAAGTGTTCAAAGTTTCTTTTGTTTTTGCGTGCATGTCAGGCAACTTGCATGGCCACGGGTAGCACTCACGTTCTTTCTGCTGATTCGGATCTTCTTTTTGCGCTTTGAGATAGACTTGATACTCGTCCCAGTTGTCCCATTCCCAAATGTTGCGGACACACTGAGGATCGTTTTCAGTCGGAGTGTCGCAGCCGGGACGGCAGAAAGTCGGCTTGCCGTTTGCATCTTTGAAGGGAAACGGTGTTTTGATCGTGTTTTCGTTGTAACGCAGATCAAGACACTCAACAGTTTCAGGCGTGTCGGAATCAGCATCAGCATCCGGCTTCGCATCCGAATCATCAACAAGATCAGCATCTTTGTCTGCGTCTTCATCAACTGTTTCAGAATCCTGCGTGTCTGCATCGTCGTCTTGAGTCTCAATTTCGTCTGAATCAAGATCTGCATCCGGCAGAATATCGGAATCATTCTGAGATTTTGACGAAGAGCAGGAAAAAACCAGAAAAACTAATAAAACAACCAATAAATTCAAAACTTTTTTCATTCGTGTCTCCTTATTTATTTTCCTTAACTTCTATCCTCGGTCGCCCTCTCAGGCTCGATCCGAATTTTTCGCGCAACTCTCTGATAACTTTGGCAAAGTTGCCGTTCGCTTCGTAGAATCTGTCTCTGAAAAATATGCCGTCACGCGCTCTGCCGTGGTCGATCACCGTCGCAAACATCACGCTGTCGCTGTCAAATGTCGAAGTTTCTTCATCGTATTCGCAGACAAAACTTTCGTGGATGTCGCAAGCGTGGAATTTGTTCCATATCTTTTCATGGTTTGCTACCAAATTGGCAAAGCTTTTTTCGGTTTTCCACTGTCTTTTGGATGAAAGAATCAAATCTTTAAGCTGTGTTTCGCTTTTATCCAACGATTTTAAATAGTTATTGACTTGTGCAGCTGTCGGGCAGTAGCCGTGATTTCCGAATTGTCCGAGTTCCCTCTCCGTGATGGTACAGAAATAAACTCCGTTTCCGTCAAATTTAGGCAGAACTTTTTCCTCTTCGATTTTTGCCAGAATTTCGGCAGTTGTTTTTGATGCCTGAGGTGCAAGCGGTAGTTTGCGGTTAAGTTCCTCTTCTGTCGCAGGTTCTAACGGACAAACATTGTTTTCCTTGCAGTAACATTCCCAGTCACGCATTATAGCATCTGTGGCTGCCGTTTCTTTCCACAAGTGCCATTTTCCCCAAAAAACATTGTAACCCATTATGCTATCAGGTAGTGTTGAAGTTGTTCTCTCTACAGGGCAGTATGTTTTTTTCTTGTCAAAACGATAAAAACAGCCGTTCTCATCTATCGCGCCATTTGATAATATGAAAAAATCACTATACGAAATGCGATTTCCCTTCAGCATGTCTATTTCCTAATCCCAACTATTTTCAGATTTCTTTTCTATAATGTATTCGGTATATTTCGGACTTTCCAAGTCTTTCAAGTTGACTTCAACAAATGTCGGTTTTCCATAAACATTGTAAACTACATGGAATTCGTTTTCCAAATCAATCCTCGGACTGTGACCAAGTTCTTCATTGCCTGTTTCATCCTTGCGGTTCAATTTGAAACATTCGTCAATGTGTTTCGGATAACTGCGCAAATCACAATAATAAAGTTCACGGTTATTTGTGATAAAAGTCATATGATCGCCGACGATATTGCCTTCTCCGGCGTAGTTGTTGATTCCGGCGAGTTCATGCCATTCCCAGTCTTTTGAGGATGCGTATTTTATAACTGTTTCCGAACTTTGTTTGCCTTCTCTGACATGAATCAAAACCCAGTTTCTGCCGGCAAGTGCCGGTCTTGACAAAAAGGAGTTGTGATTTTTATTATCATAAATCAATTCATAATAATATTCCCCATTTTTACGCAAAACAGAAATTAGAAATGATTTGAAATTTGCATTATTAGGCGGATCTGAATCATGAATTAATGTAACATAGCGGTTTTCGTTAAATGCCAAACTGGTTTTGTTGTGACCTACCGTGGTGTATTCATCTTTTTCAGGATCATACTCAACGATTCTTCCTGTGTGAGAGAAATCCATTCCGGCAACTCCGTCGGACATGCCATGAGTCCATACTGTCCCCATACTTGCCGTAAATCCGTTAACTGTCAGCAATCGGTCGCAACTGCTAACAAAAGTATTGAGTTCCGCTTTTGTTTTTGCATGCATATCCGGCAATTTACACGGCCACGGATAGCATTCACGCTCTTTTGTCTGATTCGGGTCTTTTTTCTGCGCTTCCAAATAGACTTGATACTCTTCCCAGTTGTCCCATTCCCAGATATTGCGGACACACTGCGGGTCGTTTTCAGTCGGTGTGTCACAACCCGGGCGGCAGAAAGTCGGTTTGCCGTTCGCATCTTTGAACGGGAAAGGAGTTTTGATAGTGTTTTCATTGTAGCGAAGATCGAGGCATTCAACATCTTCGTCTGAATCGGCATCAGGAACAGTATCCGCATCCTGATCAGGTTTTTCATCAGAATCATCAACGATTTCACCGTCTTGAGCGTCTGAATCATCGTCAACGGTTTCAGAATCCTGCGTGTCTGCGTCGGCATCAGGAATCATGTCGGAATCGTTGGAAGAATTGGAGGAGGAGCAGGAAACCAAGAAAAGCAACCCTAAAATAACTAAAAATGGTTTTAAATGGAGCGGCATTCGAACCTCCTGAGAATGATTATGTAAAAACAACGAAGAATTATATTTTTTGTTGAAAAACTGTCAAGAAATAGTCTTGGAAGTTATCTTTATTTTTTATCTCCCGAAGTGTAGAAAAGTGCGGCTAAGTATGCGGCGCAAAGCCCTGTAAATATTGAGAAACCTATTAAATGAACGGGCTGAAAGGAACTGAGTGCGAGCGCGCCGAATGATACGATCGTTGTAAAAAATGAGAGGAAGATAGCGAAAGGTTCGAGCCTTTTTTCAACAGGGTCTTTGGTTTTTTCGTTTTCCTGTGTGTAAATTATGTAGTCGAGACCGAGCCCGAAAACCAGAATTATGCCGGTGACCGAGAAAAATTCGGGTCTGGTATTCGTCGCGGCAAAAACAGCCGATGTCGCAAGAATGACGATGAAGGGGATCGAGATTATTTTGAGCGACTGCCGCGTGTTGTAGAAGAATCTGAGGACGATGAACATGAGTATATATGCGGCTAAGAAGAATTCGAGGACGATAGTCGTCACTTTGTCGAGGTCTGAATTTATGTCTTCGACTTTGTGGACGAAATAGACACCTTCGTTTCCTTCGACGATACTTCTGAAAACTTTTGTTTCAGCCATAAAGTTCGGGATAACTATTGAATAATATTTGTCTTTAACTTTGCCTAACCAGTAAGAGGAGAGAGCTTCTTTTATTGAGGAAGGGAAGTCGTCTGAGGTGACTGAAAGCATTGTTTTTTCAGCTTCTCTGAAGGTGTTTTTGAAGTTTTCGGCTTCGTTTCCGTCAAATTCCAGTGTTTCGAACTGCTTTTCGGTAAAAGGAAGGAGCTTTTCGACTGCCGAGCGCGATTTTTTCTGCTTTTCGACTGACGGGATGAATACGGATGTTGACATTACGCCGTCGCCGTTTTTATCAATGGTTTTAAGCCTTTCGCGCAATTCTTCTTCTTTTTTGAGGACCTCGTTCTCGTCGCGGCCGCTCACTATGAACCAGTTTACCGGAGCGTAGGAGATGACGGAGTAAGCCTCTTTTTCGTTTTCAAGAAGCTCGCCCTCTTCTTTGTAGAGTTTTTTGATGTCGTTCTCTATCCCGAAATTCTCTTTGAAAGCGAAAAGCAGGATGAGGGAAAGTGCAACCATTGCGCATATTGCCGCTTTTCCGTTGATTTTTTTTGCAAAGGCAAACCCTTTTTCAAAAAGTCCGACTCCTCTGACGACTCTGTTTTTGGGAAGCGGAACATACGGAAATATTGCGGTCGTCGTGAGAAATGAGCTTACGAGCCCTGTGACTGAAAAGAGCGACATCTGCTTGAGAAGATTGAACGGCGCGAAAATGAGGGCTAAAAAGCAGACTGATGATGAGATTATCGCCATTGTGAGCCCTGGAAGGAGCTTCGATCTGATCTCTCCGCCCGATTTCAGATTGGTGTTTCCCGAGGCGTGGACGAAGTAGTGAAGGCTGTAGTCGATGGAGGAGCCTATGAGCGAAGTCCCGAAAACAAGCGTCACAAGATGAACTTTCCCGAAGACTGCGAAAGTAAGTGCCGCAGCTGAGAAAAGCGAAAAGAATATAGAGAGGAGAGAAAGTATTATCGGGGTTGCCGAGCGGAAGACGAAGAGGAGCATCAAAATGACGATAGTTATTGAAATTATTGATATTATTTTGATTTCTTCCGATGCTGAATTCGAGCTTTTGTGGCTGTGGAAAGTGCCGCCCGAAACGACGCAGCGCGTCCCCGTTTCAGCCTTTATTTTTCCGCATATATCGTAAATTTCGGTTATTCCGTTGTCTTTTGAGGCGAGTGCCGCGCCTTCAGGCGAAAGTTCCGTTTTTATCATGACATACCAGAGACCGTTTTTTTCTGCCGCGAGAACGCCGTCCTTCGGCCTTAAAGCGGTACCGGAATGTTCCAAAACTTCCAGATATTTCTGGAGGTTATGCTCGGCAAGCATAAAAGGGTCGCTTCCTATGTTGTCGAGCGGAAGCATCGTGAAGGGGCTGTATATTCTGGAGACCGCTTCCTGCGCAAAGTCTTCGGCTCCGCCGTTTTCAATCGCTTTTATAGTCTCGTCGTCAAGCAGATCAAAGCGGTATTTGTGGAAGAAACCGGCTATTTCTCTGATATCGACAGTGTCGGTATTCAGTAGGACCGAAACGAAGTAGGGGCTTTTGGAGAGTTTTTCATATATCCTTTCGGCTCCGGCCTTCGCCTTTTCGAAATCTTTGTCTGCGCTGAGGACGATCGCCGCTTTGCTCAGTTTTTTCATCAGTGTTTCATTCGCTTTTTTCAGCGATTCCTCTTCGAAAGGCTTCGGCATCATATTCAAAAGGTCTGAATCCAATGAAAATTTTTCACTTCCGTAATTATAGGAGATCACTAAAAAAACGGCGGCTCCGATGTGAAAAATGAGCCAGAAAAGAAGGAAAGCGCGGTTAGTCTTTTTTGAATTCATCCAACTCCTCTTGCGTAAGTTTTTCAGGGTGTTTCTGGTGCTCGAAAATGTAGCTCAAACTGCCTCCGTCGGCAAAGTATATCTCGGCCATGAAGATCGAAACCGAGCCTTTGACGAAAGTTCCTTTAAGGTTCATCGAACTGATCGCGTAAGAGATGGTCTTGTCTTTCGGGACGAGGAGAGCTTCCCATTTTTCAGCACTTGTCGCTTTGAAATTGACCTTGAAATTCTTGTTTATTTCTGCTGAGTTACCTGCGAAAAGAGATGAAACGATATCGTTGACTTTAAGAAAAGTGTCGCTGTTGAGCATGCTTTTCACCGTCTTTTTTCCCTTCGCATCAGTCGAGATCATGTAGGCATCGATTATCGCCACTTTCGAAGGAACCGGCTTCAGCGTTTTCCAGACGACACCGTCTCTCGTGAGGATGAAAGTTCCCGAAGATCTCAGGCTTTTTTTGAGTGCGCTCGTCTTTATCTGGGTGAATTCACCCGTCGTATTCTTGTATGCGGCAAGATGCTTGCAGATCGTCTCGAATGTGAGCTCTTCAGCCGGAAAAAGAGGAATAATTGCGAAAAGAGCAGCCAAAAAAACCAGTATTTTTGAAAATTTTTTCATGTTGACCTCTGTAATTTATCCGTTTTCAACGATTCAGGACGTCATTTCCCGAAAAAAACGTCGGAATATATAAAACCGCGCGTATTTTGCAAAATTTCCTGTGATCACGGAATTGGTAAAACGTTTTTTTGAGACATCATAACAACTCGGCATATTCACTTCCCAACTTACTTCCCAACTTACTTCCCAACTCGTGGGTGACACCGTGGGGGACATCGTGAGGGACATCGTGAGGGACATCGTGAGGGACATCGTGAGGGACATCGTGAGGGACATCAATCAATTTGTAGTGATCATTTCTCCTCTTCCGGCTTGTATTCCGGCGTCGGTTCGGCGACCATCTGTGTCGATGTAGTCAACTATAGTTAAAAGAAAAAGTCTTTTTATTTTTCAGCATCGAAAAGACACACCTTAAAAACTTATTGAAAACAGCAATTACGGCCTTTTTCCCATTCATGTTCTCTCGTATTTTTTTGTCGTAATATTCCTTAAAAACCTTGTTCATACTGATTAAATGTAGTGCTGTCAGGAAACCGATCCTACGCACTGATGAGTTGCCTCTTTTGGAGATTCTTTTCTGAACCAGGGAGTTGCCGGACTGGCTTATTCCCGGATCAGTTCCGGCATAAGCGGTCAGTTGTTTCACTGTTTCAAAGCGGTTGATGTCGCCTATTTCCGCGATGAACTGTGCGGCAGTAAGTTTGCCGATTCCGGGAATACTTGTAAGAATTTCAAAGTCCTCGTGTGAATAAACGCTGACGGCTTCAATGAGTTCCTTGTCACACTTCTTAAGTTCGTCGGTAAGGAAGTTGAGCTCCCTGATTATATGTAGAACCGTTTTCTCAAGCATGGGCTTGCAAACACCGACGGATTTTGCCGCAAGTGCCTTGATTTGTTCGGCATTCAGTTTTGGATTCCGTCCTTTTGTTTTTGAATTAAGGACTTTTTCGATCTTTTTAAGACTTGCCTTGCGTATTGCTTCGGCAGAGGGGAACTCTTCAAGCAAAGTAATCATTGAAACGGTAAAAATATCGTGTTCTTTTACCAGTTCAGGGAATGTTGTTGTCACCAGCTGTTTCAGTCTGATTTTGGCGGCAACACTCTTCTTGGAAATGCTTTCCCTGAGTCGTGCGATTTCTCTCAGACCGTTACTGTCCGAAGCTGATACAGGGCGAAGTCCGGCGTAATTTTTCCCTAGAAAAACAGATATTATTCTGGCATCTATCGTATCGGTTTTGGTGTTCCTGAGCGAGCATGACCGGGCAAAATTCTTGACCAGAAACGGAGTGATCAGATAAGTCGGAATATCTCTAGCCAAAAGAGCAAAAAGCAGCGGCTGATGGTATGTCGCAGTGGATTCAAGACCAACGGAGGCATTTTCAAACCTGCTGATAACATTAAAGAAATTCTTGAAACCTTCGTGATTCATGCCACACGAGCCTTTTTCCAAAGTTTTCTCTCTTAAATCTGTGACATTGAACGAAAAGGAATCCTTCGAGACATCGACACCGACAAAATGTTCAAACATTTCTTTACCTCGCAAGACAAAGTACTAAAATAAACCCGCTTCGAGACAGACATGTCTCCCGTCCCAATCTCCATAATCACAGGAGTTTAGCTCAATCAACTAATTGGGGCTCAGGAGACAGAGAGCAGACTACGCGAGAGGTTCAAAGACCTGGAGACGCCAAGGCTCTTCTGTCCCGGAGCATTTCTTGTGAAAATTAACAAGGAACTTCTTGCAAACAAAGAAATATTACTCATTTATCGGTAGGAGAGACGTCATAGCATGGCGTCTCAATGTTGTTGTGTCTCAGATTCTCTGTGACCTCCCGCATCGTTTCTTCAATGAGTGCCGCTTTCAACTGGACCTCTCAGCTTTCAGCAGCTCCCCTACGGCAGGGGAGCCAAGATAAGGTATGATTTCCAAGCCCAGATCACGATCACGTTCCAGCCGGCTTCCCGCAGAATGCGGTGATTTAGTCCATTTCTTTAAATCCGATTGATTTCAAATACTTGTAGGTGTTATCATAAAATTCAGGCAATCGAGTTTGATCTTTTGAATTTCCTTCAGGAACACAGATAATCATTCCTTGTCTTGCACGAGTCAGCAAAACACGATATGCGTTCAGTTGGTATGCTTTGCGTTCTTCTTTGTTGATGCGGTTCCATTTGTTGCCGCCATTAAACTCGTAATATTCCCAAGAATTTTTGCCTCGCCGCAAGTCTCCATCCCAAACCAAGCATGTCCAATCTAATTCAAGGCCTTGGATATCAAATTCACTGGCGGCATCTTCCAAAAACAACGAAGAACGAACATCATTGATATCATCCAAAAACCAATGAACGGTGTCGGGTTTACAGCGTACATCAATTGCCAAAGGTTTTAAACGATAAGCTTTTGAGGAAACAACCATGCCATATCGTTCGTTTCCACGAGCTTTTTGGCGTAGCCATTCTTTGGCTGTTTCGATATTTCTTGTGAGAGCAATTGGATAGCGATCTTCGATGGAAGCATAGATTTCGCGGGCTTTATCAATGTCTCCATCTAACAGATAATGGACTAAATTTGATAAATTTTCAGCGCGAAAACTCCGCATAGATACAGCAAGATGTAGATCATCCGAATAAATAACATGAGGATTATTTTGTAATAAATCTTCAACCTTACCTTCAGCGTATTCGCGAGCTGTGAGTTGGCTTGAAATATAAATCTGCCAATCAGGGAAAGTTTCATTGAGAGCTCGAATCCATTCGCCGATGCCAGCCTCTCCGGTATTGATTTCCTGACCGCCACCCACAAGACAAACTATTACAGCCCAATCTTTGCGTTGATCGAGTGACCAAATAAGAAATTCTCCCTCTGACATGGGAAAATTTGCAAAACCTTTCTTCCTGTTAAGCCATGATGCGATATGTTCTTTGTCCCAAGAGCGCTGCGCTTCATCAAAGATGGTAATATTTTCTACTTCTCCATAACCGGCTGCTTTGTCTTTCAATTCCTTTGTCGGATCTATTTCCAGTTTGCCATCAACTAATTTAACTTTGTTAAGCATATTGTCGCGGTAACGATGTATAATTTGGATAAAACGCTTAACTTCACTTTCCGCGATTTTCTTAGTTATTTTGTTTCCACGTGCTTTTTCCTGTTCTTGTTTATCTCGGGTTAGAGCCTCTGTAAGAACGGCGACTAACGGACCGTTGCCAGAGAGATAAACAGCTAAATCTTCATTAGATTCTTGTTGTACTGCAACATTAAGACCAACTAATGTCTTTCCTGCTCCAGGAACACCTGTAACAAAGCAGATGCTTTTGCCACCTCTCGCTTTTGTTTCGCGTATTACTTGCTGCACATAGCGCGTTGTGCGTTCAAGTTGTTCTCCTTCGGCTTCATGGCGAGTAATATCTTCCACACTGTGATTCAAATAAAGCGATCTTGCTGCTTCAATAATGGTTGGAGTCGGCGCATAACGGCTGCGAGCCCAATCTTCTAAAGCGATGCTGTACGTTTCATGCTCGGTTTCATCAGATAAAACTAAGCTTATTACCTCTTGGAGATGTGTCGCATTTGTTAAGAGTGGCTCGTAAATGCCGTCGTTATAATGTGAAAGTCTATATTTAGTTGAGTGTTCTGTCGCTTCAGTTGCAACTAATACAGGAACTATCAAGCGATCGATGCTGCCTTGATGAAAGTTTTTCAAATCGAGAGCATAATCCAAAACTTGATCTACGTCAGTATGCAAAAAATCTGTTTTACCAACCTTAAATTCGATAACAAAGATTCTTTCTTGCAACAAAACGACAACATCTATTCTTTTGCCAAGTCGTGGAATCGAATATTCAAAAAGAATTTCCGCATTTTCTTGTTCCCACGGAGTTAGAACTCGTTTCATAATTTCAATTTCTTCATACCATGCAAATTTTTGAGTGGCCATGGTATCCATTTCGTCAGCAAGCGACATTTGACCAAAAATAGTGTCAACTGAAGAATTGAAAAAATCTGATAGTGATGATTTGTAAAAATAACGGTTAATCATTGTGATAATCCTCAAAAAAACGCGAAAAGGTATTTGCAATTTGCAAAAAATGCAAATTAGTCGGCTTTTCCCTAACTATGTTCCAAAACGGAACGAACTGAAGAAGCGCTTTTGTGCGGGGCGGGGAAGTGTTGCTTCGACAGGCTCAGCAACCGTTGTCTTATCTATTTTCCTTGATACTCGTTCCAGATTTCTTCAGCCAGATATTTATCGCTGCGGCAATGAAGATCGGCGACACCTTCTTCAATAAGGTTCGCAGTTTCAAAGCACTCCTTTTTCTTTCATGTAGTCGGTCAGATCTTCCATCAGATAGCGAGAACTGAATGTGTGAAGGACATCATAAGATGGAACGATGTAATCATATAATATTCCTGAATTTTTTAGCTTCACATAGACGTCATGCTGTGAAAGATTCAGTATTGCTGAAAGTTTAACGATGCAGTAAGTAACGAATTCCAGTGTTTTTTTATCCATAATACAACTCCAAAAAACGCAAAATTTTATTTATAACTGCTGAAAAATCAACAAATTTTAGGCTTTTGATTGGTGACACAAGACATTCTTCCTTCACTATGTTCCAAAACGGAACGAACTGAAGATCGCTTTTGTGCGGGGCGGGGAACTATCGCAAAATTTGCGACAGTTGGCTGAGTTGTCCGATTTTTACGGACAACTGAAGAATGAACTGTACGATTTTTCGTACACTTAAGTATGCAATTATAAAAAATCGAATTAGTCTTTACAATATTTTTCTTTGATGTCTGGAATTTTTTGCTATAATATTTTAGTTTTCGTTGTTTTGTAATAGAAAACGATTTTTTGTGAGGGAAAAATGAGCAAAACAATAACCATTTTGGATAAGGAATATAAAAACTGGATAAAGGAACTTTCTTCACGCTACCGAAAAAGTCAGATCAAAGCGGCGTAAAGGTAAATGATGAAATGCTCCGATTTTATTACAGCTTGGGGAAAGACATTGTGACCAAGAAAGCGGAAAGTAAATGGGGAAGTGGTTTTATGAAAAATTTGAGCATGGATTTAAAGACTCAAAACCCTGATGCCACCTGCTTTTCTCAGACCAATCTTCTGTATATGAAAAATTTTTATCTGCTTTATCAGTCGTATTTGGAAATTACTCCCCAAGTTGAGGAGCAATTAGGGAATAAGGCAATTACTCCACAAGTTGTGGAGCAATTAGATAATTTGAAATTTACTCAACAAGTTGTGGAGCGAATAGCAGGTGATATTTTCTCTGTTCCATGGGGGCATCATAGATTTTTGATTGACAAATTTCAAAATCAACCAAAGAAAGCACTCTTTTTCGTTCACCAGACAATATTAAACGGCTGGAGCCGCGACACGATGCTCAATTTTATCGGAACAGACCTTTATGAGCGTCAAGGAAAGGCTTTAACGAACTTCAAGGAAACTCTTCCTGAAGAAACAAGTGAGTTGGCTCAGGAGCTTACCAAAGATCCATATAATTTTGCCTTTACCGAGATTACGACAAAACATAACGAACGAAAATTAAAGGATGCGCTGCTCGACAATATAACGCAGTTTCTGCTTGAACTCGGAACAGGTTTTGCCTATGTCGGCAAAGAATACCGTTTGCAGATAGGAGAAAAAGAAAAATTCATAGATCTGTTATTCTACAATCTTAATTTGTCCTGTTATGTGGTGGTTGAAGTAAAAATCGGTGAGTTCGATTTTACTGATGTGGGACAGCTTGGCGGTTATGTGGTTTCCTGCAATCATATTCTGCGAAAAGAAGGGCGCGACAATCCCACAATCGGGCTTTTAGTCTGCAAACAGAAGGACAATCTGGTAGCACAATATTCCCTTGAGTCAAGCAGCCAGCCTTTAGGTATATCCGAATTTGAACTTGCCAAAATCTATCCGGGAAAAGTTGAAGGCACTATACCGACAATTGAAGAGATCGAACACGGATTGACAGATAAGCAGATTGTATAATGTGGTCTTATTTTTTTATATGTCTCGAACTGGCTTCCCGCAGTATCTTCCAAAACGGAACGAAGTGAAGAAGCGCTTTTGTGCGGTTCGACAGGCTCAGTAACCAGACGATTTGCGGGCGAGCCGCCCGCGCTCCGGCAAATATCCAAATAAATCGGTATCCGAAATCAAAAACTTGAATTATGATAAAATAGTGATAAAGTAATGATAATTTTTTGCTTTTTAGGAGGAAATTATGCAAATTCGCCCGGTTTCAGATCTACGCAACAAATTCTCTGACATAGAGAGTTTGGTTTTTTCAAGGAAAGAGCCGGTTTTTCTGACAAAAAACGGTTACGGTTCTATGGTGGTGATGAGTCTCGACATGTACGAAAGCCTTACCGAAAATATTGAGGCAAAACTTGACGCCGCGGATATTCAGGCAGAAGAGACTCCAGAACGCCTCTCCCACGATGAAGTTTTTAGTGCTGTCCGAGCACGTATCAGGGCAAAATAATGAGCTATAAGTTACGTTATCTTCATTGAAGAATTCTTTATTCCGGACGTAACGAGAAAAGACTTCTGTAAAAACAGAATAATGTTCTAAAACTCTTCCAGCGCCTTCTTTTCCTTTTCTTCGACTGTTTTGACTGCGTCGTTGAGTTTCTTTTCTGCTTCATCTTTCATTTCTATCATTTTCTGAGCTTCGGTGGCGGGTGTCGGCGGCTGCTTTCCGCATGAGGAGAGAAGAAGCGAGAACAAAAGAGCGAAAACCGCGGCAAGTGATGATCTTTTCATTTTTTACTCCTTTAAAGATGAACTTAAAATCGGAAAAATATAGTCGGGAGGCGCTTTTTTGCAACATTTGCCTTTTGCCGGAAACAGGTGTAAAGAGCCTGCGGAGGTGCTAATGGAACTTGTTGAAGTTAAAAATACGAAGTTTGAGTGGTCGCGCCTTGAACGGCTTTACACAGAGGCTTTTCCAAAAGAGGAGAGGTTTCCGTTTTCGCTTCTGAAAAAGCGTGCGGCTGCCGGAAGAGCTGATTTCTGGAATCTTGTCGAAAACGGCGAGTGGGTCGGAATGGCCTATCTTGTGCGGAGAAGGGATCTTGTCTACCTTTTTTATTTTGCAGTCGATTCAGAAAAACGCGGGAAAGGATACGGAACGAATGCAATAAAGGCGATGCTGGAACATTATCGCGGAAACAGGTTCTTTCTTGCCCTTGAAGACTGGTGCGAGGAGTGCAGAAATCCGGAAGAGCGCATCAAAAGGCACAATTTCTACCTTGGATGCGGGTTAAGCGATATCCCATACAAACTCTGGGAGCTGTCGATGAAATACCGTCTGATGGGTGTCGGCGGCAAAGTCGAACCCGTTGAATACAAAACGATGATGGGCAGCTACTTCGGCTGGTTCTGGAAACACTTCATCAGAAGCTGCATCGTGAAAGAATAGATTTTCAGTCAGGACACTTCCTGGCAAAAATTCATCTCTCTTCTTGACTTTGATTTTTTTGCTATTAAAAAATCCGCTGTCTTTAGTTCCTGATAATTGATGCATGGAGATTTTACCGGTTCTGTCGCGGGGCAGATACCTCATTGGCAAATACATCACGGTGTGTGGTGGATCGGTAAACAAGCCGGGGTTTTGATTGGGCGTTTCGGCTTGAGGGGCTTTTGCAGATCGTCAAAGACTCTTTTTCCCGCACGAAATTATCAAAAAGTTTTTTATTAACGTTTTATCGCACTGAATGCGGGGGTCAAAATGGATTGTTTTCCAAAATTTCGTGAAATCAGAAAAAGGATCTTAACAGTTTTTCTTTCAACATTTAAGGAAGATGAGAAGGTAATAAGAAGATTTTTCAATAAAATCTTAAAAAATGTGCCGCAGCTCTACGGTTTTGCAGAAATGTGGCTGAATTCTCCAAAAAGGTCAACTGAATTTTGTGAAGTCTTTGAAGCTGACGAAATCAGCAGGATCTGCATCGATCTCCTGAACGATACCGCTTTTTTGAAATCTGCTTTGGATGAAGGTGTGCTCAAGCCGGGAAGTTATTTTGAAGTGCTTGAAAAACTTTCCAAAACAGGCTTCAGCTGTCTTAGGAGCGATGTCAGGAAAGAGATCGCCGGGATCCTTTTTTCAAACGAAAAATTGAGAAACTATCTCGAATATGGCGACTGTTACGGCAGAGATCAGGAACTGGAGGGAAAGTTCCTTTCGCTGATAAGGTCGCTCGATCCTGAATATGACTTGACGGATATCCTCAGGTGCATTGCGGCAAAGATGATAAGAGAGACTGAGATGGAAGACGAGAAGGATCTTTTCGAGATCACAAGCCGTCAGTCTGCCTGGAATTTTATAAGCAGATATGAGGAGTATCTGTTTTCAGACTGTGCAGGGAATGAAGAAAAATTAAATGAAAAAATCTATGATATAATGTCGTTTTTCCAAAGGAACTTCTTCCGTGAAAAAGTGCAGGGTAACGAGTGCTTTAAAAAACTACCGGAATTTTTTCAGAAGATCATCAGGTATGAACACGGTGCGCTTTTTTCCGAACCCGGAATCGATGTGAAGGAAAGGGTAGAGGATCTGAAGAAGGATATTGACCTCTTTTTGTCTGATCTCAATAAAATCGCCAAAAACGGAGGAAAACCCTCAGATTACTATGCAGGAAAACCTTTTTGGCCGCAGAGCCGGATCTCAGACCCGAAATCATATCTTGTGACACTTGCCTTTCGTGATTCGATCTTGATTCTGAAACATTATTACGGATGCTGGAAAGCGTTGAAACCGATGCTCACCATTTTCCGAAGTCTTAAAGAACAGGCTTATTATATGGGGTTGCAGCGTCAGGATGCCCATCTGTTCTCATGGTCTTTCGTGCCGGGGAGTATAACTCAGCTTCTTGGTTCCATGGAGGAGACCGAAACTGAAAAAGTGTGCGCGGAGTGGTTCGAATATCTCGGAAAACAGCTGCGTTCGGCTGATGATTTCGAGGTAAAAAAACGCACTGAAAATCCTGAGATAGTTCTGGAAAAGTTCAAAAACGGCTACGACATAAGAGTGATCGAGCCGCATCCTGTCTGGCGTGAAGCCTACTGCGAAGCGGCAGGCGACCTGCGGGTAAACTTGGGCTTTGACAAATGCAGGATATTCAAACATCTGCAAAAAAACGATATTGATGAGAATGTCAGAAAGGCGGCCGGAAAAACTCTCGAGCGTGTAGAGAAGATCAGGGAAAAGTTTGATTCCGGTTCGAGAAAAAGGGCCCTTCTAAACGCATGGTGGTGGTACAGAGTCGCGCATCTGAAAAGTTTCGGCATCGATTTCGACTGGAATGCGGCGCAGGACCGCAAGAGGAAGGAAGTCACCTTCTACTATCCCGGGATTTAGGTTACTGATGATATGCTTATTTCGCAGACTGCAGTCCTGCGATCGCTTTAACTCTCTTCACAAAGACTTCTGGGCACGAGAATTCTGCTTCCATTTTTTTGATGTTGAAAGCCATCTGGGTGCTTTCGGCTTTTGTGGTCAACTCTCCTTTTTCATTGAAGATCTCGTATTTTATTTTGATCATGTTCTCGTATTCGATAAGATGTGAGACTATTCTGGCGTGTTCTCCGAAAGTGAGCGGTTTTATGTATCTCACTTTGATGCCGGTGACAGGAAAGGCGTAACCGCTTTTCACCATTTCGGTATAGTTGTAGCCGATCTTGTCAAGCAGGGCGCAGCGGCCGATCTCCATATATTTCACGTAGTTGCCGTGCCAGACGACGTTCATCGGGTCGAGGTCGAAAAAGGCGACCTGGAACTCAGCCGTTTCGGAGCAGTAGACGCTATCCATTGTTCTCCTCCTTTTCTGTCTGCCAGAAATCAAAGAAATTATACCACTGGTTTGGATATTTTATGCAGTATTTTTCAAGGGTTGCAACGTATTCGCCGCAGAGCTCGGGGATTTTCGCGCGGGCTTCTCTGCCGGTGCAGCTGCTGAGATCTGTCTTCGACTTTTCGACGAAAATGTTGTTTTTCGGGAATATCGCGGCGCTTTTCGTGCGCAGACCGAAAACGAAGTATACTGGAGCTTTGAGCAGAGTCGCGATGAGGAAGACACCGTAGGGGAATTCCGCCTCTCTGCCGAGAAATCCGTGCTTTATCGTGTGCTTTCCGCCGTGAGCCGAAGTCCTGTCGCCCGTTATTACGACAAGTCCGCCGTTTTCGACTTCGTTCTGCAGCGCGAATATCGTCTCCGGACCTATCGAATCGGGGTCGATGACATTCGTAACGACTTCGGGGTTTATCTCTTTCAAAGTGTTGTTGAACTGACTTGTCACCTTCATCGACATGATCGTGGTGACGCTTATTTTTTTTGAAACTCCCGTCTCGCAGAAACTTGAAAGGCTGCGCATGAGCTCGATGTTTCCGAGGTGCGAGCCTATGAGGAACGCCCCTCTGCCGCTTTCGAGCCGTGAGATGAGCTCCTGCAGGTCATCGTCATGCCTTATCAGGTTTTCATATTTTATTTTTCCGAGCCACCCCTCCATTTTTTCAACTACCGAAAGGGCGAATGAGAGTATCGTGAGGTATGCGTTCAGTCGCTTGGGAGCTGCGTTATCCGTAAATTTTTGCATCTGTTTCTGAAAATCTAAAACGTGTTTGCGAGCACTTTTTGCTCCCAGAAAAAAGAAAAAACTTACCGGAAAAACGATGAGGTGAACTAAAAACGCGGGGAGAAATTTTATCAGAAGAAGCGTGAATTTGAGCGGCCTGTTCGTTTTCACAACTTCCTGACTATTGCTCCAGTGCCCGTTCCCGCTCATTTTTTTCTCGTTAGTGAATGGTAGATGATGAGAGGCAGACGCGGGATCATTCCGAGGTAAAGCCGCGTGTAAGTCTCTGAAATCCCTGCGTTATCCCGGAACATGCGGAAGTTTGATACTCCGTCTTTGGGGTATGATATCTTTACCGGTTCCGAGATTATAGGCACGTTCGCCCAGAAAAGGCGCACTAAAATTTCAATGTCGAAACCCATCCTTTTGTTGATGTAAAATGTCCTCTGAAGGATTTTCACCACTTTTTCTACCGGATAGATGCGGAATCCCACCATCGCGTCTTTTATCGTTTTTGAGAGCGTCACGATGTGGATCCACATATTGGCGAATTCCCTCCCTTTTACGCGGCTCTGCGGCGCGTTCTTATCGTATTCGGGGCATCCGCAGATGACTGAATCAGGATATTCCTTCGAAAGTTCGAGGAAGCGCGGGATCTTCGATGTATCGTGCTGGCCGTCAGAATCAAGCTGGAAAACGTGCGAGAGCCCCATTTCGGCAGCTTTCAGCACTCCAGATGATACCGCAGCTCCCTTGCCGCCGTTTTTTTCACGTTCGACCAGAACGCAGTTTCTGCCGTTTTCGACCGCTTTTTTTATAAGTTCCTTATTTTCTTCATCATTTCCGTCATCGACTGCGATTATCGGAAAGTCGTATCTTTCAAGTTCCTTTATCACGTCGGCAAGAGCTGCACCGTGCCGGTAGACCGGAATGACAAAGCCGAATTTCTGTTCCATTATGCCTCTGCAACTTCAAAAGTGCCTGTAGAATAGACCATTTTCTGCAGCGTAAAGTCTGAAATAGTGTAGGTAAGTGCTGGTTTTGCGCTGTTGTATCTCATCTCTAAAAGCGCCTCGGTGCCGGGAAGGATCGGCGAAGAGAATTTTATCCGCCTGATGTTCGGGACAAAGCGCCTCGTGCCGAAGTATATCCCTGCAAGCCTTGTCACGATCTCGAACTGTGCTACTGCCGGAAGAAGTTTGAACTGCGGGAAGTGCCCGTCGAAGAAATCTGATTCTTCCGTTATATTGAGTTTTAAGATAACATGCTGATCTTCTTTAAGAATTTCCTGCTCAACAACTATGCCGTGAAGATTTTTTTCCATTATTTCACCTCAAACAGAGCTGCGATCTCTTCTTTGTGCTTTTTCCCCTGAATGTCAGTCGGAAGTTTCTCCGGAAAACGCCATTTTTTGGGGATCACCGTGTTCTCGAAGTAATGCATCAGAAAATCGTGGAAATATCTGTTGAGAACTAGTTTTTCCTTACCGGCAAACTGCTCTTTCCCTTTCTGGTTCAGCACAAGAGCCGCAGCGAGATACTGCCTGATGTCGTTTGAAAGGGCGATAACTTTGACGTCTTCGACAAGTCCGCTTTCCAGAAGCCTGTTTTCGACTTCGGTAAGAGAAATGCGCTTTTCCTCGATCTTCACGATCGAATCGCTGCGCCCTTTGAGCAGGAATTTTCCGTTTTCAAGCATTTCTGCCATGTCAGCAGTCGCAAAACCGGCGGGATCTTTGATGTAGGGTGAGATTATGCGCAGGCAGCCGTCATCCCCGAGCCAGATCTTCGCATTGTCGAAAGGAGTCCAGGTAAGCCCGTCTTTATCCTGCATTCTGTAAGCGATGCCGGAAGTTTCTGTGCTTCCGTAGACTTCAAGCGGGTATATCCCGAAAACTTCGTTAGTTTTGACTGCAAGTTCGGGGCTCACAGCGCCGCCGCTCGTGAAAATCCAAGGATCGCGCATGTCGAGTTTTTCAACTATCTCGACTGTCCGCTTTAAAAACGCAGGAGTTGCCACGATCAGATATTTTTCGTCAGTAAGTTCTTCAAATTCTTCAGGAAATTCTATTCTTTTGCGCCTGAACGGAGTCCCTGTCGCAAACGGGAGCGAGAAGCCGAAAAGGAATCCGAAAATGTGATGCTGGCTCACGGTTGAAACGAACTTCCTTGCCTGGATCTTGTCGAGCCACTTCGAGATTATGAAAGCGTTGTCCTCTTCAAATTCCTTCATTCTCTGCGGAACCGATTTCGGTTTTCCGGTAGAACCCGATGTGAAAAGGAAAATCCGCGTTGTTTCGCCGTTGATCTCTGGTGTCGTATCAATTTCGTCTGCTGTGGGATCAGCCGATTTTTCAATTATTTCAGGGATATTTAGTGAATTTACGACTTCGGCATCGGTAAGAAGCTCCATTCCTGGGAGAAGCGCTTCCGAAAGGAATTTTTCGGAAATGTTCTGGGTCAGATGGACTGCTTTTCTGCACTGGAGAAGGGCAGTGAATGTGACTCCGAAATACCAGAAATCGGCGCAGTGGAGAATGTATGAATCTGTGTCGCGGCTCTCTAAGAATTTTCTCATTTTTGCCGTATCACGCAAAAAATCGTCCCACGTTTTGAAAACGCCGTCCGACCATTTCCCGTCGTAGCAGACGACCGCCTCTTTCGCTCTGGAAGAGGCTTTGAATTTTGTTAATGGAAAAACTTTCACCATTTTTTTATCCACGAATTTTCTAACTATAAATTCGGCAGCGAACAAAATGCCCATAAGGATATACGATATTCCGCCGTTGTAAAGCGACCAGACTTTGTCGGCGTTTTCAGGTGTGATCCCGAAGATTTTATCTGCAAAAACGGTAAGTGCGGCTATAGATCCGTTTAAAATAAAGAATATACACCAGACAACAGTCACTTTTCTGCAGTAATTCTCGACCTTTTTTTCGTGAAAAGAACCTTTTATCGATCTGTCGGCAAGGGTCGCGAAACGAAAGATTATATTCGGTTGATAAAACAGCGTGCTTCCGAAAAATATCAATAAACTCAAATTGATAGCCGGAGAATAGAGTTTGAGGAAAATTGTCCGGTTCGTGAAAAAGCAGAGGAGACCCGCCGCAAGAAAGAGGATGGAAGTAGCGAGAGGTTTCCAGTCTAAATTTTTTTCCCCTTTTTTGGCAGAAAAGCTCAGAAAAAGTGCAGCGGCAAGGGCGATAACGCAGAGAGAAAGGACTTTTACAGGAAGTTTCAGCATGACGAGCATGATGAAAACGATGACAGGGTATAAAATCAAGACGATATTCAGAAATATTTTGAGAGCTTTTTTCATAAAGGTGAGTTTAGTTTTCCGCCTTGTCGGAAGGATCCTTTGTTTCGGGAGCTGCAGTCTGAACTGCGTCCGAAAGGTAGGGAGCAAGTGCTTCGACGACATCTCTTACGGTGCGGACAGTACGCAGGATCGAAGGATCGATGTTGCCTTTGCCGGCCGGAATGTACTCTTTCATCTTGACGAAAAGGTCGATCGCATCAATCGAATCGAGGTTGAGATCTTCTCTCAAAAGCGCATCCATCGTGACGGTATCTTCTTCGAGTTCGAATTCGGAAACTAAGATTTTTTTAAGTTCTTTGAAGATTTCTTCCTGTATCATGTTTCTACTCCTTTGTCTGGTTTTCCTTTGATGCTGCAATGTATTCGGCAAGTGCGTTTACTGACGCGAAATGTTTACGGTTTTCCGAATTTTCCGATGAAAATTTGATTCCGAATTTCCTTTTGAGCGCGACTCCGAGTTCGAGCGCGTCGATCGAATCGAGACCTAGCCCTTCACCGAAAAGAGGCTCTGAATCAACAATGTCTTCCGGTTTGACGTCTTCAAGTTCCAATGACGAAATAATCACTTTTTTTATCTCATTTTTAAGCTCTTCCATAAATCCCTCACTGTTTTTAAAACAACCACACGGAATAATCCGCTAGAAAAAGCGGGTTATGTTAAGGAAAAAAGGCATTTTTGCAAATTTATTTCTGTTTTTTTTCTTCTTTTTCGCGGTTTCTGTATTCGATGACTTTCTGACCGACGAAATCCATGAGTTCCTTTACGCCGTTTCTCGTGATCCCGCTGATCTCGAAATAGGGTTTTCCCTTGGCGAATTCACGCAGTTCGTCTCTCTGTTTTTCCTCTTCTTCGCCATAAGAGTCTGTTTTGTTGAGGACGATTATCTGCTCTCTTTTTGCAAGTTCGGGGTCGAAAAGTTCAAGCTCCCGGTTTATTGTTTTTATGTCGTCGACCGGCGATTTGCGCACCGGATTTATTTCGACGAGATGGATTAGAAAGCGCGATCTTTCGACATGGCGGAGAAATCTGTGACCGAGCCCTGCTCCTTCGTGCGCTCCTTCGATAAGTCCGGGAATATCGGCAACGACAAACGGGATGAAGTCCTTTCCTTCGACCATGCCGAGGTTCGGAACGAGAGTAGTGAAGGGGTATTCGGCGATTTTTGGTCTTGCGTTGCTGATAACGCTGATGAGTGTCGATTTTCCGACTGACGGAAAGCCGATTATTCCTACATCCGCCATGAGTTTGAGTTCGAGGCGCACTTTTTTCCGCTCGCCGGGAAGACCTTCCTGTGCGTAGTGCGGCGCTTTGTTGACGCTCGTTTTGAATTTCGCGTTTCCTCGGCCGCCGATCCCGCCGTGCGCGACGACGACTTTCTGCCTGTGCTTTGTGATGTCGGCAATAAGTTCCGATGTTTCGTGGTCGAAAACGAAAGTCCCGAGCGGGATCTTCACGGTCAGGCTTTCTCCGCCGCGGCCATACATGTTGGAACCCATTCCTTTCTGGCCGTTTTCGGCTTTGAGTGTGCGCTGGTAACGGATGTCGTAAAGTGTGATGACGTTTTCATCGCCTTCAAATATGACGGCGAAGTTGATATTGCAAAACCAATTCCAGGAACTAATGAAATGCAGTGTTATGACAAAAAATCTCGCGGAATTGTAAAAAAAGTTGTAAAATTTGATAAAAAAATTCATAAATATACTTATTTTTTAAATGGAAGTAGAACTTTATTAATTAAAGATAAATTATATATATTAGGAGGAGTTGATAAAGAAAATCAAGTTACAAAAGCAGCATATGTATATTTAATAAGAACAAATGAATTATTAACAATGCCTGATATGCTTAAACCTCATGCATATCATGCTGTTGATTTTTTAGATTATTATAAATCAATAGTTGTTGTAGGTGGAGAAAATATTAGCTCATGTGAATTATTCGATATGAATATAGGAGAATGGAGAGAATTACCAGAAATGAAAATTCCTAGGGCACATTGCGGAATTTATTTAGATAAAATGAATCATGCAATATATTCATTTTTTGGAATTATTGGAAATATTACAAATAAAAATAATTATACAGATGTTTTAGAATGTTTAGAATTAAGAAAAATGGCTTTAGGATGGTATAAAATAGATTATAATAATAAGGCTGAAATGAACTTTAAAAGTGGAATTAAC